>NZ_JACRVR010000007.1:0-107093 GCF_018811975.1 Acetobacter sp. P1H12_c | reverse complement strand
GGAGGGCCAGCATCAGGCGCGGATGATACTGCGCCTTGCCTCCCGTGCGCACTGGCACGCAGAACGCGCTCATCGGAACCCGCTCAACGGCTGCAACAATGAAATGCGCCATATCGTCAGCAGGAAGCCACGACTTCAGATCCGGTGGCAGAAGATACGGCTGAGACCGGTCAAACGGGATGAAGCTGCTCATCTCACAACCTTACAACATCACCCCTTCACAGGGTACCCCAATCCGACAGGCTGCTAAAGCCCACCGCCAGCCAGCCACAAGACGGACGACAGGAGCCCTTCATGCCGCATGACGCCACACAGCATGATGACTCAGGCCACTTCAGGCAACGCCTTGGCCTGTTTGATCTGACAATGATCGGCTTCGGCTCCATCTTCGGCTCCGGCTGGCTGTTTGCCGCCGCGCATGTGGCGGATATGGCCGGTCCGGCCAGCATCGTCTCCTGGCTGATCGGCGGGATTGCGGTTCTGCTGATCGGGCTGGTCTATTGTGAACTGGGGGCGGCCCTGCCGCTGGCGGGCAGCGTCGTGCGCTACCCGGAACAGGCACATGGCTCGACCGCGGCTTTTCTGACCGGTGCCATGACAACCATCGCCTTCTCCAGCCTGATCTCCATCGAGATCGTAGCCGCCCGCCAGTATGCGGATGCCTGGACAGGGGGCCTGACCCGCAATGCCAGCGGAGACCCTACTCTGGCCGGGTGGCTGGTCCAGCTTGCGGTCATGGGGCTGCTGTATGCCATCAACCGGCGCGGTATTGGCAGTTTTGCACTCATCAACAATATCGTGACGGTTTTCAAATTTCTGGTGCCGACGCTCGTTGTCGTCCTGCTTCTGGCCGCCATGCACCCCGGCAACTTCAGCCTGCATGGCTTTGCGCCGCATGGCTTTCAGGGTGTGGAAACCGCCATTTCCGCCGGGGGCGTTATTTTTGCCTATCTGGGGCTGACCCCCATCCTCTCGGTTGCCAGTGAAGTGCGCAATCCGCAGCGCACCATTCCCATTGCACTGGTGGCCTCCATCACGCTGGCCATGCTGGTGTATCTGCTGCTCCAAACGGCATTTATCGGCGCATTGCCTCCGGCCCTGCTGACGGATGGCTGGAACGGAATTGCCACCCGGCTCAGCCTGCCCTTCCATGATATTGCCGTGCAGCTTGGTCTGGGCTTTCTGGCGCTGATGGTTGTGACAGATGCCATTCTCTCCCCCACCGGCACCGGTAATATCTACATGTCGGCCACGGCCCGCGTGGTTTATGCGTGGTCCAGAAGCGGCACGTTCTTTCCGGTTTTTCAGCGCATGGACACGCAGCGCGGTGTGCCGGACAAAGCCCTGCTACTGACATTCGGGCTGGCGCTGTTCTGGACTCTTCCGTTCCCCTCCTGGCAGGCGCTGATTGGGGTCGTGTCTTCCGCCCTCATGCTCAGCTATGCCATGGCGCCTACATCGGCAGCCGCCCTGCGCCGCTGCCAGCCTGACCTGCCGCGCCCTTTCCGCCTGCCCTGCTTTTCCGTGCTCTCCCCTCTGGCGTTTGCCATCGCCTCCCTGATTGTTATCTGGACGGGGTGGAGCACCCTGTGCTGGCTGATGCCCGCCCTGCTGGTGCTCACAGGGATTTTCATGATGCTTGTGCGGCGCAACCTGTCCAGTGCCGCGTGGTCTCAGGAACTCCGCAGCAGCCTGTGGATGCCGGTATATTTTCTGGGGCTGCTTGGTCTCTCATGGTGCGGTCCTTTTCAGGGCACGGGCCTGCTGAACCATGTGTGGGATGATGTGGCGGTGATTGCCTTTGCACTGATTATCCACCACTGGGCCGCGCTCTGCGGCGTAAAAACAACCCGGTAAAAACGGAGGCGGTTCAGGCGGGAGCGAGGCAGGCAGGCAAAGCAATTTCACATTGCCTGCACCTGATAAGCCGGCTTACAGGCAGACATCTCTCGCAGACTGGAATTTTATTTCAGCGCACCCCGGAGGTCATCCAGCGTCGTCTGAATATGTTTGCGCATCAGCTTTTCAATCTCGCGCTTGTTGCCAGCCAGCCAGCACGCCATCAGTTCACGATGTTCCTGATTAGCGCGGGTATCAATATCCTGCATATGCATATGGAAGCGTACATAACGGTCCGCCGTCACGTTGAGCAGGGTCAGCACATGAATGGTCGTGGGGCCTGCCGCAGGCTGGACCAAGGCCAGGTGAAAAAGCCGGTTATACACGCCCCGCCGTGGGTCCTGCCGTGCGACGGCACTTTCCAGCTCTTCCAGACAGGCCTGCGCTTTTTTTGCATCTTCTTCTGTTGCACTCTGCGCGCCAAGAGCCGTCGCCTCCGGCTCAATCAGCAGGCGCAGGTGAAAAACATCCTCCGCTTCTTTGCGCGTCAGCGGCGTGACAAAAAATCCGCGCTTGGGGTGCAGAGAAACAAGACCATCCTGTTGCAGGCGCACCAGTGCTTCACGCACCGGGATTTTGCTGATTTCAAACGCTGCGGCAATCCCATCCTGCCGGATCGGTTCGCCCTCCCCCACCTCGCCATTCAGGATTTGCTCGCGGAGAACATCATAAAGCTGGTCTGAAATAGACCGCGACACAAGCCGCGTCTTCTGTGGGGTGCTCATATTATACAAACTTCACTTCTATCGCTCAGATCTTGTCTGTATAGCTAAGGCATTCCCCACGCTGAAACAACCAATACGCATAAAGATGGCTGAAAATACCGGCCTGACTGCGTTACTCCGCTTTTTTACGGGCCGCCAGCAAACGCACCCCAAAGAACGGACCATTGGAACGGGACCCACCCGGGACGATACGCACCGTCAGGCTCTGTTTTCCGCGTGTCCATGCTTCCGGAAGCGCAACCTCCATCTCCACAAACCGTGCGGGCGCTTCCGCAGGCCAGTTCAGACCGGAAAGCGCTTTACCGTTAATGAGAATATGCGTGCCCCGTGTGCGCGGACTATCCTTGCTCCACAATGTCGTTTGTAAAACCAGCGGCCCCGGAGCAGCCTTGAGAGTAAATTCCATAAACCCGCCCGCGCGCAGATCCCGCCCGTTCCGCCCGCGATAGACAAGCGGCCAGGACTCATCCGCCTTCAGGCCGTGATCATGCTCCTGCTGCATTTCACCCAAATGAATAACATCAATCGTGCGGGCCGCGATATCCTTCTGGCGGCGCTGTTCCTCACGATATAGACCTTCTTCCTGCGTCCATTCCGTTTCTGAAAAACAGCGCAAATACAGGGCGCTGCGGCGCTTGTACTGCGCATAAAAAGGTTTGAATTCAAGCTGCGCCGGTCGTCCTGCCTGTGTCGTGCGATACACCGCCTCCTGCCCTGCCACCGGCACAAAATCCCGCACAACATCCGATGTCACAAGCGCCGGGTCCATAGCATCATAAGCGCCTTCGGCTGTGGCGAGATCAGCAGCCAGCACCATGGGGCCGTGCAGGAGCGAGACAAGATGCGGCGCTTCCACCGGGGCTTCCGTGCGCAGTGCCAGAGGCAATGTCAGTGTGACAGTATCCCCCTCATGCCAGACCCGATTGAGGATAACATATCCACCTTCAGGCTGCGCCGGGACGGTCTCGCCGTTTACCTTTAGCCAAATGGAGCCCTTAACCCAGCCCGGAACCCGCAGAGCCAGACGGAAAGGCCCGGCCGCTTTCGCCTCTTCCACGCTCAGCGTGACCTGCCCGTCATACGGGTAACGTGTGTCCATTCGCCAGACAACGTCCTGAGCCGCCCAGTGCAGGCGGGAGGGAATATAGAGGTTCACAAAGAGCGTCTCAGCCCCTTGCCACCAGATAGACTCTCCATGTTTGGCATGACTTTCCATGCCAGTCCCCACGCAGCACCAGAAACTATCTTCAGGGGTTGACCACTCCCGCACACCGGCGGTGATGGTCGGGGTCATGTAGGTAAACAATCCGGTGTGTGGATCATGCGCCGCCAGAACATGGTTCAGATGCGCACGCTCGTAATAGTCAAACAGCGTGCTGTCCGGCTGCCATGTGTAAACCTGCCGCGTCAGCTTGAGCATGTTATACGTATTACAATGCTCGCAGGTCTGCTCCGTCAGATGCTGAGAAACTGTGTCTGGTTCCGAGAAATATTCCCGGTCCGCATTTCCGCCGATCACGTAACTATGGTGCCGGGTCACGGCCTGCCAGAAAAAACGCGGCCCCACCTGCCAGCTTTTATCCCCGCTTACCTCCGCAATCCGCCCCAGCCCGATCAGCTTCGGAATTTGCGTATTGGCGTGCCGGTTGGCCAGATCATCCTGCCGCGCCATTAGAGGGTCAAGCACCGGATGGTCATAGGTGCGCTTTGCCAGTTTCAGCCACTTTGTATCGCCTGTGCGGGCCGCCAGCTCGGCAAAACTCTCGTTCAGTCCACCATATTCACAGGTCAGAACTTTCTGGAGCTGCGCGTCTGTCAGTTTGCTGTAAAAAACCTCAAAAAAACCACCCAGCCTGACTGCGACGGCCAGCGCATCCGTATTCTGGCAGTAGGTTTGTGCATCAAACAAACCGGCAAATGTTTTATGGATATTATAAAGCGGAGACCATGCTCCGTTCAGATCAAACCCACCTGAGCGGATATCGCCATTTTCAATTTCAGAAAAAATTATTTTCCCGCCAGTAATTTTTCCGTCTTTTTCCTTGCGGGTAAAGCCTGCGACATACCCGTCGCCCCATTTAGTCTGAACAAGAGCCAGTTCCTGCACAATATAGGCCACCCTGTTGCGACATTCGGCTTCCCCTGTCTGCGCATACATCAGAGCCAGAGCGGAGAGGTAATGGCCGAGCGTATGCCCGGCAATCGTGTCATTCTCCCACCCGCCATAGACTGCGCCTCTGGCAGGCAGTCCCGCCTGCGTGCGGAAGTTATGCAACAGGCGGTCCGCGCTCAGGCTCAGCAGATAAGCCCGGTTTCTCTCAACTGCATCAAGCCACGGGGAAGGAAGCAGCCGAACATCCTGCAGCGGCACCGGGGTTACGGCCTCTCCGGCTCCGCCCACCCTGTCCCCTGAGGCAAATGCCCGGCGTATTCCGGGCACACCGGATACCACGCCACCCAGAGCCGCACTTGTCAGCAGGAAACGCCTGTTCAGTCTGATCCCCATACTCTTTCCTTCCCACCGTGCAAAAACTATCGTCTGTTTCCGAAAATAAAGCTCTCAGAACGTAATCCGCCTCAAGGCCGCCCTGCATGCAGATGCAGAACGGTCGTCCTGCTGTGCAAAGGTATTTCCCACGCGCCCCGCACGCCTGGTGGTGCGGGGCTCAGAACGTAGGGATGCGCAGGCACTCCGGCAGGGTAGTCAGCGCGCAGCCGTGCAACCGGGGTCCAGCGGTCTGCTGCTGCCAGTGTGACCTCAATGTCCTGAGAGGCAGGATGATACGTCGCAGCTTCAAACTTTCCGCTTTCCAGCGTCAGGAAGACGCCCACCTGCGCGATGAAAATACGTGTTCTGGCACTATCTTTTGGCAGAACCGTCACGCTGCCATCGCGGCCTTCCTGCAGGAGCGCCCCAAAAGCCTGCCAGCCAAACGTGGGGTCTTTGATCACATCAACCTGTGTTGCCAGAGCATGCCCGTAAAACCCCATGCCGTAATCTCCGGAATAGGCATCAAATTGCATGGCATCCGGGGCAGAATGGAATGCGGCTGATCCAAATCCCTGCTGGTCAATATTGGTTAAAGCACCCATCAGGCCGCCATAGGCCACACGGAGCATATACAAATCTGCGGGCTGAGCCTGAAAAGCCGAAAACAACGGAACGGCATTCAGTGCAGAGCCATAATGGTGAATCTGCCGCTCAATCCGGGCACGTTTTCCGGCGTAGAGAAAATCCCAGTAACGGCGGGCATTTCCATTGTAGCCCCAACTTGGCAAAGCCGGATCATACGCCAGAATGGCATCCCGCGTTTCCGCCGCCTGTGCCGCATCACCAAAATAGGTCAGCCACGCATACACTTCCGGCTGCCCGGTGGAATCCCACGCCATTTCACTCCCATACGGGTAGCGCTGGCCTTTCCAGACAGTCTCACGCTTTTTCATAAGCGTTTCGATTACGCTCGCTTCTTCTGTCAGGTTTTCCCGTTTTAAATCCCTGAGGATTTCAACAAAAACATCCCCCTCCATCAGGCCATACTGCGTGTAGTACGGGGCC
This sequence comes from Acetobacter sp. P1H12_c, assembly GCF_018811975.1. NCBI lineage: Bacteria > Pseudomonadati > Pseudomonadota > Alphaproteobacteria > Acetobacterales > Acetobacteraceae > Acetobacter > Acetobacter sp. P1H12_c. The sequence continues at coordinate 100,913 of NZ_JACRVR010000007.1, read as the reverse complement.
TGCTGCATCATGGCTGTCATTGTGACAGCCGCCTTACGCAAATACCACAGCGCATCATGCTGCTGCACCAGCCCGGTATGGTTGCGTGCCAGCCGATACAAAACCCAGTGCACCAGAGCGACATGCGGGTAATTATAAGCCCGCTGGATATCCGCCGCTTTTTCCCGCGACCATGAAGCCCATGTTTTCCAGTTTTCGCCTGTCTTATACAAATCGGGGAAATGAGCCGGATCATAATAAAACAGGCTTTTCCTGACACCGCCTTCTGCGGGCCCTGATGCAACCTGCAAGCGGCCAGTCACAGTTTCATTGACAAACCGCTCCAGCTTCGCAACTTCTTGCGGGTCGGGGTTGTCCAGCTCTTTCATGGCTGCGGCAACATAGCTGCCAGCCCCGCCCTCATCACTCAGCCCGGCAATCCAGACACGCGGCTCCTGCGTGACGATATGCCCGGCCTCCTGATCATACGTCATGATTGACGGGCTACGATGGAACGGGTCTGCCGGGTTTTCATACCACTGGCGTGAAAACAGAAAACGCCCCATCTCCTCAGCGGCCGTCCGGGCCGGATGGGTGACAAAATAGTTCAGCGTCTGCACACTGCCATCAGCGTACGTAACAGACAGGCGCGCCCGCCCCCATGTTCTGCCTTCTACCCGATAACGCTGCCAGACCCCGCGCGTGCCTTCCGGAACAAGGCTCAGTGCTCCCTCCGGCTCCACGGAAAAAGACCGAACAGGCAGCGGCGCCTGAAGGGAGAGGGTAGCGGGCAGGTCCTGCGGCACCACATAGCCCGGCAGGCTGACGGCAACCGGCCGCGCATGCTCTACCAGTGTTTTTTCAATCCCGCGCACACCGGGGGCAAACGTAAAGCGGATGCCAAAACTGCGTGTTTCACCGGGGTGTAAGCTAAACTGTGTCGGAGTATTCCACTGCGCACCCGCGTTTTTCCACTCCTGCCCGGCAAAACCGGCGCTGGCGGGCATCCAGTCATAAAACCCTTCAAACGTCTGGCTCCGGGGCGTGCCATCCGTCAGCACGGCATTCGCTCCGGGCACGGCATGGGGTGCATCCATAATCGGACGATATGCTTCCAGTGGTGTGTGACCCTCCGGCMCCCCGAGCAAAACAGGACCCGCCCCACTCATCCGCGTGACCTGAATATACCCCCCATCCCGCGCAATCGCGGGGTCTGCAAACACTTCGTGCCGGTGTGCCTCTTCCAGTGTTTCATCGGTAAAGTCATTCCCGAACACCAGCGGTATGCCCAAACCGCCAACTATCACGGTCTGTTTGCCGGGATTGGTGACAGAAAATTCCAAAACCAGATCCTGCCCGGAGAGCCTCCATGCACGAACAACCTGTAACGGAAACCCATACCCCAGAGAGGCACTCATATCGTCCCGCCGCAGGACACTCTCCTGCCCCCCGTTCTGGGTGCTGGGTTGTGTTACGGGCCGCCTGACATGCCATGAGGCGTAATCCTGCCAGCCCGTCTCCCCCTCGGTTTTCAGCCGGAAATCAATGTCCCCCAGATGCGCAAAACCATTCCCCTGCCGACGCGCCTCTATGCGCCATGGCAGATAATCCGCGTCTTTATCTGTCAGGGCAGAAAGCGCCCGCAGCGTTCCGTCCGATGCCTGAAACCGGAGAAAAAACGGCCCGGCATTGCAAAGGGTCAGGCTTTTTGCTGCATCACAGTGAAACACAGGCTGATCAGACTTATCGGATTGCCCTACAGCAGACCTAGCCTGCGCAAAAGCCGACAACGGCCCCACAAGGCCTGCCCCGCCTAACCCCGCCAGCATGAGAGCGCAGGGAACACGCTGCCAGAGCATCCGTATCCGGAAGCCCATGCACCCGGAAACCGTATTCCTTCCGGTGGGGCGGCCCGCCTGCCCTGCAAAACGTCGTCTCACTGTGCTGAAGCCTCTCAATCACGGGAATATCTTTAATATATCGTATACTATTTTTGGCAAGAGAGATAGATTTTATCGCGCGCGCTTTCAAGAAAGTCAGAAAACGGGTTGCTGAAAATATCAATCACTTTTTCAGACTAATTTCTTGTCCGAACCGATCTTCTCTGTATGATCGTATACGAAATAAGAAACCAGATTTTCGACCCGCTCTCCCCCGCCAGTTTCTTAGCCGCATAGCTTCCTCTGCGCGTGTGACGATGTAAGGACCCTCTCTGTGCAGCCAGACACCCCTCCCCTGACCGCCCCACGCTCCGCTTTTTTAACTCTGCTGGTCACGGAAGCCGCGGAACGTGCCGGGTTTTATGGCATGGAAGCCATCTTGCTGCTGTTTATGGTGCAGCAGCTTGGCATGGCCGATATGGGGGCGGATCTGCTGGTAGGGGCTTTCGCGGCCATGATTTACGCCACACCTCTGCTGGGCGGCTGGCTGGGAGACCGCGTTTATGGAGCCCGACGCACAGTCGTGCTGGGGTCCATTCTGCTCAGTGCAGGTTATGGCCTGCTTGCTCTGTCCACTGTGTATCGCACACTGTTTGAGCCCGCACTGGCACTGGCTGCAACAGGCAACGGGCTCTTCAAACCCAACGCCGCCCAGCTTATCCGCTGCCTTTATGAAGACCAGCCGCAGGAGCGGGATTCCGCCTTTACCCTCTATTATATGGCCGCCAATGTTGGCTCCGCTCTCTCCATGCTGTGTATTCCGTGGGTGCGGGACCATGCCGGATCTCTCACCGCATTCGGGCTTTGTGTGGCCGGGCCTGCCTGCGCGTTACTGATTTTGCTCTCCCGCACGCGGGCTTTACGCCTTACAGGTTCCGCACCAGACTACGCTCCCCTCCAGTTCCGCGCCGCGGCGGCTGGTGCGGGAGCCATTGCGCTCTGTGCGCTCGCGGTTATGGCCGTTCTCTCCAGCGCCTCTTTCGCCAGACTGGCTGTTCTGGGCTGCCTCGCGCTCGTGGCTTTACTCTGGATAGCACTCTACCGCCGTGCGGCCTCACGGGAGCGGCTGAATCTGGTCACCATGGGGGTCATGCTGCTGCAAAGCATTGCGTTCTATTGCTTCTACCAGCAGATGCAAACTTCCCTCACCCTGTTTGCCCTCACCCATGTTGATGGCACGTTCCGGCTGGCAGGGCATGCCCTGTTCACACTTTCAGCCGCTCAGTTTCAGGCGCTTGACCCGATCTTCATTATTCTGCTCAGCCCCCTTCTCGCCAAACTCTATCACGCTCTTGCCAGCCGGGACCGGGACTTCTCCCTGCCGACAAAATTCGCGGCAGGCTTCGGTTTTGTAGCCCTGGCCTTTTTTATCTGGTGGGGCGGCACCTATCTTGCTGGCCCCGGCCTGACCAGCGCATGGCCCATGCTGGGCGGTTATTTTGCTCTTGCCACGGCGGAATTACTGATTGGCGGCTTAGGGCTGGCCGTTATTGCCCGCTACGCGCCCGCCCGCCTGAATGGCCTGATGGTCGGGGCCTATTATCTGACAGTCGGAGCCGGCATGTATTTAGGGAGTGAGATTGCCAGCCTCGCCAGCCCGCCCGCAACAGCCGTCCCGCTCCACAACCATCATTATGAAACCCTGTTTGGCATTCTGTGCCTGTGCGGCCTCGGGCTGGTCAGCGTTGCCCTCCTTCTGGCCCGGATGCTCAACACTCTGGAAGATCGTCATCAGGCGACGGTTTAGCCCCTGAGCGGTCTGGCCAGCACGCGCGCACCATTCAAGCTGGCCCGGCTAGCACGGCAGACAGCCAGAAAGAAAATCCGCAAAAGTTCATCCATACTGAACACGCCCCCGTTCCCAAAGACAGGTTGCTCACGATAAAGCGTGAACATCAGGAGACCTGTCCCATGGGCAAAACCCCGAAACTGATTCAGTCCATTGAACGCTCTGCCGCCATTCTGGAAATTATTGCCCAGGAGGGTGGCAGCGCACGCCTGCAACAGATTTCCGGCATTTCGGGGATTGGAAAAACCACCGTCCATAACATTCTCCAGACGCTGGACCATCTGGGCTATGTGCAACGCCGGACCGGGGACATGCGCTACCATCTGGGTGGCCGCATTCTCAATCTCTCCCGCATTGCGGGCGACGATAATGCGCTGCGCGCACGCCTCCGCCCAACGCTGGAAGCCATTGCGCAGGAAAGTGACGCCACCGTCTGGCTGGCGGTTCCCAGCGGGGATGAGGCCGCCTATCTGGACATTATCAACCTGCCGGACCCGTCCCTAATGGGGACCATTCCGCGCCGGGAAAAGCTGGAAGGCTCCGCTGTAGGCCTGGTCTTTCTGGCCTTTGTGCCCGGCCTTGGTAAACGGGTGCTGAGCACCCGCGCCAACGCCCTGAACAGTGACATTCTGGCCCAGATAGACACTGTCCGCATCAAGGGCTTTGCGCTGGATCTGCAAACCTATCATCCCGGCGTAAACGGGGTGGCCATTCCCTGGCGCGACAACGGCGAGGTCCGGGCCAGCATCTGCCTGACAGGGCCCGCCAGCAAGCTTCCGCCCCACCGCCTCAGCCGTCTGGCATGGGTGATGATGAAGCAGGTCGAGCGCATGGATATCCAGAACTGTTGAACAAATAAGCTTTCCCTTGCGCGCTGCATTCCCTTATTGACCGGCGCAACGCCTCTGCGCCTTTTTCCAGAAAGCGATTTTTCCGTTATGAACTGCACTGCCGCTCACGCCATGCTGAACGCCGCTCTGGCTGAAGCACACCGCATGAATGTCTCCGTCTGTATTGCCATTGTGGATGCCGCAGCATGGCCAGTCGCCTTCCTGCGCATGGACAACACCATTCTGGGGGCCATTGATATTGCCAATAAAAAAGCCCGCACAGCCGTCCTGTTCCAGATGGACAGCGCCGAATTTGCTGAAATTGCCCACCCCAATGCCCATGCCTACACGCTGGAAAATACCAATGGCGGGCTGATCAGCTTTGGTGGCGGCCTTGTGCTGAAAGACGCTGATGGAACCGTTGTGGGAGCCATTGGTGTCTCCGGTGCCAGCACCGCTGACGACATTGCCATTGCAACCGTTGCAGCCCGCGCTCTGAACGCCTGAACGTTTTTTTTAGCCGAGACCCTTTATGACAACAGAAACCGTATTGCCCGAGGGCACCATGACTGTGGTTCCGCCGCCGCACGGCAGAACCGCAGCCCTTCTTACCCTGACATTCGGCACGTTTGTTGTCGGAACCGGGGAGTTCGCCATTATGGGCATGCTTCCTGAATTTGCGCAGTCCCTTAACCTCTCTCTGGCGGATGCGGGCTATGCCATTACCGCCTACGCGCTGGGGGTGGTGATTGGCGCCCCCCTTATTACCATTCTGGGGGCACGCCTCTCCCGCAAGGAACTCCTGCTGGTTCTGCTGATCATGTTCTGTCTGGGCAACTTCCTGAGCATTGTCATGCCAACGCCGGGGCTGGTTGAAGTCGCGCGTTTTCTGACAGGCCTGCCCCATGGCGCCCTGTTTGGCATCTCAGCACTGGTGGCGGCCTCCATGGTGGAACGCTCCCGCCGGGGCTGGGCCGTTGGCCGGGTGCTGTCCGGTATTGCCATTTCCACGCTGATTGGCGCACCATTTTCCACGTTTGCGGCAGACCATTTTGGCTGGCGGATTGCCTACCTGATTATCGGCGTCTTTGGCGGCCTGACCTTTCTGGGCGTGCTGCGCTATATTCCGGCCGATAAACCCAACCGGAAAAACTCCCCGCTCCGGGAAGTCACCGCACTGGGCAACACACAGGTCCTGCTTACCCTGCTGACGGCAGCCATCGGCTTTGGCGGCATGTTTGGCATTTACACCTATCTGACCAGCGTTCTGCAAAACGTCACGCATGTGCCGGAATGGCAGATCATGATCTATATGGTCATCTGGGGCGCGGGCATGCTGGTTGGCGCAAATGGCGGGGCCTGGCTGGTGGACCGTAACATCAACCTTGCCGCCATTCTGGCTCTTGCCGGGAGCGCTGTGATTATGCTGGCTTTTTCCGCGGTTCTGCACAGCAATATCAGCCTCATGGTCATTGTTTTTCTGGTCCCCACCTTTGTCAACGGCCTTGGCCCGGCACTTCAGACCCGGCTGATGGATTTTGCGGGCGATGCCCAGACACTCGCCGCCTCGCTCAACCATTCCGCCTTTAATATTGCCAACGCGCTCGGGGCGTCTCTTGGCAGTGTGTTGCTGGCCAACCAGTTCGGGTATGGGTCACTTGGCGTTGGCGGCGCCATTCTCTCCGTTGGCGGCCTGCTGGTCTATCTGCTGGCTCTGGCTCTGCTGAAAAAAAGCGGGCAGCAGGAAGAGCGGAGCCCCATTCTCTAAAACGCAGCTTTTTCCTGAAAAAAGCCTCCTTCCCCGCACTCTGTGAAGGAAGGAGGCTCACGCTTTTCCCTCATACGGGCAAAGCCTTGTGCAGCCCCCACGCCACAAATCGCGATGTTTGTGCAACAGACCGGGGGGAAAACTGTCTTAAAATGTCACAAAAACATCACACCCTTCCTTGAAGGCTTTGCATATCTGGAGGTTCAACGGCTAAGAGACCGCTTCTCTTTGACCCGCATCACCCCCCGGAGTGCTGACCGAAGTGCGCACCAAACACCTGCTTTTGTCCTCTATCACGCTGTTCGCTGTCGAACGCCCGGCTCTGGCCGCTGAAGCCACCGCACAGCACAAGCATGCGCCACGCCATGCGCAGCCGGTTTCCGCTCATGCCCCGGCAAAGGCGGAGAGCACTCCGAAGACCAAAGCCCGGCCCGCCACCAGTCACCACAGCAAACCGGCCGATCTGGAATCGCACGGTACAGAAAGTGTGTCCGTCACCGCCCGCCAGCTGACCGGGCGTGATGCGGAACAGGCGGTCACCAAGGCCATTATGCGGCAGTATGTGCCGGGCACCAGCCCGTATAAAATGCTGGACCGGATGCCGGGGGTCAGCTTCTCCTCCACAGACCCGTTCGGCATCGACAGTTTTGGCGCCAATCTGTACGTGCGCGGGTTCTTCATGAACCAGATGGGCGTTACGGTGGATGGCGTTCCCCTGAATGACCAGACTTATCAGTCTGTTAGCGGCATGAGCCTCGCCTCCTCCATCATCCCGGATGATATCCAGTCCATGCGGATGTCACAGGGGGCCGGATCGGTCGAACTGCCCTCCACCAACACGCTGGGCGGCACCATCCAGATTGGTTCGTCCGACCCGTCTGAAAAGCGTGGCGGCAAGATCAGTCAGTCTTTCGGCAGCTACAATTCCTATCGCACCTATGTGCGGCTGGATTCCGGCAAACTGAACGATACCGGCACACGCTTTTATACCTCCTATGCCCGTACGGATGAAGGCATGTGGATGGGCCGGGGCGACCAGTTCATGCAGCAGGTTGATGCCAAGCTGGTGCAGCCCATCGGCCACCGCAGCCGCATGTCCGCCTTCTTCAACTGGTCCAGTCTGGCCCAGTGGAACTACCCGGACACCTCCATCGGCATCCTGAAAAATCTCGGCTGGCGTACCCCGCATCTTTATCCCAATTACGCGCAGGCCTACGGCATTGCCAACGGCACCCTGCCGGTGCCTGCGGGCTATAACAACGTGCCGGGTATCAACGGGGCCGACATCGCCATGTATGATGGCGGGCAGTCTGAAATCAACTTCATGGGCGGTCTGCATTTTGACCTCGCTTTGACAGACCGCCTGACATGGAACACCACCGTCTACGGCCACAGCCAGACCGGCTATTACAGCTACACGGATTCAGAAGATCCCTCGCCCAACGGCGCACCATTTTCTGAAGAGGTCTGGCAGAACCGTCAGGAACGCTACGGCATAGATACCAGCCTGCGCTACAAATGGGGCCGCCACACCATTGAAGGCGGCGTCTGGTATGAAAACAACAACCAGCAGGCCGGACTTTTCAATTACCAGCAGCCTGTTCTGGGGGAAGGCGCACCGCTGAAAGCCGTTGGCCCGTATGATGTTTACGGCAAGGCCTTTCTGCAGGGCTACAACTTCCAGTGGACCACCAACGTCATGCAGTTCCATCTGCAGGACAGCATTCAGCTGACACCGGGGCTGGTGCTGCATGCCGGGTTCAAATCCATGGTGGCGACAACGGCCGGTGGCGCAAACTACAACAATGCGGACTGGACGGGGGCGGATGCCCTGCCCAATGGCTCTCTGACAGCCTCACAGGCCTTCCTGCCGCACATCAATCTGGACTGGCACCTCAACGACCACCACGAATTCTATGTAGACGTGGCTGAAAACATGCGCGCCTATGAAGTCTCGGCGTACGGTGTGGCCAACTCCATCTACTCCGTGCAGGATCAGGCAACCTTTCAGGCCCAGAAAAAGGCGCTGGAACCGTCCAAGGCGTGGGTCTATCTGGGCGGCTATCGCTATACGTCCCGCTACCTTCAGGCAAACGCGACCGTCTATCACGCCAGCCTGATCCATCCGCTTCTGGCAGCAGCCGTCGGGTCTCTGACCAACCCGGTCTCTCAGGTGATCGACTTCGGCCATATCTCCATGACGGGCGCCAACGGGGCCATTACCCTGACCCCTATCCCCGGCCTGAATTTTACCAATACGCTGAGCTACAACAAAGGCACGTATGACCGGAACGTCGATACCGTCGGCGGTTATTACGCGCTCTCAGGCAAGAATATCGTCAACTATCCGGCGTGGATGTACAAAACAGCCCTTTCCTATACATGGAAAGGAGCTACAGCGCATTTTGATGCCAACTATTTTGGCCGCCGTTATTACAGCTTTATGAACGATACCTCCGTTGCCGGATACTGGGTTGCCAATGCCGGGCTGGAATATCGCTTTGGGGATCTGAGCGTTCTGAAGAACGTCACAGCCAGCTTTAACGTCTATAACCTGTTCAACAACAAATATATCGCCATGATGGGCCAGAACGATAACCCCGCCGTTGGGGATTATCAGTCCATGGAACGCGGCGCCGTGCGCGAGTTTTTTGGTACAGTCAGCACCTCGTTCTAACAGACGGGAGGGGAGACCTGCCTCCCCTCCCCTTTGCACAGTATCCGGCGCAAGTAACGCTGAAGCATTCACTAATATCCTGTTTTAAAAAGAGACTTTTCTCCTTTTAAAAAAAGAGATTCCTCAGAAAAAACTGTCATAAATCTATCATCTTTCATTCATCGTATTTCGCATTCATTTTTCGTAAAGAAGCGCAATATCACTCAATGATGGATGCGTAATGTCCCAGACAGTCATGAATTCTTCTGAAGAGAGTATGCAGGCCACACGCCCGAATATGGACGTTGGCAACAAACCTCTTCATGTCATTATTTTCTTCGCCGTGCTGATTGGCGCTCTGGGCTTTGCGGCCTTCAGCATCCTTCAGGACATGCATTCCGCAGGGGAAGGCCCGCTGGCCGTCGGCACCTTTGTGCTGCTGGGCATTGCGCTGGTCATTGCTCTGGGGTTTGAATTTGTAAACGGCTTCCACGATACCGCAAACGCCGTTGCCACCGTGATCTACACCCGCAGCCTTCCGCCGCTGGTCGCGGTTGTGTGGTCAGGGTTCTGGAACTTTCTGGGTGTTGCGCTCTCCACCGGCGCGGTGGCGTACAGCATCGTCACCCTGCTTCCGGTTGAACTGATCCTTCAGGCTGGCAGCAACGCTGGCTATGCCATGATCTTCGCGTTGCTGATTGCCGCCATTGTCTGGAACCTCGCCACCTGGGCTTTTGGTATTCCCAATAGTTCCTCACACGCGCTGGTAGGGTCCATCATGGGTGTGGGTCTGGCCAACCAGATCCTTGCTCCGGCAGGTGCCGCCACGCAGGGTGTCGACTGGGGTCAGGTGCAGAAGGTATTTTCCGCTCTGCTGTTCAGCCCCGCCTGCGGCTTTCTCATGGCGGCTCTTCTGCTGTTTGTCATGAAGCTGCTGATAAAAAACAAAGCCCTGTATCGCGCACCGGAAGGTGACAAACCGCCGCCGCTGTGGATCCGTGGTCTGCTGATCTTTACCTGCACGGGTGTTTCTTTCTCTCATGGCGGGAATGACGGCCAGAAGGGCATGGGGCTGATCATGCTCATTCTGATTGGCGCCGCCCCCACGGCCTACGCGCTCAACCGCGCCATGCCGGAAAGTGCGATGCCTGCCTTTATTGAATCCGCAGGCCATGCGCAGCAGATTTTCGCCAGCCACGGCACAGGCACCCCGGCGGACCTGACGGAGCAGCAGGCGCGTGACATTGTTGGTGCCGCTCTGCGTGCCAAAGCTGTCTCCTCTCCTGAAATCTTCGGTGCTCTGGCTGTTCTGAGCACCGACATTTCCACCTCCGTCAAAACCTATGGCTCCATGAAGGCCGTTCCGGCGGCTGCCGTGCCCAACGTTCGTACAGACATGTATCTGGTTGCAGACGCCATCCGCGTGATGGGGGATGCGCAGGGCTTTAATGCGGACGAAAAGAAGTCTCTCAAATCCTTCCAGTCTTCCCTTTACAGCGGCACGCGCTTTATTCCGCTCTGGGTCAAAATCTCCGTCGCCATCGCGCTCGGGCTTGGCACCATGGTTGGCTGGAAACGTATTGTGGTGACAGTGGGTGAGAAAATCGGCAAGACCCACATGACCTATGCTGAAGGCGCCTCTGCTGAACTGGTCGCCATGACCACCATCGGTCTGGCTGAGCGGTATGGTCTGCCCGTCTCCACCACGCATATTCTGTCCAGCGGTGTAGCTGGCACCATGTGGTCAAACGGGTCCGGCCTGCAATTGTCCACGCTGCGCTCCATGGCGCTGGCATGGGTCACCACCCTTCCCGCCGCTATGGCAATCTCCGGCTTCCTCTACGTGCTGTTCCGTCAGATTTTCTGATAACCAGCCTACCCTCCGGCTCCGTTTCCAGAACGCTGGCCGGAGGGACCAGAGACGGCCACCAAGGCCCCAACAAAAAAGGCGCCTCCCTCTATGGGACGGCGCCTTTTTTCTGGCCAGCTCAGCCTACAAACCCAAACACCCGCACAAAGCCAGTTTTGCGCGGATGCTTACAGTCTTTAACGCATCAGTTTTACAACATCAGAGAAATTTCAGGACACTGAGATAAATCTCACGTTCCTCATCCGTCGGTGTGACGCGCACTTTTACCCGGCTGTCGGGGGCGCTGATAACAGGTGCATTCTGGCGGTTTGCCTCAGCATCCAGCGTCACTCCTGCCCATTCCAGAACCTGACAGACTTCCTGCCGCAAGGCGGCATCATGCTCACCAATTCCTGCGGTAAAGACCAGTCCATCAAGCCCGCCCATGACGGACACCAAAGCGCCAATCTCCTGCCGGATACGGTACACAAACAGGCTCAGGGCTTCAGCGATCTGTTGACTCTGAGCAGACGTCTGATCCTGCGCCAGAATCTCACGCAGAACCCGCATATCCGGCGAAACACCGGAGACCCCGAGCAGACCGGACTCATGGTACAGCGTCTGCACCAGCGCGCGCCAGTCCGCCTTTTCTTCCTGCACCATATAGAGCAGCACACCCGGATCAATCGCCCCGCAGCGCGTACCCATCATCAGCCCGTCAAGCGCTGAAAACCCCATTGTGGTTTCAAGGCTTTTTCCGTCCTTCAACGCACACAGGCTCGCACCGCTGCCCAGATGCGCGATAATGGTGCGGCCAGTTGCAAGGGCCGGGTCAATCTGTGTCAGACGCTGGGCTATATAGCTGTAGGAAATACCGTGAAAACCATAGCGTACCACCCCCCGCGCCTCATACCGGCGAGGAAGAGGCAAAAGCCGGGCCACTCTGGGAATGGTGCTATGAAATGTGGTGTCAAAACAGGCGATCTGCAGGAGGTCTGGCCGCTTTTGCGCAATGGCTTTTGCCGGAGCCAGTGTGGCCTGCTGATGGAGCGGGTCAAATGGCGTCAGCTGATCCAGCTTGTGCAAAACTTCGGGCGTAATTTTAACGGGTTCCAGAAAATCCGCGCCACCATGCACAATCCGGTGCCCGACAGCCACAACCCGCCCTTTACCGGAAAACTGCTCCATCCAGCGGAACAGATGATCAAAAATATCTAACCCCGTTTCAGACCAGTCTTCGGGCGGCAGCGCAACGCCTTCATGATTTTTGGCATGCAGACGCGCCCCTGCCGGGCTTTGTTCGATTTCCCCTTTGAGAAGCACCGTCGCTTTCTGGCTGTCAGCGGTATCGTAAACAGTAAATTTCAGACTGGAAGAGCCACTGTTAAAAACAATAATAACGTCCTGCATCCATGACTTCCTTTTTCTGGCTCTTCCTGCCTGCATCCGCTGCTACGCGGCAGGCGCGCTTTCGGGGTGCAGATGGCGCGCGTAGAGTGCGCCAATGGCAATGGAGGCCAGACGCGCCTGCACGCTGTCTGCCCGGCTTGTCAGCAACACCGGCACGCTGGCCCCCAGCACAACCCCTGCAGAGTCTGCTCCGGCCAGAAAAATCATGTTCTTGGCCAGCATGTTGCCTGCTTCCAGATCCGGCACCACGAGGATCTGTGCGCGCCCCGCCACGGGTGAGGTAATGCCCTTAATTCTGGCGGCATCCAGACTCACGGCATTATCCATAGCCAGTGGCCCGTCCAGAACGCCGCCTTCAATCTGCCCGCGCTCCGCCATTTTACATAAGGCCGCGGCATCGACCGTCCCCGGAATTTTAGGGTTTACGGTCTCCACCGCAGAGAGCAGCGCCACACGCGGCTCACCCAGCCCGAGGCCACGATGCAGGTCAATGGCGTTCTGGACAATGTCCCGCTTCACCGTAAGGTCCGGGAAGATATTGATAGCCGCATCCGTCACAAAAATCAGATCATCATAAGAAGGCACCGCAAGAAGGAAAACATGGCTCACCCGGCGGGCGGTTCGCAACCCACTCTCTGGTGAGACAACGGCGTGCATCAACACATCTGTGTGCAGACTCCCCTTCATCAGGGCATGCACCTGCCCGGCGCGAACCAGCGCCACAGCCTGCGCGGCTGCGTCCTGCGGGGTCGCGACATCCACAATTTTCGTGCCACCCAGATCAATCCCGCAGTTGCGCGCCACCTCGGCAATCAGGGATCGCGGACCGATCAGAACCGGTTCCACAATATTTTGCTGCGCTGCATCCATCGCACCTTCAAGCGCGTGCGGCTCACACGGCCAGACAATGCCGATGCCTACTTTGCCGGGGAGCTGTCTGGCGCGCTCAATCAGAGTTTCAAAGGCCTGATGGCTCCTGGCTCCGGAGGCTGCGGGCATATACGCACTGTCCTGCACATAATGCTGCGGGGCAGCCCCCGGCACGGAAGGAGACGACGGCATGGTCTGGTTATCCTGCTGAGACATGATGCGCTTACTGCCCAAAAACCGGTGTGCCAAAAACTGGCGTAGAAGACAAAATACGCCGATATTGGTCCCGCAGGAATGTCTCGGCTGTCTGGGCGCTGCCCTGTGCGGCCAGTTGCCCTTTCAGGCTGGCAATGCACTCAACAGACCGCGCGCCCATCCACGCCTGCATGTCTGCCAGCATGGTGGTAATAAATGCCGGGCCATGCCGCAGCAACGCGGAGGTGACCATCGCCACATCCGCCCCGGCCAGCAGGCACCGCACCACATCCTCACCGGAATTCACACCGCCAGAGACCGCAAAACTGGTCCTGAGCCTGCCGGACAGCAGGCCCGTCCAGATCAGGGGCAGCCGAAGCTCGTAGGATGTGCTGAGCTGTGCATCGGCTTCTGGCGCTACCGGATGCAGGTCCAGCCCCGGCTCATAAAACCTGTTGAACAGAACAAGCCCCGCAGCCCCCGCCTCCACCAGCCGTTTGGCCATATTGCCCGGCGCGCTGAAAAATGGAGGTAGCTTGATGCTGACAGGAATTGTCACGTCCGCTTTTATCGCCCTGAGGATAGCGATAAACCGTGCCTCGACCTCAGCGCCCGTTTCATCCGGGTCGGTCGCCATGTGCCAGAAGTTCAGCTCGATCGCCGCGGCCCCGGCCTGCTCTAGCTTGCGGGCAAAATGGACCCAGCCCGCCTGCGTGCAGCCATTCAGGCTGGCAATAACCGGCACCCCGGCCCGCTCCGAGGCCCGCCGCAGCACGGAAAGCCGCCCGTCCAGCACGGTGGCTTCCGGCACGGCAGGAAAATAGCCGCCATTCACATCGGGGTGACTGTCCTCCCCGGTTTCAAACAGGGCGGCATCACGCACCTCCTGCGCGGCAATGTCCTCCTCAAAAATGGAGGCCATGACAACGGCGGACGCCCCGGCATCCGCTACGCGCAGAATATGGTCCAGATCGGCCGTCAGAGGGGATGCAGACGCCACAATCGGGTGCCGCAGGGAAAGCCCCAGATACTGTGTTTCAAGGTTCATACTTTCTGAACTCCCTTGTGCCTCATGTTCCGGGTCACTTCAGTCCACATCTTCCCAGTGCGGCAGGAAGCGGCTGCCATCACGGGCGGCGAGATCCTCATAAAGGCGGTAGCGTTCATTCAGCGCCGCCTGCGCCTGATGCAGCATGTGCGCCGCTGCCTCCGGGTGCGTCCGGGTCAGGGTTTTGTAGCGCAGTTCCTTATAAGCATAGTCTTCCAGCGGTATACGCGGGCGCGTTGAATCCAGCCGGAACGGGTTCAGCCCGCTTTTCCGCATGGTCGGGTCAAACCGGAACAGGGGCCAGTAGCCGGAGGCCACCGCACGCGCCGCCTGCTTCATGCCTGTACGCATCTCAATACCGTGCGCAATGCACTGGGAGTAGGCCAGAATGATGGATGGCCCCTCATACGCCTCGGCTTCCCGCATGGCGAGCACCACCTGCTCCGGGTTTGCCCCCATAGCAACCTGCGCCACATACACATTCCCGTAGGAAATGGCCTGCATAGCGAGATCCTTGCGCGGCGCCCGTTTGCCTGCTGCCGCAAACTTGGCGGAAGCCCCCAGCGGCGTTGCCTTGGAGGACTGGCCGCCGGTGTTGGAATAGACTTCCGTATCCAGCACCAGCACATTTACGTTCCGGCCCTGTGCCAGCACGTGGTCCAGCCCGCCTGAGTCAATATCGTACGCCCAGCCATCCCCGCCGACAATCCAGATAGAGCGGCGGATCAGGAAGTCCGCCACGGAAAGCAGCATGATTGCGTCCGGCGCGTCCACCCCTTCCAGCTTCTGCTTGAGGGCTGCAACCCGCCGCCGTTGTTCTGCAAAATCCGCTTCCGTATGCAGCGAGGCGCTGAGCAGGGCTTTCGCCAGATCCTCACCCACCAGAGCAGACTGTTTCTGCACAAGCTGGCGGGCGAGACTGGTCTGTTCATCCGCCGCGATGCGGAAACCCAGACCAAATTCGGCATTATCTTCAAACAGGGAGTTGGACCATGCCACCCCGCGCCCGTCAGCATTCGCTTTCCAGGCATGGGCAGGAGTATTGCCCGCAAAAATAGCAGAGCAACCCGTGGCGTTTGCAATCTGAAGCCTGTCACCAAACAACTGGGAAATCAGCTTCAGATACGGGGCCTCACCACACCCCGCACACGCCCCGCTAAACTCAAACAGAGGCTCAAGGAACTGCACCCCACGGACATTGGCCTCATTAATGGTTGTCCTGTCCATATCAGGCAGTTTTTCAAAAAACGCGATATTCTGACGTTCCTGTTCCAGAATAGGGAGTTTTTCACCCATATTGATCGCGCGTTTTTCTGTTTCCGGCACAATTGCCGGGCAGTTTTCCACGCACACGCCACAGCCTGTGCAGTCTTCCACATAGAACTGGAGAGTGAAACGGGAGTCAGGATACCCCCGTGCATTGATCTCCGCAGATTTGAACGCAGCAGGCGCTCCTTCAAGATCCGCCACATCATACATTTTGGCGCGAATGACGCTATGCGGGCAGACAATGCTGCACTGGCCGCATTGCAGGCAGGTGTCCGGGTCCCAGACAGGCACTTCCACCGCAATATTGCGTTTTTCATACTGCGTGGTGCCACTGGGAAATGTTCCATCGACCGGCATATGGCTCACCGGGATCAGATCCCCGCGTCCTGCAATAATTTCACCAGTCACCTGTTTGACAAAGAGCGGCGCAGTCTCCGGCACAACCGGCGGCATCGGCACCGTACCCGTTGCCTGATCTGGCACCCTGACCTCGTGCAGTGCATCAAGTGCGGCATCTACAGCACGGAAGTTGAGCTGAACGACAGCATCCCCTTTTGCCCCGTAAGATTTCTGAATGGCCGCCTTGATTTCCGCAATAGCCTCATCCGCTGGCAGCACATTGGACAGATGGAAAAAACAGGTTTGCAGAATGGTGTTTACGCGCGGGCCAAGCCCGAGCTTCAGCGCAACGTCCGACGCGTTGATCACAAAAAACCGTAGCTTTTTGGAAACAATCTGATCCTGCACCTTACGGGGCAGATAGTCCCAGACTTCATCCGGCCCATACGGGCTGTTCAGCAGGAATGAAATGCCGTCATTCGCGGCCCCCAGCACATCCCTGCGGAACAGGAAATCAAACTTGTGGCAGGCAATAAAGTCAGCATGGCGGATCAGATACGGCGCCGTAATCGGGCTTTTGCCAAACCGGACGTGCGAGGCTGTCTCCCCGCCGGATTTATGGGAGTCATAATCAAAATAGGCCTGCGCAAACCAGCCGGGTTTTTCGCTCAGAATTTTAACACTGTTCTTGTTGGCCCCCACCGTGCCATCCGCGCCCAGACCGTAGAACAGGCACCGCACCGTGCCTTCCGGCTCAATGTCAAAATTCTCGTCATATGTGAGGCTGGTCTGGCCCACATCATCCAGAATACCGACGGTAAAATGGTTTTTGGGGGCAGGCTTTGCCAGTTCATCAAACACCGCCCGCGCCATGGCTGGGTTGAAATCCTTGGAGGACAGGCCATACCGCCCGCCAATAACGCGCGGCATATGCGGAAAAAGCCCTTCCCCCACGCCCTCGGCCAGAACGCCCACCACATCCGCATGCAGCGGCTCCATGGGCGCGCCCGGCTCCTTCGTGCGGTCCAGCACGGCAATGGAGCGGACGGTTCTGGGGAGCGCTTGCAGAAAATGCTTCACCGAAAACGGCCGGAACAGGCGCACCTGCAAGACGCCAACCTTCTGCCCCTGCTGGCACAACCATTTTGCCGTCTCACGCACCACTTCCGCACCAGAGCCCATGCACACCACAACCCGCTCGGCATCCGGTGCGCCCTCATACCGGAACAGCTGATACTGGCGGCCAGTCAGCGCCGCAAAACGGTCCATGGCGGACTGCACGATATCCGGCACCCGCTGATAAAACGGGTTCACGGATTCACGGCTCTGAAAATACGTATCCGGATTATGCCATGTCCCGCGAATAAACGGATTTTCCGGACTAAGGCCGCGTTTGCGATGCGCCAGAACCAGCTTATCATCAATCATGGCGCGAATGGTTTCATCCGGCACCAGATGCAGCCCGTTATATTCGTGCGATGTCCGGAACCCGTCCGTGTAGTGAATAAACGGAACGCGGGCTTCCAGCGTTGCGGCCTGCGCGATCAGGGCCAGATCATGCCCCTCCTGCACGGTGCTGGCCCCCAGAATGGCAAAACCCGTGGCCCGGACAGCCATAATATCCTGATGATCCCCAAAGATAGAGGACGCCCCGGCTGCCAGCGCACGGGCAGCAACGTGGAAAACGGTCGATGTGAGTTCGCCCGCAATCTTGAACATGTTGGGGATCATCAGCATCAGGCCCTGTGATGCTGTAAAGGTCGTGGTCAGAGCGCCGGTTTGCAGGGAACCATGCACACATCCGGCGGCCCCGCCTTCGGCCTGCATTTCCTGCACCACCGGCACACTGCCCCAGATATTACGTATCCCCTGATCTGACCAGGCATCCGCCAGCTCCGCCATGGTGGAGGACGGCGTGATAGGGTAAATGGCGCAGACTTCATTCACGCGGTAGGCAATATGGGCAACAGCGGTGTTGCCATCCATGGTCACACTTTTTACGGTCACACTCTGGTCGGTCATGACGCTTTTCCCTCTCACGCACGCACTTTGAAGCTGGCCGGAGCAATGGGCTCC
Organism: Acetobacter sp. P1H12_c; assembly: GCF_018811975.1. NCBI lineage: Bacteria > Pseudomonadati > Pseudomonadota > Alphaproteobacteria > Acetobacterales > Acetobacteraceae > Acetobacter > Acetobacter sp. P1H12_c. Next base: position 82,895 of record NZ_JACRVR010000007.1, on the reverse strand, counting down.
CCAAGGTTCCCCGTCGCGGCGTGGTCATCCGGTGGTTCTGGCTGCATGTCTATGGCGTGGCAGGGGCACTGGGCGGCGCAGAGCGCACAGCCCGTGCAGAGGTCCATGGACACCTCATACCCCTTCCCGCGCCCCAGCCGCGTAATGGCCTGCTCCGGGCAGGCGGCAAAACAGTTGTCACATTCAAAGCAGTTGCCGCAGGACAGGCAGCGACCGGCCTCATACCGTGCCTGACGCTCGGTTAACCCTCCGGTCACTTCCTCAAACCCGGTCCGGTCTGTCAGCGCGCGTTCGGGCTGTTTGCTGCGCGGTGCATCCCGATAGTCTGGCAGATGCAGCATATCAAAGCTGACAACAGGATGGCTTTCCGGATGCACGTAGGCCTCACCCTTCAGATAGGCATGGATTGCATGCGCTGCGCGTTTGCCATGCCCGGTGGCCGTCGTCATGGTGCGGGCCCCGCCAATGCAGTCGCCACCCGCGAAAATGCCCGGAGCGCCTGTCATCAGGGTTGTGGCATCCACGGCAACCGTATCATTTTTCTGCACCGTTACATCAGGCGTCGTCGCCAGCAGGGACAGATCACTATGCTGCCCGACAGCCATCACCACAGAGTCCGCAGCCAGCGTTGTGGTTTCCCCCGTCGGTGTGACGCTGCCATCCTCATTCATGGTGACGGTCTCGACCGTAATGCCATCCGCCCCGAAATGGTCCACCACGTTCAGCCAGCGAATTTTAACACCTTCGGCAAAAGCCTCCGCAGCCTCACCCGGCAGCGCCTCCATGTGGTCCTGATCATACCGGAAGACAATCACCACATCCCGCGCACCAAGGCGTTCTGCCGTACGGGCGGCATCCATCGCCACGTTCCCGCCGCCCACAACAGCCACCACGCGGCCAAGCTGCGGCTTTTTCTGTGCGCTGACATCGTCCAGCAGGCTGACAGCATCTACCAGCCGTTTTCCATCCCCGGTGGGCACATTCAGATGGTTGGCAAGCTGTGCGCCTACCGCCACAAAAACCGCATCAAACCCGCCCTCGGCTTTGGCTTTTGCGAGATCATCCACCTTAACGCCGCATGTCAGGGTGACGCCGGGCATAGCGGCAATCCGGGCAATTTCCTGCTGGAGTTCCGCGCGAGGCAGGCGATAGGCCGGAATCCCGTGCATCATCATGCCGCCCGGCTCAGCTGCGGCGTCACGGATTTCAACAGCATGACCCTGCCGCGCCAGATGGTAAGCACAGGAAAGTCCGGCAGGCCCTGCGCCGACAATCAGAACTTTCTTGCCGCTGGCCGGCGCTGCTTCAAACGCCCAGCCATTTTTCAGGGCTTCATCCCCCAGAAACCGTTCTACCGCGTGGATAGACACGGATCCATCCAGCGCTCCGCGGTTACAACCGCTCTCACAGGGATGATAACAGGCGCGGCCATGCACGGCTGGCATCGGGTTATTGGCCACAAGCGCCCGCCATGCCTGCTCATATGCGCCGGCCTGCGCATGAGCCAGCCAGCCCTGAATATCCTCCCCGGCCGGACAGGCCTGATTACAGGGGGGCAGAAAATGTTCGTAAACAGGGCGCTGCCACCTTCGGCTTCCTACGCCGCGCCGCGCAGTGTCCTGCATAATCTGCGTCATATCGTGGAGCTTCATCGGCATTATCGTTCTCCCGTCACGTGCGGCACGAATTTTAAGGCTCTGAGCAAAACAGGCAGCAGGCACGCCCGACACGTCATGTTGCAGCACACCATATAAAACACGAACGATCTGTCAACTTTACAAATTTATGAAAAATGAAGATTTTGTATGGCTTCATTGATTTAGGTCAATTTAGCCGGGAGCGCGGAAATACCTTGACGAAACCGCTTTTAATCAAGACCTGAACAGTTCTGTATAGCGTCATATAAATGACGCATTAATAACTTGACGATTCCGTCATGAATTAAGCATAGTGCCGCGTCTTTAACGCACACCACCTCCACCTTCATCCGTTTTTTGCCAGACAAGGTCCATTGTGAAAGCTCCTGTAAAAATCACGATTATTGCTGCGTCTCTCCTTATTGTTGCAGGAGGAGCCTTTGCATGGCACCAGCATCAGCAGGCGGAACGGGTGCCGGATGGCATTCTTTACGGAAACGGGCGTCTGGAATTAACGCGCATAGACGTTGCGGCAAAATATCCGGGCAGGATCACAAAGCTTCTGGTTCATGAAGGGGATAGCGTTACCGCCAATCAGGTTCTGGCGCAGGAAGATACTGCTACCATACAGAGCCAGTATGATCAGGCCACCGCCCAGCAGAACCGGGCAGCCAGTGCCGCAGAGCGGGCCGGTGCGGAGCTTTCAGCGCATCAGGCGTCTTTGCGCCTTGCGCAGGATGAACTGCGGCATGCCCAGACCATGCGCCGCCAGAACCTTGTTTCAGACATGGAAGTCACACAGCGCCGCACACAGGTTGAGTCTGCTCAGGCTGCCGTGGCCGCTGCGGCGCAGGCCGTGCAGGAAGCCCGGCACGCAAAGGACGGTGCCGCGGCACAGGTCCGCCAGATTCAGACCGTGCTGGAGGACATGACCCTGCGGGCCCCTGTAGCAGGCCGGATTGAATACCGTATTGTGGAAACAGGCAGCGTGGTGGCACCGGGAGGCCGTGTTTTTTCTATGCTGGACCCGGTTGACCCGTATATGACGCTGTTTTTTCCCACAGCCGCCGTGAACAGCCTGAAAGTGGGAGATGACGCGCGTATCAAGTTTGATGGCATCGACACCCCCGTTCTGGCGACCGTTTCCTTTATTGATAGTCAGGCCCAGTTCACGCCTAAATATGTGGAGACCGCGACAGAGCGGGAGCAGCTTGTCTATCGTGTCAAACTCCGCGTCACACCGGAAGAACAGCAGCATCTTGGCGCCCTTCTCAAAGCTGGCATGACGGGTGAAGGCTATATCAGGCAGCGTCCGGACGCCGCATGGCCCAAAACCGCCCTGCGGAGCAATGCCGGGTGATGGCCACCCCTCCGTCTGAAATCCGTGTGGAAGGTGTCTGCCACGCCTATGGCGGGCATGATGTTCTGCATGATGTCTCCCTTACCCTTCCCGCAGGCCAGACCATTGCCTTTGTCGGGCCGGATGGGGTGGGAAAATCCACTCTGCTGGGGCTGATTGCCGGGGTGCGGCACCTGCAAACCGGCACCATCCACACGCTGGGCGTGGATATTCGTAACAAAGCAGAGCGCGAAGCGTTTCTGACGCGCCTTGCCTTCATGCCACAGGGGCTCGGGAAAAACCTCTACCCCACCCTGTCCGTGCGCGAGAATATTGATTTCTTCGGCAGGCTGTTTGCGCTGGATGCCCTCACACGCGCCAGCCGTATTACGCACCTGCTGGAGGCTACCGGGCTGGCCCCCTTCCCCAACCGGCCAGCGGGGCAGCTCTCCGGCGGTATGAAACAGAAAGTCAGCCTGTGCTGCGCACTGGTCCATAATCCGGACCTGCTGATTCTGGATGAACCGACGACAGGGGTGGACCCGCTCTCCCGCCGCCAGTTCTGGGCACTGGTGGACCAGATGCGGGCCGAGCGGCCATCCATGACCGTCATTGTCTCCACGGCCTATATGGATGAAGCTGAACGGTTTTCCTGGCTTATCGCCATGAATGACGGTCGTATTCTGGCCTCCGCCCCGACAGCGGACGTTAAAAAACAGACCGGCACCACAACAGTCGAGGCCGCCTATACCTCCCTGCTGCCAGAGGCGGACCAGAAAGAAATTTCTGACTTCACCATTCCGCCCTACCAGGATGATGGCAGCCCGCCCGTTATTGATGCTGAAAACCTGACACGCCAGTTTGGCACGTTTAAAGCCGTTGATAATGTCAGTTTCCGCATCCGGCGGGGCGAGATTTTCGGCTTCCTCGGCTCCAACGGCTGCGGCAAATCCACGACCATGAAGATGCTGACCGGCCTGCTGGACATTACCAGCGGCACCGCGACCCTGTTTGGCCGCAAGGTGACGCCGGGGGACATGTCCACACGGATGCGCATTGGCTATATGTCTCAGGGCTTCTCGCTGTATGAAGAACTGACAGTCCGGCAGAACCTCATGCTTCAGGCGGAACTGTTCCGCCTCTCCGGCGCAGAAGCCAGACGCCGCGTTGCTAAAATGCTGTCAGACTTCCGGCTGGAGGAACAGGCAGACGCCCGCCCGACCGGCCTGCCACTAGGCATCCGGCAAAGGCTGCAACTGGCGGCGGCCTGTATCAATGCTCCGGACATCCTCATTCTGGATGAACCCACCTCCGGCGTGGACCCCGCCGCGCGGGATATGTTCTGGAAACATCTGGTCGCGCTGTCCCGTGAGCAGCATGTGACGATTTTTGTCTCCACGCATTTTATGAATGAAGCCGCCCGCTGTGACCGTATTTCCCTGATGGACAAAGGGAAGGTTCTGGCAATGGGCACTCCGGAGGAGATCATTCAGGACGCCCACGCCGCAACACTGGAAGATGCGTTCATCACGTTTCTTGAACATGCGGGAAACAGCGTCTCAGCGGCCAGCACACCACAACAGGCTCAGACCAGCACAGCGCCTGCGCGGGAAATTCCCGCGTGGCTCCGCTGGTTTTCCCGCTGCTGGGCCTTTGCGCGGCGAGAAGCCGTGGAACTGACGCGGGACCGCCTGCGCCTGATGTTCGCCATTCTTGGCCCGACCATCCTGCTGCTGATTTCCGCCTACAGCGTCTCGTTTGATATCAATACCATCCGCTATACCGTCGCGGATTATGACCATACCCACGCCAGCCGGGAACTGGCCGAGCAGTTCCGTGGCTCCCGCTATTTCCATGAGACGGCCTACTCCCCGGACCGCGAAACACTGGAAACCCGTATCCGGCAGGGGCAGGTTGCGCTCGGGCTGGATATTCCGGATGGCTTCGGGCGGGATCTGGCGGCAGGGCGCAACCCTACTGTGGGGGTGGTGATTGACGGCGCAATGCCGTTCCTGAGCGCCAATGTCCGCGCCTATGTAGATGCCGTGCTGCTGACATACGCAGCCAGTCTGCAAAAAGCCCTGCCCGCCTCCACTACCGCCGGTCTGATGCCCATCAATATTGTGCCGCGCTTTGCCTATAATCAGGAATTCCGCAGCATTTACGCCATGACACCTGGCACCATCATGCTGGCCCTTATCCTGATCCCCACCATGCTGACAGCCCTTGGCGTGGTGCGGGAGAAAGAAATTGGCTCCATCATGAACCTCTACGCCTCCCCAGCCAGTTCCGGGCAATATCTGGTGGGCAAGCAGTTGCCTTATGTCGGGCTGGCCATCCTTGCCTATCTGGTGCTGGTTGTCCTCTCTGTCACGGCGCTGGGGGTACCACTCAAGGGGTCATTCCTCGGCCTGACGGTGGGGGCTGTGCTGTATATTCTGGCCTGCACGGGGCTGGGCCTGCTGATTTCAACCTTTGTCAGCTCTCAGGTCGCGGCTATTTTCGGCACGGCTATTATCTGCCTGATCATGTCCGCCAATTTTTCCGGCCTGCTCTACCCCATTTCCACCCTGACGGGCGCGACCTACTATCTGGCAGAGACATTCCCGGCCTCATGGTTCCAGCTTATCTGTCTGGGCAGCTTTACCAAAGGGCTTGGGGTCGGGTCCTTTTTGTCCATGTATGCCGCACTGGCCGCCTTTGCTGCGGTCTACATGCTCGGGGCGCGTCTTTTCCTTAAAAAGCAGGATAGCTGATGCTGCGCTGGGTCATGAATGTCGGCCTGCTGTGCCGCAAGGAATTTTACAGCCTGATGCGGGACTTTGTCCTGATGGGGCTGATTGTCTTTTCCTTCTCTTTTGCCGTTGTGCTGGTAGCGCATGGCGTGCGGATTGATGTCTCCAACGCCACTGTGGCGTTTATTGATGAAGACCATTCCGCCCTTTCCCGCCAGCTCCGCTCTGTCGTGCTGCCACCATATTTCAAGCAGCCAACACTGACGGACCGCGTTCACAGCAAAGCCGGGATGGATAACGGCACCTATAACTTTGTGATTGATATCCCGCCCCGTTTTGAGGCCGACACACTGGCAGGCCGCACGCCGGATGTTCAGGAGCTGATTGACGCCACCGCCATGACACAGGCCGGGCTGGGGGCTGTCTATCTGCAACAGATTTTTATGGCGGAGGCACAGGCGCAACTCCATACCCCTGATCTGAACGCCCTGATGCCCTTCCACGGGGAAAGCCGTATCCGCTTTAACCCGAACAGTGAGTCCGCATGGTTTACCTCTGTCATGCAGGTTGTCACCAACGCGACAGTTCTCTCCATTGTTCTGGTCGGGGCCGCGGTGATCCGTGAGCGGGAACACGGCACCATAGAGCACCTGCTGGTGCTGCCGGTCTCGGCCAGCCAGATCGCCGTCGGGAAAATTCTGGCCAACGGGGCGGTCATTCTGGTGGCCAGCCTGCTGTCCCTCTGGCTGACGGTGCATCTGTGGCTCGGCGTGCCCATTGTCGGCAATCTGTTCCTGTTTACCGCCTGCCTTGTGCTTTACCTGTTCTCCGTCACCTCTCTGGGCATCATGCTGGCCACCATTGCGCCGACCATGCCGCAGTTCGGGCTGCTGGTGGTGCCTGTCTATGCCGTGGCCTATCTGCTCTCCGGAGCCGCGACCCCGGTGGAGAGCATGCCGGACCTTGTGCAGTCTCTGGTGCGGTTTTTCCCCACCACCCAGTTCGTGAAAATCTCACAATCCATCCTGTATCGCGGCGCAGGCTTTGAAAGTATCTGGCCCTCGCTGCTGGCTATTGTGTTTTCCTCCACTCTTTTTCTTGCCATGGCGCTGCTCCGCTTTCGCTCCATGCTTGCCCGTCAGGACTGACTGCCGATGTCTTTTTCAGCCCCTACCGCCCGCCTGCTGCTGACCACGCTCCTGTGCTCAGGCGCTGTGGCCTGCTCCCCTTTTAAAACCGAGATGCCTCCCTCGCAGGTCACTCTGCCCGCACAGTTTACAGCAGCTCCGGCCAGCACAGAGGCAACAGACCTCACGACATGGTGGACGGCATGGCAGGACCCGCTGCTGACCCGCCTGATCCAGCAGGCTCTGGCCGCCAACCCAGAGATCCGGGTGGCGCAGGCCCGTGTGCAGGAATCCCGCGCTTACACCACAATGGCAAAATCGGCCCTGTATCCCACACTTGGCGCAACGGCAGGCATGATGGGTGGCGGGATGGACTGGCGGCATCCTGTGCCGCCTCTGCTGAAAATGGCGGAACCCAATATTCAGGACCCTGCGACGGACGGCCATCTGGCGGGCATTACCATGGCATGGGAGCCAGATATCTGGGGTGGTAACCGGGCAAGAGCGCGAGTGGCAAGGCAGATGGCTCTGGCATCGGAAGACGTTCTGCACGGCACCCATATGGCCATTGCGGCAGATGTCGCGGCCAATTACGTCACAGCGCGCGGCTTGCAACAGCGGATTGCCCTGCTGGACCAGTCCGTCAGCACGCTTCAGTCCCTGCTGCATTATGCCAGCGCGCGTTTTGATGCCGGGCAGACCACGCAGGCGGATCTGGAAACCATCCGGGGCCAGATTGCCGCAGCGCAGGTACAACGGCCGTTGCTGGTCGCTGCACTGGATGCCTGCCGCCACCGGCTGGCCATTCTGTCCGGCCTGCCGCCCGAACAGGCCCCCGATCTTTCCGCTCCGGCGCAGTATCGTGTCCCGGCGCCCCCGATGACTGAGCTGCCCTCCACAGTTCTGGAGCGCAGGCCAGATGTCCGGCTGGAAAAACACCTGCTGGACGCCAGTCTGCAACGGCTTATCAGCACCAAAACCGACCTCCTGCCCCGCTTCGGGCTGGAGTTTTTTGGCGGCGATGGCCGTCTGCGGTTTGATGGGATTCCCGGCGTGTCGGGCTCTGGCGGCCTGATGGCAGTCAACGCCTATCTGCCCCTCTTCAATGCGGGCCGGATACAGGCCAAAATCCATGCTTCCGACGCGCAACTCCATCAGACACTCGCCACCTATGATCAGACGGTGCTGACAGCACTGGCGGAAGTGGAAGATGCGTATGAAAACCGGAGCAGCGCGGACCAGTCCATCACCAGTCTGACGGCGGAAGTCAGCGCCCTTTCTCGGGCCGCCACGCAGGCGCGCGGGCTGTATGAAGGCGGGCGTTTTACCATGCAGGACGTGCTGACAACACGCATCAAGAAGATTGCAGCACAGGATGATCTGGCCAGCGCGCAGACACGGCAAGCCCTCGCCACCGTGCAGCTTGCCCGCGCTCTGGGCGGAGGGTGGAGCAACCAGCCGCCATCCTAACCCGAAAGTCACCTCTGGTCCGCACCACCACGCGCGCCTGAGACACTGCTGACCCGCTTGCTTTCCGTATGACATTGGAACACAAAGATTATTCTGTGATCATTTCCTGTTTGGGCAAAATGCCGCCCGCCCTGCCTGAAAAGGCCTGAAGGAGCCCGACGAGCGTTGAAGACAAACCCGCAGCTTTCTCCCCCGGATGCCCCCACAGATGCACCCGCGAGACGCAAAGCCTACCGGACCTCCCGGAAGAGAGAAATGACAAGAGCCTTCAAGGAAGAGGCTTTTGAGCGGGCGGCATGGACTGTGTTTTCAACCCTCGGGCTGGATGCGGCAACCGTGCGGGACATTGTCTCCCTGAGCGCTGTTTCCCCCGGCAGCTTCTACAATTATTACAAAACCAAGGAAAAGATTTTTGATATTCTGCTGATCAAAGTTGCTGATCGCGTCAGGACTGTTGTCCAGCAATCCCGCTGCCCGACTGACAATCTGGACATGATGCTAACCAGAAGCAATCAGGCCGTTTTACGGGAACTGATCAGTATCAACGGAGCCCCTCGTTTTTTTGAACTGAACCAGCATCATATTCGCGCCCGGCTGTTCACCATGAAGGAGACGCGGGACATGCTGGAGGACCTTAAACAGAATATTCTGCGCCTGATGCCCGTTGAGAGCATTTCTCCGGACCGGCTGAGCTTTATTGCCGCCACGCTTTTGACCATGGGGCTGGAATCCCTGCTCTACATGGCACGGAACCCTCTGCTGGATATTGAGCAGATTTCCGGCCTGTCAGGCAGCATGGCAGCCGGGAATGTCCGGGGTGCCATAGCGTTTCTATGCAACTCGCCCCCAGAACACTGAGCATGAAGCACCACAGGAGACTGGTTCAATCATCGGCCCTGCGCCGGTTATACACACAACACAGCGTCCTCGATTTTCAGCATTCACCATATTTTACGAAACATAGATAATCGCCCCGTAAGCCCCCTGACCGCGAAGGAAGACGACACAGAATATCTTTCCAGAAGGAAAATCTTCGCATTTCTGTCCCTTAAGAGAAAAAAATCGACATATTTGAGCAGTTCGTTAGATAAAAAAAATGAATAGATCACATTATTTTTACTAGCTGCCACTTGGGATGAAATTTGCTCTAAATATTCCATGGTAAGAATACAAAATAATATATGAAAATTAAAAAATAGTTTTTTGGAAATAACTTACAAAACAAAACGTCATATATCATAAATATATTCAATTACAGACCATTTTATAAAAATAAAAATTCTTTATTCCCACAAAAATAGCCTCAATATAATTTTTATTAAATTTTTTATTAATATTTATGCTTTTATTTCATCTAAATTTTTGTTTTTATAATGCCATTGATATCTGAAAAAATATAATAAACTCCGGAATGCCAGATCATCCCCACCCCATCAGACTTCATTTTTTATCCATCTCTCCTATATGCCCCAAGGGCACACCCCCTTTCTGCCAGAAAGTCGCCGGTCTATATTTAGTCACGGTGCAAGGGTTGGCGATAAAGCAGAATGAGACACTCTGCTCTTCCTGATCGGATACCGCGGATGCGGGATCGCTCTCCTTTTCCTGTTTTTGAGTTTTTATGAGGTAATGATGGCTTACGCGACGACAAACCCTTACACGGAGGAGGTGGTTGCCACTTTCCCTGAGGCTACAGATCAGGAAGTCCAGACTGCACTCTCTGAAGCCCACGCCGCCTTTGAAAAATGGCGTGATACATCTTTTGCTGAACGTGCGCGTATTATGAATGCCGCCGCCGCTATTCTGCGGCGTGATATTGACAAATATGCCCGTCTTGCGACGCTTGAAATGGGCAAGACATTAGCTGAAGCTAAAGGCGAAGTTATTCTCTCCGCCGAAATTTTTGAATATTACGGTAAATATTCAGAAGACCTTCTGAAGCCTGAATCCCTGCCCGTGGCAGACCCGGCAACCGGCAAAGCTACACTGGTGCATGAACCGCTTGGCATCGTGTTTGCCGTCGAGCCGTGGAACTTCCCGTTCTATCAGGTTGTCCGCATCATTGCGCCGCAGCTTTCCGCAGGGAATGCCGTGCTGCTCAAGCACGCATCCAACCTGCCGCAGTGCGCTGCCTCCTGTGAAGAACTGATGAACGAGGCCGGACTGCCCAAAGGCCTGTTCCGGAACCTGTATGCCGCGCGTTCTCACACAGCCCTGATCCTGAATGACCCCCGCGTCTGCGGCGTGGCGCTCACCGGGTCTGAAGGTGCTGGCTCCATTATTGCCGGGGTTGCAGGCAAGGCGCTGAAAAAATCCATGATGGAACTGGGTGGCGCAGATGCCTTCCTGGTTCTGGATGACGCGGATGTTGAAAAAGCCGTCAAATGGGCCGTTATGGGCCGCCACTGGAATGCTGGTCAGGTCTGTGTATCCGCCAAGCGTCTGATTGTGGATGACACGATCTATGACCGCTTTGTAGAGCTTTACAAAAAAGGCGTTGCCGAGCTTAAAGCGGGTGACCCGATGGACCCGTCCACCACACTGGCTCCCCTGTCTTCCCGCGCCGCAGTGGAAGACCTGCACCGTCAGGTTGAAGAAGCCGTCAAGCACGGTGCAAAAGTTGAGGTGATTGGTCAGGAAGTGCCGGAAAAAGGCACGTTCTTCCGCCCTCTGCTGATGACAGGTCTGGACGGTGAAAATGAAGCCCGCCACTGGGAATTCTTTGGCCCGGTGACGCAGCTTTACCGCGCCAAGGATGAAGCGGACGCCATCCGCATCGCCAATGATTCTCCGTATGGTCTTGGTGGCGCTGTCTTCACGAAAGACGAAGCACGCGGCGTTCGCGTTGCCAGCAAGATCCGCACTGGCATGGTGAACATCAACCATCCGCTGATCCCCAAGGCAGACCTGCCCTTCGGCGGCGTGGCCCGCTCCGGCTTCGGGCGCGAACTGGTTGGTCTTGGCATCAAGGAATTTGTTAATCACAAGCTGATCAACGTCGTTGATATCGACGCTCCGGCCTGATCACACCTACCGGCAGGCTCCCTCCCCGGGGCCTGCCTTTTCACTTTCTTTTCCTCTCAAAATTTAGTCCTCTTTTTAAATCATGAAACGCCGCGTTTCCTGAACGGTACCGTGCGCCCGGATTTTAATTCTTGCTGACTCTGACGGGTTTGTGAGCAATCATGAATGTGATCAGCGTTAATTCCGATTTTAATATCTTTCCCCCGCAGCCCGGCCATAAGGTAAGGAATAACAATCATAAGAAACAGGAATAAATACGGTGACGAGCGAAAAATCCTACGCTAATCCGGGCCCTCTGGGCCTGATGGGTTTTGGCATGACGACGGTTCTCCTCAACCTTCACAATGCCGGACTGGTCTCCATGGGGTCAGCCATTCTCGCCATGGGCATTATTTTTGGCGGTACCGCCCAGATTTTTGCAGGCATACTGGAATTTTTTAAAGGCAATACGTTTGGCCTGACAGCCTTTACCTCTTACGGCGCATTCTGGATTTCTTTTGTTCTGCTCATTGTTCTTCCGCATTTTGGCGTTATTCCGGCCTCTTCCCCCGCTCTTATTGGCAGCTATCTGACCATCTGGGGGCTGTTCACCGCCATTCTTTTTGTCGCGACGCTGAAAGCCTCTAAGGAGCTTCAGGTTATTTTTTCAACCCTTGTTATTCTCTTCCTGCTTCTGGCGGCTGGAGAATTTACCGGTCTGCCGATTTTCGGCACGATTGCCGGGTATGAAGGCCTGTTCTGTGGTTTCTCTGCCATCTATCTTGCCGGGAAGGAACTGCTGCACGCTCAGGGCTGAGCGGGCAAGACTGGGAAAATCCCTGCCTGAAAGGGGGCCTGTTTTTACTGATGTTTCAGTATCCACGCCCCCGCACAACCTGCCTCTCCACAAAGACCTCCTACCCCTGCAAAAACCTGAAATTTTATACATCCTAAGCCCTCTTTCTGCTCTTCGGCATGAAAGAGGGCTTATGGTATAAGACCGGCTTTGACGTTTATTTTTGCAGGGATGCCCATGTTTAAAACTTTTTGCAGTATTGTGTGCCTCAGCACGTCAATGCTGACAGTTCTCCCCTCCGCATGGGCAGCAGAGCCTGACACAACAACACGGACACCCATCAAGCATCTGGTTGTCATTTATCAGGAAAACGTCGCGTTCGACCATTATTTCGGCACTTACCCCGTTGCGAGCAATCCGGCGGGCGAACCTGTTTTTAAAGCGTCTCCGCAAACGCCTGCCGCCAACACCCTGCTCAGCGCGCATCTGCTGGAAACAAACCCGAATACCAACCCCGAAAACGGGAAAAACGCCGCCCTCCCGTTCCGGCTGGACCGCACTCAGGCCAGCACGGCAGACCAGAACCACCTCTATACCGCCGAGCAGATGGCATATCATGATGGCAAGGCGGACCTCTTCCCACGTTATACAGGGCGCGGCACATCCGGCGGTGCGGGGGCTTTTGGCACGCGCGGGCAGGTTATGGGGTATTTTGACGGCAATACCGTCACGGCGCTGTGGAACTACGCGCAGCGTTTTGCCATGAGTGATGCCGCCTATACGGACACCTACGGCCCCTCCACCCCCGGCGCGCTGGAGGCTGTCTCGGGCCAGACCAACGGCATGAAAATTATTGCCACCACGCAGAAACCCGCCACAAAAGAGATTACCTCGCCCTTTATTGCGGATGGTCAGGGCGGCTGGACGATGATCAATGACATTGACCCGGCGGGAGACGTCTGCTCCGTTAAAGGCAATCAGGTCATGATGACCGGTAAAAATATCGGGGACCTGCTGACCGCCGCAAATGTCTCATGGGGCGGGTTTATGGGCGGTTTCAACCTGCAAACCAAAAACAGCGATGGTTCAACCGGTTGCCAGCGCGCCACATATTCCCCCGTGGTGCATGAAGTCATTACCGACTATATTTCCCACCATAACTGGTTCCAGTATTACGCCAGCACCGCTAACCCAACGCATGCACGCCCCAGCTCCCTTGCCGCTATCGGCCATACCCTGAGCGCGGATGGTAAAACACGCGATCCTGCAAATCATGAATATGATCTGGAAGATTTCAAAGCCGTTGTTGCGGCGGGTCGTCTTCCGGCTGTGTCATTCATCAAGCTGCCCGCATTTCAGGACGGGCATGGCGGCTATTCTGACCCGCTGGATGAGCAGCAGGGCATTGTCCCGCTTGTTAACATGCTGCAACAGCGGCCCGAATGGCGCGATACCGCAATCCTGATTGCCTATGATGATTCAGACGGCTGGTATGACCACGCTTTTATCCCGCCTCAGCATGGGTCATTTGATCCGGAAGTTGATCAGTTGAATGCTCCGGGCCGCTGTGGCACGGGCACAGCCTTTGCCGGGGTTGGTGGCAAGCCTGTCAACGGGCGCTGCGGACCGGGCACCCGTATCCCGTTTATTCTGATCTCCCCATGGGCGCGCACCAACGCAGTCAGCCATGTTCAGATCACGCAAAGCTCGATCCCGCGCTTTATCGAAGATAACTGGCTGAACGGCCAGCGTCTTGGTGGCGGCTCCTTTGATGCTGTCGCGCATGATCTGACCGACCTGTTTGACTTCACCAGCCCCCCGCGCCTCACCCCTCTTCTGCTTGACCCTGAAACCGGCACACCTCTGCCTCAGCCCGCGTCTCACTAACTTCCTGAAACCACTCAGGCTGGATGCCACCCTGCACCCAGCCTGCTGTGCCCCCGAGAACGTCCCGGGGACGCAAAAAAGCGCGCTCTCTTTTATCTTTATCCACGCCTCTGCACGGGAGGCGACGGATATCCTTTGCAATGTTCTCCTCCATGTCCCGGTTTCTATCCACGCCCCCGCATGGGAGGCGACAGTTTGCAGTGCTCAACGGCATTATCCGCAACCCGTTTCTATCCACGCCCCCGCATGGGAGGCGACCGCCAGGACAAAATCTTGCCGCTGTAAATATCCTGGTTTCTATCCACGCCCCCGCATGGGAGGCGACTTTCCATGATCGGAGCTGACACGCTGGTGCGCGTGTTTCTATCCACGCCCCCGCATGGGAGGCGACAACAGGCGCAACATCCTTGGCGACCACGTTGCGGTTTCTATCCACGCCCCCGCATGGGAGGCGACTTGACAGCACACCAGATGTGCCACCCGCCTTGCCAGTTTCTATCCACGCCCCCGCATGGGAGGCGACCGGTTGTGCTTGAGTGTGATATTCCTCCTTCTAAGTTTCTATCCACGCCCCCGCATGGGAGGCGACCTGCCGTGCTGCTTCGGCGGCACGGGAGTGACCAGTTTCTATCCACGCCCCCGCATGGGAGGCGACTGCGCGAGCATATCACCTGATGCGCACAAGAAAAATCGGGGGCTTTGCGCGAACCTGATACTCAGTCGGCTTTTCTGGCTGTCCGATCTCGGAGTATGAAAATTTTTTCATTCCAAAACAGCTACTTAAGCCGTCCGCGATCCTCCCCGGTTTTTTACAACCGATAGAGGTTCGCGCAGACGCCTCTTTAGGGGTGAACTCCCCCTGCGCCATCATCCGTCAGAACGATGATGGCGCTCAATCATAGGAAAGTTCTTTATCTCCCAGCTTTTTTGAACCCACCTGACGCGGCCAGTTTAGCCCGCATCAGGCGTATGCGGGGAGACCTGCCTTGCCAGCGCGCCGAGGGCTGCAATCTGGCGTGTGAGGTAGGCACGGGTTGGCTCGTCTGTCAGGCGCAAATTCTCTGCGTCAAACTTGCTCATGGCCTGCCCGATCATCACCTCCGGCTTGTTCAGCACAAATGCGTCCAGAAACACCAGAGTTTGCCGCAGGTGGTACTGTGCCCGCGCCCCGCCGATCGCACCGGGAGAAACAGTCTGCAACGCCACCGGCTTGCCTGCCAGTGGCTGAGGAGCCACGCGGGAGAGCCAGTCCAGCGCGTTTTTCAGCACACCGGGGATAGAGTAATTATACTCAGGCGTTACAATAATCAGCCCGTCCGCCGCCCGGATCTGCTCCGCCATGGCCAGCACAGGTGCCGGAAAACCCTGCTCCTGCACATCCTGATCATAATGCGGAAAATCCCCGACTGACCCCAGATGCGTGATGGTTATTCCCTCCGGGGCCAGTTCCGGCAGGGTCCGGGCGACAATTGCATTCAGGGACCCTTTTCGCAGGCTGCCCAGCAGGGTGACGAAGTGAAGAGGCTTAGTCTGAGACATGGATTTTCTCCTGTTGTTCGTTTGCAGACAGGTCAGGCGTGAATGCCGCCAAACCGTCCGTTATTGAAATCTTCAATCGCCTGCCGGATTTCATCCTGCGTGTTCATAACAAAGGGTCCGTATCCCGCAATCGGCTCGTTCAGCGGCTCTCCCGTCAGCACCAGAAAGCTGCTTTCTCTGGCGGCCTGTACCGTCACCGTCGCGCCCTCATGGTCTAGTAACGCAAACTGAGCAGCCCCGAGTTCCTGCGTCCCGTTTAAAATCAGCCGCCCTTCCAGAGAGACAATGGCCGCGTTGTGTCCGGCAGGCACGCTCAGCGTCACCTGCGCTCCTTCATGCAGCACCCCATCCCACACGTTCAGAGGTGAGAAAATGCGGGCCGGACCATGGGCCCCGTCACACTCTCCTGCAATCACGCGCAAATGCCCGGCATTATCCGGCAACGGCACGGTGGGGATCTGGTCTGCCAGTAGAGTCTGGTACCCCGCCGGAGCTGTTTTATCTTTTGCGGGCAGATTGACCCACAACTGGACCATCCGAAAATTTCCGCCGGTTTTCGCGTAAGCCGGAGAATGAAATTCTTCATGCTGAATGCCGTTCCCTGCCGTCATCCACTGCACATCACCCGGCCCGATAATACCGCCCCCGCCCGAGGAATCCCGGTGTTCAACCTCGCCGTCATAGACGATGGTCACCGTCTCAAACCCTTTATGCGGATGTTCGCCAACACCCCGCCTCGCGTCGGTGGGTTCAAAAGCGTGCGGTCCGGCATAATCCATCAGCAGAAACGGGCTGAGATGCTTGCCAAACTGGGTGTAGGAAAACAGGGAGCGGACAGGAAAGCCGTCCCCCACCCAGTGACCACGGTCATTGCCGTAAGTGCCAAGAATTTTCTTCTGCATGGTCTTGTCCTTTTTCAAAGGCCTGAAGCCTGTGCCTCTTTGCTTGATAAGAACTATGGGTTTCCCCTATTGTCGCAGGAAGAGCGCAGGATCGAACAATGCGTTCTACAGGCAGGACGATGAGAGACCTCAACGACTTTGAATATTTTGCACAGGTCGTCAAACATGGCGGTTTTTYTGCGGCTGCGCGGGCAACCGGCCTTCAGAAATCCCTCCTCAGCCGCCGCGTCCGCCTGCTGGAAGACCGGCTGCACACGCGCCTTATCCAGCGTTCCTCCCGCCATTTCAGCGTCACGGAAACCGGGCACCGGTTTTATGAGCATTGTCAGGCCATGCTGGCGGCGGCGGATGCTGCGGAACACTCCGTCGCGCGTCTTCAGGCTGAACCCTGCGGGCAGATCCGGCTGAGTTGCCCGGTTGCCCTGCTCACCTTTCAGTTTGGTGCCCTGCTGGCCCGCTTTATGCTGCTCTACCCCGCCGTCACCCTGCAACTGGAAAGCACCAACCGGCAGGTTGATGTTTTAAAGGAAGGGTTTGACCTCGCCATTCGGGTGCGCTTCCCGCCCCTTGCCCCTTCGGACCTCGTGATGCGCACGCTGGACACCAGCACCCAGTGCCTTGTTGCCGCCCCCTCGCTGGTACCCCAGCCGCTGACCTCCCCGGCGGATCTCAACGGCCTGCCCAGTCTGGACTTCAAAACCCATCCCGGCACCCACTCATGGCTTCTGGAAAACCAGCAGGGGCAGACAGCCACCGTGTTTCATGAACCCCGTCTGGCAACGGATGATATGGCTGTTCTGCGGGAAACCGCGCTGATCGGCGGCGGTATTGTGCAGCTTCCCACCATGATGATCTGGCAGGATATTGAGGCAGGCCGCCTTGTGCAGGTTCTGCCCGGCTGGCACCCGCGCGCAGGGATTATTCATGCCGTTTTTCCGTCCCGGCGCGGGCTTGTGCCCGCCGTCCGGGCTCTTCTCGACTTTCTGGCGCAGGAATGTGCTACGCAACGCGGGTTTGCAGCGGAAGCGTTTAAAGCGCCCCCTTTCCAACGGAGCCCTTCATGACTGAACAGGACGCCTCAATGCATCGCCTCATGCGTAAGCCGGGGGCAGACAATGCCCGTGTGATGAACGAGGAACTGTTTTTTGATCTGGTTTACGTGTTCCTCGTGACACAGATCAGTCATGGCCTCCTGCACCATCTGACGGTTCTTGGCGGCGTGCAGACCCTCATCCTGTGGTTCGCGGCATGGCTGGGCTGGCAATATACCGGCTGGGTGACAAACTGGTTTGACCCGCGCGTGCCCGCCCTGCGCGGGGTGCTGTTTCTCACCATGGCGCTCGCCCTTGTCTGTGGTGCGGCGGTGCCAGAAGCCTTTGGCCCGCGGGGGCTGGCCTTTGCGGTCTGCTACGCGGCCATGCAGGTCGGCCGCTCGGGCTTCATCGTCTTCAGCCTGCCGGCCACACACCCGCTTGCTCCAAACTACCGCCGTATTCTGGGCTGGGGTGTTATTGCCGCGTGTTTCTGGATTGCAGGCGGCCTTGCAACACCGGAGGCGCGTGTTCCGTTATGGGCCGCCGGGGTGGTGTGTGAATATCTTTCCCCCATGTTCGGCTTCTGGCTACCGGGACTGGGCCGGTCTCACACATCGGACTGGACCATCTCGGGCAAGCATATTGTGGAACGCTGCCAGTTGTTTGTGATTGTCGCTCTTGGGGAAACCATCATGGCATCCGGCCTTTCCCTTGCGGAAAGCGCGCACTGGTCATGGATTGAACTGGGCGGATTTGGCACCAGCTTTCTCTGCACGCTGGCCATGTGGTGGCTGTATTTTGAAACCTCCAGTGAGGAAGCGGAACACGCCATAAGCAGTTCGCCCGATCCGGGCCGGATGGGGGCTTATTTCCACTATCTGCATGTTATTCTGATCGCCGGAATTATCGTCACCGCCGTCGCGATGGATCTCCTGCTGGAAAACCCGGTGGAAGAAGCGCACGGTGCCCCGGCTCTGGTCATGACGCTCGGCCTCGCACTCTACCTGCTGGCCAGCACCGCATATCGCTGGGTCGCCACGCGGCGGCTGGCCAGCAGCCAGATTATCGGTGTGGCGCTCCTGCTTCTGGTCGGCTTTGCCGGGCAGGCGCTTCCGTTATGGGAACTGGCGCTCTGTGAAACAGCCCTCTTCCTGATCATCAGCCTTGTCGGGTCACGGAAGAGCGCACGGCATGGTGTCCATTCCGGGGCCTCGTGACAGAGGCCTCCCGGTCATAGCCAGACCTTCAGTGTGGGGCGGGTTCTGTTGAGTCACACCGCAGCCACATCCGTCAGCAGCACCACGGCCTGCTCCAGCGCCATGACTGTCAGGGTGGTTACCCCCTGCGCGGCAACGGCATCGCCCGCTTTCAAAACAGTCTCTTGCACCCGCACCACGCCGGATACCACCACCAGATACAGATCACGGGCCGGGCTGGTGCGATAGGCCACCCCCTCACCCGCAGGTATGGCCGCATGCAGCAGGCGAGCCCCGGCACTCAGCGCCACAGGCGCGCCATCGGTCACGGTTTCAGTCTCTTCCGGATCATCCTCCGGAAAGCCGGAGGCGAGAATTCTGAACCCGCCATCTTCTGTTTGCGAAAAACCCGCGCGGCTTTCCTGCCGGGGCGTGCCTGCTTCCGTATCGGGCAAAAACCAGAACTGAAGAAAAGACGCCCCTTCCGCCCCCGCCTGCCATGTCAGCATCTGGCAGCCTGACCCGGTGCTGATCAGATGCAGCCCTTCAACCTGAAGGCTCTCCGGCGCAAAATCATCCACCTGCACCGTCAGGCTTCCGGCCTGCACCCATGTCAGAATATCAACCGCTGCTTCCGGCCCCAGGGAATATGTCCCGAAAGGAGAGAGCACCCCAAGATTGAGAGCCCGCAGGCGCCCCTCATGCTGATATGCCGGGTCTCGATACGTCGCAAATGCAAAATGGCAACGCAGAGCAAGACTATCTGATCGCACTAAACCGAGGCTGTCCGCCCGTCTGACAGTGATCATCCTCTCCCCCTCAGGCCGGTGTTCTGGCCGCAGGCTGTGCCGGGTAAACCGCCTGCCACCCGCCGCCAACAGCCCGATAGAGATGCGTCACGGAGCCAGCGACCTGCGCCGTCGCGAGTGCCAGCGCGCTTTGAGATGCAAGGAGCGCATTCTGCAAGGTCAGCACATTCAGGAAGTCTGATGCCCCCTGCACATACTGTGCTCTGGCGGTTTCTACCGCAATCTCGTTCTCATGCACCGCCTCGGCCAGTTCGTCCCGCCGGCTCTGGGCTGCGGTAAAGTCCGCCATGGCATCATCTATTTCCTGCCAGGCCTTCAGCACCGTACGCTGGAAAAGGGTTGCGGCTTCCTTCTGCTGGGCCTTGCGCAGGTGCAACTGGCCTGTCAGGCGGCCACCTTCAAACAGGGGCAACGTGGCCGTCGGGCCAAAGCCATACTGGCGGGAAGCCCATGACCCCAGCCCGCTGAACTGAAGCGCCTGAATATCCAGACTGCCGGAAAGCGTAACGCGCGGAAAGAAATCGGCAATCGCCACGCCAATGGCGGCTGTCGCCGCATGCAGACGGTCCGCAGCCATACGGATATCCGGCCTCTGCTCCGCAAGCTGAGACGGCAGGCCAGCAGGCACCAGCGCAGGCACGGAAGGAATACCGGCAGGCCTGCCCAGTTCAGCATCCAGCGCACCCGGTTCCCGCGCGACCAGAAAACTCAGAGCATTCAGCAAATGGGTTTCCTGCGCCTTAAGCGGCGCAAGGCGGGAGGTAAAACTGTGCAACTGGCCCGTTGCCTCCGCCACATCCAGCCGCGTTGCCGCCCCTTGTTCAAACCGCAATCTGGTCAGCCGGACGCTGTCCCGCGCCACAGCAATATTATGCTCAAGAATCCCCACCTGCGTCTGGGTCGCCCGCAGGTCAATATAGTCCTGCGCCGTTTCCGCCATGAGTGAAACCAGCGTATTGCGCCGCATATCTTCGGTTTCCTGCGTGGCGGCGGTAGCCGCTTCCACCTGCCGCCGCACATGCCCCCAGAAATCCACCTCCCACGAGGCATTCATGCCGTATTGCGGCAGATTGAACGACGGATTGCCGACACTGCCGGGCAAAGCCGTAGGGCCAAACCCCGGCATGCCGGAGGCAATGGTGCCTGCCTGCTCCCGCTCCATCGTGCCGAGCAACCCCAGCACGCCGTTGGTACTGGCGCGCTCCCGCCCGTAGGACGCATTGGCTTCCACATGCGGCATCTGGGCCGCGCTGGCAATACGCCGCTCAGCCTGACTTTGCATCAGGCGCAGGCTCGCCGCTTTCAGGTCCAGATTGGAGGCCGCGACCTCCTGCTCCAGCTTTGTCAGCGCAGGATCATGGAACAGCGTCCACCACTGCGGATCGGCCGAGGCGGTTGTGATGCGGCTGGCCGCAGGCAGCTGCGTCTGCCGCCATGTGGCTGGAGCCGTGACCTGCGGTGCGTGATACGTCGGCCCCACCGTGCACCCCGCGAGCGCCACTGTGGAAAGGCCTGCAAACAGGACGCGCTTCATGGCGTTACTGCCAGACATAGCGAGCATCATTGGCATGCGGCCCTTCCGGCTTTGAGGACGTATCAACACTCACTTCCACAGACATCCCGACCCGCACTCTGGCCGCCAGCGGCTGGCCGGGGTCAAATGTCAGCTTGACTGGTACGCGCTGGACCACCTTGGTAAAATTGCCGGTGGCATTGTCTGGCTGGATGGGGGCAAAGGCCACCCCTGTAGCCGGAGCCAGTGAGTCCACATGCGCCTTCAAACGCTGACCGGGGAAGGTATCCACCCGGATTGTCGCCTGCTGCCCCGCCTGCACTTTTGTGAGCTGGGTTTCCTGAAAATTGGCCAGCACATAAGCCTCATGCACCGGCACAACCGCCAGAATACCCGTACCCGGCTGCACGTAGTTGCCCACACGCACCCCACGCTCGCCAACAACGCCATCAACCGGCGCGGGAATGGTGCAATAGGAGAGGTTGAGTTCCGCCTTTTTTTCATCTCCCTGAGCGCGCACCAGAAGACCTCGGGCACGCTCAAGCTGGCCTTTCAGCACCGCCACCTGCCGGATCGCCGCCTCCACGCCAGCCTGATCAAGGGCAATCGCGGCGTCCGCCTCTTTTTCATGCGCTTCGGACGACTGCTTCTGCTCAATCGTCCCGGCGCCACCGGAGGACAGATTGCGGTATCGCACCGCATTCTGCCGGGCGAACATCAGGCGGGCCTGATCCGCCTGCACGGCTGCGCGCGCCTGCGCAATAACGGCGTCCTGCCGGGCCAGTTCGGCCTCAAGGTTGCTGACATCCCCCTGCGCGGCCTGCCTGTTCCCACGGGCCACGTCCAGCGCAGCCCTGTAATCCTCATCCTCAATATGGGCGAGTTCCTCTCCCGCCTGGACCTGCTCGTTATCCTGCGCGCGGACGCGGTCAATGCGCCCGGCAACTTTTGGAGCAACCGTCGGGAAATCCGCCGTGACATACGCATCATTGGTATACTGGTTGACGCCATCGCCATTCACCAGTCGTGTTCCGCCCCACGCAAGAATGGCAAGAACACCTGCGGCACAGCCTGCATAGAGCAGAGGTTTTTTATAAATCATGGTCAGAGTTCCGAATTAACGAGCAGGAGTGTTGGGGGAGGGCGCACGAGGCGGATAGACGCGGTGCGGCAGCAGCAGATTCATCACCGCGTAGCCAAGACAAACGCAGACCAGCACGGCGTAAATATCGTTCAGCGCCAGCACGAGAGACTGCTCATGCACATAGGTATGAAACACTTGCAGGCTGTTCCGGGCCACATGCCCGGCATCGGGCGATGTGCCGGAAAGCTGGTGCGCAATGGGGTTGCCCATCCCCTGCAAAGCCAGCGCCTGCGTGCCGTGGTGGTCCAGCAGCATGGTGGAATGGTACTGCTCCCGCCTGCGGCTGAGTGCGGCAAACAGGGCATACGCCACGGCATTGGCCAGCCCTTTGAGCATATTCACCATGCCGGAAATAAACGGGCCGTCCGCTGGCCCCATCGCCATTGTCGCCAGCATCAGGGTTGGAATGACAGTCATTGGCTGACCAAAGACCTGAAGGATCTGGAGCGGATAGAAATTGTCGCGCACCCAGTCCACCGTCAGCCATGTGCCAAGCCAGGCCGATGCCGCAAGGCAGAGCATGCCCCCGGCCAGCACAAACCGGCAGTCGACCTTGCGGCTGTTACACAGGGCGGCAATCAGCGGCAGCATGATAAGCTGCGGCAGGGCAACCACCAGTGAGACCGGGGCCGCCTGCACAGGCCGGTAGCCCCGCACGGCCTCCAGATAGGTGGCAGGAATTTCCGCCATGATGGAGCAGATCGCCAGAATACCCACAAGTGAGAGCAATGCCGCCTGAATATTGCGGGACCGCCAGTACTGGATGCGGAAATACGGGCTGGGGTGAAAGGCCTCGTTAATAACGAACACAATAAAGGCCGCCATGCCCCAAAAGGTCAGGCTGGTGATCAGAGGGGAGCGGAACCAGTCCAGCCGGTCCCCCTGATACAGCACGGTTACGAGCGAACAGATGGCAGGCAGGCCCACACTCAGCCCCAGCCAGTTGAACTTTTCAAACCGTTCAAAATGCATCGGGTCACGCGGCAGACCATACGCCATCATCCCCACGGCAATGGCGGCAAGCGGAATAATTTCCCAGTACAGCCAGTGCCAGCCCACTGTCTCAAACCAGAAGGCCTCCAGCGGCAGGCCAAGATTGGGGCCAAAGGTTGCACTCATGGCATAGCCGCCAATGCCGAACACACGGAGTGGCGGGGGCAGATATTTGAGCATGACCGTCATCAGTACGGGCGGCAGGCAGCCCCCTGCCAGCCCCTGAAACGCCCGCAGAATGCACAGGGATGTCACGTCCGGCATGAAAGGAGCCGGAATGGAGAGCAGCGCCATGACAACGGTCATGAAAATAGAAAACCGGTAGATTGAAAACGTCATGTAAAACCACGGCGTAAACGCCATGGCGGCAATATTGAATGCCTCATAAACCGAGATCAGCCAGCTTCCCTCATCGTGCCCGATATGCATCGCGCCCCGAATGTCGGAGAGGCCAATTTCGGTCACATGCTCATTAAAGCCCGCAACATGCACAGCCAGCAGCATGCCCAGACAGCCAATAACAGTCCGCAGACCAAAAGGCGGAATATAGGAGGGCAGCGGGGGCGAGGCGTGGATAACGGGCGCAGCAGCAGCCTGAGGAGGGACTATGGTCTTCATGAGCGCCAATCATCCTGAGCCTCCGGCGACCGACAACCCTCATTAATGGAAAGCGACGACTTCGATTTTCGGAAGAATAAAGTCTGGTCAATGCGCCAGACAAAATCTATTTCTGGAAGGATGAAAGGGTATGATCTCGACCTGCTCCGCTCCCTTCAGGTGCTGACTGAAGAGGAAAGCGTCTCCCGTGCGGCCCGCCGCATGAAAATGAGTGAACCGGCCATGAGCCGCCAGCTTGCCAAGCTCCGCACTGCCTTTGCAGACCCTATTCTGGTGCAGGCCGGGCGACGAATGCTGCCGTCGGCCTTTGCCGCCGGTATTCTCAGTCAGGTGCAGGATCTGGTCCGTCAGGCGGACAGCCTGCTCGCCACACGCGCCCTTGCCAATCTTGCCAGCATGGCCCCGACTTTTACCATCCGCGCGAATGATCTGGTCATTGCCGCTCTCGCCCTGCCGCTGCTGGAAGCCCTCAAGCAGGAGTGCCCCCGCTGCGAGGTGATCTGGGCACCGGAGCTGGACGCCGCTGCGTCAGACCCGCTGCGGGATGGCGGTGTTGACCTCTATATTGGCGCAACGGACCTGATGAAGCCTGAAATCCGCCGCCAGACGGTCCTGCGGGACCACATGCGCGGGCTTGTGCGCAAAGGGCACCCTATTCTGGCTGCCCCTGTCACACCGGAGAGTCTGGTGCTTTATGATTATATCAGCGTGTCCCGCCGTGGCCGGGCACGCGGCCCGATCGACTGGATGCTACAAAACCAGTATGGCCTGACCCGCCGTATTGCCATGGTCGTCCCCAACTATCACTGCATGGTTGAAAGCATGAAAGGGACGGACCTGATCCTTCCCCTGCCGGGGCTTGTTATCAATCATATTTCTCAGGACGCTCTGGGGCTGACCTCTTTTGAATTCCCGTTCTCCCTGCCGGGCATTGAGGCCTTTCAGGCCTGGCACCCCCGGCGGGATACAGACCCGGTACATCGCTGGCTGCGGGAAACACTCTTCCGGGTTTCCCGAAAGGTTTTTGAAAACGTAGCTGTGTAGGGAACCAATCGCCGGAAACAGGCTGCTATTTTTTTCTGGCAAACATGGCCGTGGCCATATCCAGCACTTTTTCCCTGTAGGCCGCGCTAAGGGTTTTCGTGTGGGAATGATAATAGCCAATAGCCTTTATCACATCGCCATGCGCTTCATTAATGTACGTTCTCATAATCAGGGCTGAAGCTTCCACGTTAAAGCACGGGTCCGAGACCAGACGCTGCGCCGTCTGCGGCACCGGAAGATGCTTTACATCCGCAAGCGGGCGCACCCAGCGAGTGTTAATCTGCATTAGCCCTAAATCCGCCGAGCCATCCCCATTCGGATGCACCATACCGGTTGCACCCCCTTCCACTTTCTGAATGACCGGCAGAACGCGCGGGGGAATGTGATAGTGGGTGGCGCTGGCAATCATACAGGCGAGAAGTGAAACAGGCATTGTGGTCCTGATTAAAGCGGATGCGTCTGCATCATGTGACGTCCCTCGCCCCCAGAAAGCACGCCCTGAGAACAGCGTCTCCTCTAATTAACCCGTCCGGCTTTTTCAAGGCAGCAGGGGGACGTCTGCATCCGGGCCGCAACGTGATCAGGACAGATATTTTGATCGACCATGCTGCCATTTGTTGCAATAGTGCAGCAAATAGCATGGACTGGTTGATATGAACGCTCTGATACTGGCGCAGGGAACATTATGGGGCGTCCTGCTGCTGACAGCAGCGGTCTCCTTGCTACTGCTCAGGCAGATTAAAGCTCTTTATCGCAAGATTGCACCCCTTGGTGCTCTGGCCCCCGTCAGCCCGGCAACCAGCACGCTGCCCCCTCAGCACCTGTCCACACTGGACGGGCAGAGTGTCACCATCGGTGGACACCATCAGAACGGCAGACAGACACTACTGTTATTTGTATCTGGCTCCTGCCCTGTCTCACAAAAAATGATTTCTATCACACGTGATTTCTGTGGGCGGGAAAATCTGGATCTGCTGTTTTGCGGGGATGATACCCCACAGGCGCAGCAGGCCGCCCTTCTCACTCTGGGCCTGACACAAAGCGAGATGGTCAATTCCGCCACGCTGGGCCGCCTGCTGGGTGTGGACCGTGTTCCGTTTGCCGTGCTGCTTGCTCCGGATGGCGCGGTGGAAGCCCGCGGGCTGGTCAATAACCGGGAACATCTGGAAAGCCTGCTGAGCGTGCGGGCAACAGGCTACAGCTCCATCCAGTCCTTTCTGGATGCCAATCCGCGCGCGCTTTCAGCCTCTTAACGGGGGCATTGCGCCGCCGCGCGGGCCAGAACCTCAGCCCGCAACGCCAGCAGATCAGTCGAGGCTATGGGCTGCGCGCGCGCGACATGGATTTCCGCAGCCGTAAACGGTTTTGTGCCCGCTGGTGTGCTGGCACCGCCAAGACGAAACAGCACAAAATTCATAACATCCGCCAGTTCCTGATCATCCCGGATCAGGGACATGGAAACACCGGGAACCCGCCCGATATACGCGCGCCCCTCTGCCGAGCAGAGAAAGGTGCCCACATGGTCCCGCAGCACCGGCACAAAGGTGCGGGCAGAAACGCCCTCAATCCCGTGGCAGCCGCCACAATGCGTCAGATAATTGGTGGTTGCGTGGTCCAGCACCGCGGCCCGTGTGGAAAGCGGTGCCCCGACACCGGCGAGAAGCGCGAACACCGCCCCTGCCAGAAACCAGACGGCTCTGGCAGGGGAACGCATGGCGCGTGGCGTCATACAGAACCCTGTCGCCTTACGGGATAGGGTGTGCGGCATTCAGGGCGCTCCGTTCAGCCTGAACTTCCGGCCCCTTCTTGGGGGTTGCGCGCGCTGCCTTGATATCATCCGCCGTGAGCGTCGGGGCGGGCCTGGTATCCCCCAGTGAGGCCACATAGCTCAGCACAGCCGCAATATCCTCGTCAGACAGCGCCTTGAGTGACGGCATGAAACCGGCATAAGACGCACCCCCCGCCTGAATGGGGCCATGCAGACCATTCAGCACAACGTCCGCCAGATATTTTTTGCCTTCCGGCGTGCTGGCAATTTTATCAATCCGGTTTTTCAGAACAGGAAACTGGCCCGGCATCCCTGCACCGCCTGCCTGATGGCATACGGAACAGTTGGTGTTGTAAACTGTCAGACCATCGGCCGCATATGCGGAACCGGCCACAACCGGAGCGGCCAGAACAACGCCTGCCAGAAAACGTAAACCGTGCTTAATCATGATGCATTCCCAACAATAACAGAAGTAGAACAATTATAGATCAGTGCGCCCGTACCGAAACACCAGATAATATCATTATTGGCCTGAGGCCGATAGCTTGGCTGGTCACCTTCCGTGCCAACACACATGGGCTGGCTACAGGCATCCTGACCGCAACAGTCACGATACGCAACAAGGTAAGGCTGCCCGTCACCCGGGTTAAAGCATGTACCAATCCATGAGGTTGGTGAGGGACTTGTGCCCGGCGGGCAGCTATGCACCCCACCACCGCAGGAGGCACACAGAAAGCCATCAATGGCACAATAGCGCCAGTAATTACAGGCCGTAGGGTCTGTTGTCTGGGCGCTGGCGGCAAAAGGTGTAGGCGCCTTGAATTTGGGTTTTGCCGTCTGCGCGGCGGATGCGCGCTCAACTGGCAGCATCGGGATCAGCGCACCAAACGTGGCCCACGCCCCAACCCGCCCCAGCAGGCCGCGCCGGGAACTGTGGCCCGCTACGTGCCGGGTCAGGCGTTCAACCGTGCGGTCCAGCAGGCTCCGGGCCGCACCATTGTGTTCAGCACGCACCCCGGAACGCACAGGCATATCAGACTGCGACATGAGAGACCTCTTCTTTCAGGGCCGGACGTGCCTGCGGCAACGTGGCAACCAGAGCTTCAATTTCGCGGCGGCTGCCCGCAACATCCCGCGCCGTGATCACGCCACGGGGGTCAAGCACCACCAAGGTTGGCAGACGGCCAATCTGCATCAGCAAAAGCAGTTCCATACTCACCAGCAAAGGCACCCCCTCCAGCGGGGTCTGGCGCGCCATGGCGGAAAGAGCCGCTACATCCCCCTCGCCTATCAGCACAAGATCCAGACCACTCGCCTGCGCCACGCTCCGGGCGATGGGAAGGGTGCGTTTGCATACCGGGCAATCCGCGGAGACAAACATCAGCATCATGGCGCGGCCAGCCGCACTGGCTCCCCCGATTGCAACCGGAGCATCCGCCAGCGTGCGCGCTGTGACCTGCGGCAAAGCCTGCCCCGCCTGCAAACCGGAGAGAACCGGCTGCACGCCGATGGGGGCCAGACGCTCATGCAACACGCCAATCTGGCGGGCCAGCACAAACACACCAAGAGCCAGAGCCAGCGTAAAAAGTGTCAGGAGCACTGTGGAGACTGTAAGAATAATCAGCATCAGCCCACAGCCTCCGCTCTGGTGAGAGATGCCGTGGCCATGCACAACAACAGGAGAGACACACCCATCAGCAAACCTTCAACACACAGCAGGCCAAAGTCTGGCTGGCCGCATAAACCCGTCAGAAAAACCAGCACTGCCAGCACCACATTCCGCCAGATAGACGCCCAGGACAGGCGCACATCCACACCGGGAATACAGCCGCAGGACAGATGCGTGCGGCCCCGCGCAACATTGATCCCCATGGCCACAGCAAAGAGCAGCAAGAGTGCGGCAGACACTCCCCCCGCAACAGCCGTCACCGCCCCTGAAAAGAGCCAGAGACCAAGAAGCGTTTCCGTCACGATAATCGCATAGGCCGCGGGAAAGGCTGCATCCAGAGGCAGAAGCCGATAAGCTGCGATGTCAGATGCAAAGCGGGCGCTATCCGTAGCTTTCCCAATGCCCGTGAAGAGAAACAGCGCGCCAAACGCCCCGCTTCCCAACGCACCGAGCATATGCAGCACAAGCGTCGGCACGCTTATTCGCCCAGCGCGATGGTAAAGTACAAATCATCACCCAGATGCTGCATTTTACGCAGTTGCTTTCCGGTCTTCATATCCCAGATCAACAGGTCTCCGGTGCTGTCATTGGTGAACAGCAGCGGCTTTTCGTCCTGCGTAACCCCCACCATGCTTGCTGGCACAGGCAGCTTGATGCGGCGCACCAGTTTATGGGTTGCGGTATCCAGCTCCCAGATTTCTGTGCCGGGCTTTTTATGGGTCCAGAACGTACCCTCATGCATCAGCACGAACAGATGCCCGCTGGCATAATGCAAAGCTGATAACTGCCACCCGCCCGGACGCCATGTTTTTGCAAAAGGCGCTTCAGCAGCCGGTGCTTTTTTCAGGCCAGCCGCTTCCTGAATAGACCACGGGGCGTCTACTTTACTTTCGGCAGAGAGGCTGGTGGGGTACACAAGGCCGCTGTAGGAAATAAACCATGTTTTGCCATCCGGCCTCCGGGTAGGGCTGTGCTCAAAAACAGCATCTTTTTCAGGATCAAAAAATGGCTTTGTGTGTGTCACGTCTGCTTTGCCAGCCTTCAGGCTGACATTGGCAAGGCCGCCATCCGCACAGATTGACGTAAACCCGTCATTCCCCCAGGGGTAGGCCAGAGCACAACCGGGCAGATCCACCGTCTGGCTCACTGTATGTGTGGCAGTCTCCACAACATGCACCGCGTTTGTTGGCACCATGGAAAAGACGTAAACCCGGCTGCCATCCTGACTGATGGCGAGATCATTTTTCTTGGGTGTAACGAGCGCCCTGCCGGGGAGAACTTCATCATTCGTAATGGTCAGGGTCTGGGGGTCATAGGCAGGTAAAAGATCAAGACGGTCGCCCCGGTTGCCGCGTGACCACACCGTTTCCGCCACGTAAAAAGCTCGCCCTTTCGGGTCCTGCACAACATTCCCGTTATAGGCGGCCTGCACCATGCCCAGCAGTTTGCCTTTATCCGCATCCACCACATAAATGCGGCCATCCTTGGCATGGGTGCCTGCCGTATCCTGCACCAGAATACGGTGAGGTGTAACCGGAGAGAGCTTGATAATATCGCTTTCTTCCTCCTGCACCACCGGCTCATCCGCCCGGGCTTTTCCCGGTGCTGCGGAAAAGGTGCTCAGTGCCACAAGGCCCAGTGCAAAGGCCGCCGTGCTGGCCCGGAGAGCTGTGGAATAGCGCATAAAATCAAACCCTTTGGCTGAGAGAGCGGATGGAAGCACAGCTGTGCCGCGCAGGAAAGACAAAAGCGGCATCAAAATTCCGCACTGACCGTGCCAAAAAATTCACGCACAGCACCCCGTTCCAGAGACTGATAATCTCCAGACATCGGGTTTCCGTTTTGCCCCATCATGGAAATATATTTCGAGTTGAACAGGTTGTAGACATTGAAATCGACCGACAGATTTTTCGCAAACCCAACCTTCCCGAAATTATATCGCGCCCCCGTGCTGGCCAGCCAGTAGCCCGGCACAGACGTATCATTCACATAGCTATAGTAGCGCTTAGAATAATAATGCACGTCAAAATGCGTTTCCAGCCCTTTCCAGCGATAAGACAGGTTGGCCTTATACATAAACTGCGGGAAATTGACGATTTTTTTGCCTTTTGTGTAGTAAACGCCATCAGAGGTGGAAATATTACCGCCATAGGTCGAGTGGTTATAACTGACACTGTTATACAGGGCCAACCCTTTAATTGGCGTCAGCGTTACTGCGGCATCAACACCATTTGTATGCACGCTGGTTGGCACAACAGTGGAGACAGGAGCCAGAATAGTCCCCTCCGTTGCTGCCTGAAGGCGGTTTCTGGCATCAACATGATATCCGGCCAGACTGGCCTGTATCAGCTTATCCGTATACCGGTAGCCAACGGCATAAACCCAGTCTTTTTCAGGGGAAACACCGTTCTGGAGTTTTTTGAACGCCGTCTGATCCTGCACGGACCATGGTGAATTTCCAACCCCGTTTGGCAGCACCTGATAGGTGCGCATATTTTCCGCAAGATCAAAATAGAACTCATGATTTTTCAGAAAATGATAACTTGCACCAACATGCGGCAAAAATGCGCTGGATGCCGTCATGGTGCCATTAGGCAGTGCATCCGCGCCGGTGTAATCGGGATTGTTGTAAGACGCCCCGCCCGCAGTGGTCGCCAGCATGGATTTGAAACCTGCCGTAACACGCAAATTTTCAATCGGCCGCCAGGTATCCTGCAAATGGAACGCGAAGTTGTTGGTTCTCCAGTTAAACCCGTATCCCTGCTGGAACGCTTTGCCATAGGTATCATACGGGCCAACAGTTTTAAGCGGAGCGCCCTGCCCTAATGTCGGCTCGTTATACCAGAATAATCCGGCTTCCTGATTGTTGTTTTCATACCAGACGCCAGCATCAAGACTATGGTTAGCAATTTTATATAAAAAGCTGGTTGTAAACCCGTATCGCTCCTGCCGGTTCTGCCAGACCTCCTGAGAGAACGGGGCCTCCGTATCCGCCGAGGGGGTGGAGGTGTCAGAATATGTATAATACCCGGTCTGGCTGGTGCCATACAGAGTGGAGCGCCAGCGCAGACGCTCCGTAAGAGCCAGATCAAAATTCAGGCCGCCGGTGTAATTGATCTCATGCTGGCCACCATCATACAGGTAAGGAGAATCTCCGTTAGCCTCAATGGCATCCGTAGTTGGAAGGGAAATGTTCCCTGCCACGTAATTATAGGCTTTTGCGTAATTGGGGTACAGATGCGGCGTGCGCCAGCCCAGCCCGTCCAGCATTGCCAGAGACGTATCCCAGTAATTCCATTCGGCCAGATCACTCCAGTTGAAAAACGCCTTCATGACGCTCTCATGCCCGATAGGCTGCACCAGCTTGGCGTCCACCTGCTGCTGGAACTGGGAGCCGCCGCCCGCCCACATCCCCTCGTCTGAACGGGAATAGGCCGTCATGAACTTGGTGCCGGTGCTGTTGAGCTTGCCACTGTCCAGCCGGGCATAGGTGCGGAAAGAACTATAGCTGCCAAAGCCCTGAGAGACTTTGCCGCCAAGCTGGTCCTTCGGGTCTCCCGTTTCAAACTGCATTGTGCCGCCCAGTGTGGAGGTGGAAGGCACATTCACCCCACCCGGCCCTTCCGAGATGATGCTGCGATCAATATCGTCAGAAATAGCCGCCTGAATGATATTCAGGCCGTTATTGCTCTCATAGGTCTGGTCATTCAGCGGAATCCCATCCAGCGTGACGCCAAGCTGATCCATAAAGAAGCCGCGCACGTAAATGCTGGCCCCCCAGAGGTCGATCCCCAGCGGGTCTGTTGAACTGAAACTGACCCCCGGCAGCCGGTCAGCCGCTTTCAGCACAGAGGTGCCGGGCGTAAACTGCTCCATCACCGCTTTGGAAACCACATTATCCGCCCCACGGGAGACACTCCGGTGAGAACTCACGTCCAGAGCCTCGCTCCCGCCCTGCACAGGACCATGATCCCGATGCCGGGCAACAGGCGCCCCCCTTCCCCCCGCGGGGGCACGAGAGGCAACAGCCCCTTTATGCACGGAGGCCCTGGCGCGAGGTATATGATGCGCCTGTGAAGCACCGGACGATGAGAGGGATGATGAAACCGGCGCAGGAGTATTGCCTGCGGCAGCTTTTGCAATATCCGCTGCAAGCAGCGCGGGCATTGTCAAAGCGGAAACCGACACGGCGCATCGAAGGGGCAGTTTACGGCGGGACGTCACCCTGTCTGCAGGGCTGGATTTTCTGCTCACGTCTGGTTCTTCCACATTTGAATGCCAGCAAAGGCGAGAATGAAAAACGCTTTTCCTTGCGCCACGGAGCATCTGCCTGCCCTCTCCCGCCGTGAGACTGGCCTTACACAGATACAAAACAGACAGGGCGAAGGGGGCTCCTTACAGACCCCGCAAAAACGTTTCACTGATGTTATGATATGGAGAACAATACTACATCGCAACAGTTTTATACGTTTTTTCTATGCCCGCAGCCTTCACCCGCGCAGCGGGCTATGTGTTCAGCATCAAAAACACTTTAAACAGCGACATTCCGGGGCGATCAGCGTTCGCTTTTTCAAACCCGCCTCTTGCCAGAAGCCCTGTTTCTTCATTACGATTAAAAAATGTCATCAGAGAACAAGGCTGACATTATGGATGTTGGCGGCACACTTTATGCTCTACGCACACAACGCGGCCTGTCCCAGCGTGAACTGGCCCGGCGGTGCGGGGTGGCCAATGGCACGATATCACTGATTGAATCCAACGCCATCAACCCGTCAGTCGGGTTGCTCCGGCAGATTGTTCACGCCCTGCCGATGAATTTATCAGAGTTTTTTGCGTTTGAGCAGCAGGATGAACGCAGACTGTTCTACCGCGCGCATGAACTGCGGGAAATCGGCGGCAAAGGGATTTCCTACCGCCAGATCGGGACAAATCTGAACGGCCGCGCCCTGCAAATCCTGAATGAAGTCTACGCGCCGCGCACCGATACCGGCAAAGCCATGCTGCAACATACCGGGGAAGAAGGCGGCGTGGTCATCAGCGGGGAGATTGAAATTACCGTTGCTGAGC
This sequence comes from Acetobacter sp. P1H12_c, assembly GCF_018811975.1. Taxonomy (NCBI): domain Bacteria; kingdom Pseudomonadati; phylum Pseudomonadota; class Alphaproteobacteria; order Acetobacterales; family Acetobacteraceae; genus Acetobacter; species Acetobacter sp. P1H12_c. The sequence continues at coordinate 49,605 of NZ_JACRVR010000007.1, read as the reverse complement.
AGCGGACCCTTCTCGGCCCCGGAGATGCCTATTATTTTGACAGCCACCTGCCGCATCGCTTCCGCAACATCGGCAAGGAACCCTGCCACATCGTCAGTGCGGCAACGCCTCCTAGTTTTTAAAGGCAGAAGCTTTAATAGCTGTCTGTGTGTTGCCAAAATGGGCCGTCACATAGGCCGTAATGGCCGCCAGTTCTTCCGCCGTATAGGCTTTTGAAAAGCCGGGCATAAAAACGCGACCCTGCGCTGTTTCTAGCGCTGTGCCCGTGCGTAAAACCTGCACCAGATTATCCCCTGCCGGATCTGACACGCTATGCGCTCCCCCCAGCGCAGCCCACGCTGACTGCCGCCCCTGACCGTCTGGCAGATGGCACCCGGCACAGGCCTGAGCAAACAGTCCCTCCCCGCGCCGCGCAACAGCATCCCCGGAAGGCATCGGGTGCGCAACCGGTCCTTCCGCAATGGGGGGCAGACTGCGCAGATATGTCACCATGGCGGCAATGTCTTCCTGCGTCATATAACGCAGGCCATGCTCAACGGCTTCCGCCATTGGCCCTGACGCCGGCCCTTTCCCGCTGGCAGCGCCCGTCGAGAGATAGGACGCAAGCTGGTCTTCCGACCAGTTCCCCAGACCATGCTGCCTGTCTGACGTCAGATTATAGGCCCGCCAGCCCATCTGCATTGCACCCGCATAGGCTTTGCGACTCAGCCCATATGTCAGGGTTCTGGGCGTGTGGCACTGACTGCAATGCCCCAGAGCTTCCGTCAGATAAGCGCCACGGTTCCATGCCCCGGACCGGGCCGGATCTGGCTGAAACCGCTTGTCCGGATTGTTCAGCAAGTTCCAGAATATCAGCCCCCAGCGCTGATTAAAGGGAAAGCTGAGCTGGTTCTGCCGCGCCGGGGCCTGCTGAGGCTTCAAACTGAACAGATATGCCCGGATTGCCAGTGCATCAGCATCGCTCAGCAACGTGTAGGCCGTATAGGGCATAACGGGATAGAGATGTTTCCCGCCACGGCCCACGCCGTCCCGCAACATTCTGAGCCATTCAGTATCGGTATAATTTCCAATACCTGTCTGCTTATCCGGCGTGATGTTAACCGCAAAAACCGTGCCAAATGGCAGGGTAAACGGGCGGCCTCCCGTCAGACCAGCGCCATCCGGCGCGGTATGGCAGGCGGCACAGTCCGCGGCACGGAAAAGATACGCGCCACGCCTGACCTGCTCCGGCTGCTGGCTATCGGCTGGCGCAGGAACACTCTCCGCCAGAGCCGCAGCACTGCACCAGATGGAAGACGCAAGTCCCGTGGCATACAGCATGTTTTTAAAAGAACGGAAGAGCGTCATACCTTGCCTCCCCCCATCTGTCTGGCAAACGGAATACGACGCAGACGTTTCCCGGTTGCTGCAAACAGGGCATTCGCCAGCGCGGGAGCCGCCGCAACAGTGCCAACCTCACCAATTCCGCCAATTTCAGCGTCCGGGTCTGACACAAGATGCACCTGGATATCCGGGGCCTCATTCAGACGCATCATCCGGTAATTATGAAAATTTGTTTGCTCAACACGCCCATTTTTCAACGTGATTTCATTATAAAGCGCCATTGTCAGGCCAAAAATCAGGCCGCCCTGAATCTGCGCGACAATACCGTCCGGGAACACCACCGGGCCGCAATCCACAGCACTATGCGCCTGAATAAGCCTGATTTGCCCATCAGCCTCCACGGCAACCTCCAGCACCGTCGCCGCCCATGTCTGAAAAGAGTAATGGAGCGCAACGCCCATCCCGTGCCCCGATGGAAGGCTCTTGCCCCAGCCAGACTGTTTTTCAACCTCATTCAGAACTTTCAGCGCACGCGGCTGGTGGGCTGCCAGCGTCTTTCGGAACGCCAGCGGGTCCTGCGCGGCCTGATGCGCAAGCTCGTCAATCATGCTTTCCACAACAAACACATTGTGCGTCGGGCCTACACCGCGCCACCAGAGCGTTGTAACCGCATCAGGTTCATCTCGCACAAATTCAACCAGATGGTCAGGCAGGTTATAGGGTGTCTGAGTCGCGCCTTCCACCGCATCAGGGTCCAGCCCGCCCTGCATCCCTTCCGGATACCAGCGCGCCGTAACAGCAGACCCGGTTGTGCGATGATGCCAGCCGCTGATAGCACCGTCCTGCGTCAGGCCTGCAGAAACGCGGTCATAATAATATGGGCGGAACTGATCATGCGTGATGTCCTCCTTCCGCGTCCATATCAGCTTGACCGGATAAGGCACCTGTTTTGCAAAACGGGCTGCCTGACCAATGGAATTTGAATCAAGCCTGCGCCCGAACCCGCCGCCAATCAGATGATTATGCACCGCAATTGTTTCCGGCTTTAAGCCGGTGGCGTCTGCCACTTCCTGCCGGGCCCGGCCGGGTACCTGCGTACCAACCCACACATCCGCTCCGTCCGGGCGAATATGCAGGGTTGTATTAATCGGCTCCAGCGCCGCATGCGCCAGAAAAGGCAGTTCATACACAGCATCAATGCGCGTGTGCGCCTGCTTCAGGGCATCCTCCGCGTTTCCGGCCTTCAGCGCCACAACGCCGGACTGGTCTGAGGCCGCTTTCATGCGGGCAATAATGTCACTGCTGGACGTCGCGGCATTCGGGCCATAGTCCCACTGCGGGGCAGCCGCATCCAGCCCTTTGATCGCGGCCCACATGTGCTCGCCAATGACGGCCAGAGCATCCGGGAGCGTCACCACATCCACCACGCCCGGAACAGCAAGAGCGGCCGCACGGTCATACCCTGTCAGATGTCCGCCCTTAACCGGGCAGGCCATTATACGCCCGATCTTCATCCCCGGAACCTGCACATCTATCCCGAACTGCGCACTGCCGTTGGTTTTGGCTTTTGTGTCCAGCCTGCGGGGATTTGTGCCAATCACCGAAAAATCAGAAGGGGACTTGAGGACAACCTTTGCCGGAACAGGCTGACGCGCCGCAGCCTCCGTCAGAGCGCCATAAGACAGGCTCTGCCCGCTATCAGGATGAAAAACCTGCGCGTTCCGTGTCTGACAGGCATGCTCGGGCACACCCCAGATCTGCGCGGCGGCGGCCACCAGCATCATGCGTGCCGCAGCCCCGGCCTCCCGCAAGGGCACCCAGCTATCCCGCGTGGAGGATGACCCACCCGTCTCTTCCTCACCCGCCACGCTATCCACGTACGCCGGATCGGCCGGTGCGGCTTCAACAGTCACCTGATCAAGCGTAACGCCCAGCTCCTCGGCCAGCAGCATGGAAATGCCGGTGTAAATCCCCTGCCCCATCTCCGCGTAGCGCATGATAAACGTCACAGCGCCCTGTGGCGTAATCCGGATAAATGCGTTTGGCCGGAAAATAACCCCTGTCGCGGCATCCTGCGCTCTCGCAGCCTGCAAAAGCGGCAGGCCGGGCAGAAAGGCAGACAGGAGAAGCCCACCGCCCCCCTTAACCACAGCGCCCAGCAAAGCCCGGCGGGAGGCTGGCGGAAGGCCGTTCTTCGTTTCAGGGCGCTTATACGTCATCAGACGCAGCTTTATGAATGGCTTTACGGATACGCACATACGTCCCGCACCGGCAGATATTGCCAGCCATTGCTTCATCTATCTCGGCATCCGTCGGGTGCGGATTTTGCTGCAACAAGGCGGTGGCCGCCATAATCTGCCCGGACTGGCAGTAGCCACACTGGATCACCTCTTCATCCAGCCAGGCCTGCTGCACCTTTGCGCCTGCCTGTGTGTGTTCAATCGCTTCAATAGTAAGAATATCGCGCCCGGCGGCCGCTGAAACTGTCAGCAGGCACGCCCTGACAGGCTGCCCGTCAAGATGCACGGTGCACGCCCCACACTGAGCAACTCCACAGCCATACTTAGTGCCGGTCAGCCCCAGAATATCCCGCAAAATCCAGAGGACGGGCATATCCGCTGGCACGTCCACTTCACGCGGGGTGCCGTTAACTTTGAGATCAAACCTCATACAAATCCGGCCTTACTGCGCTGACTGTTGCGTATCCGTAAGGTATGATACCCCAAAGCAGGCCAGCAGTTAAAGGCCGATGGGGATGAATACGCCCCACTACCGTAATTTTACCCTGCCTGCCCCCATGCAAACACGCGGGGTCTGCCCTCACGCAGCCCCCTGCCAGACCGGCTGATGCGCGTTACCATCCCTGCTCAGTGGGGAGCACAAACAGCTCGGCAACATCCATGCGTTCTGGTGATTTCAGGGCAAAGAGAATACTTTCCGCAATATCCTCCCCCTCAAGAAACGTCATGGATGCCGCCAGATCATCCATCTGTTTACGATAGCCCGCATCTGTAATCTGCTCATAAAGCTCGGATTTAACGGCTCCGGGCTGAATACAGGTCACGCGGATGGCATGCTTTGGCCCGACCTCCATTCTCAGCCCGTCAGAAAACGCTGTAATGGCGGCCTTGGTCGCGCAATACACGGCAAGCCCCTTAAAAACCTTACGGCCAGCAATTGAGGACATGTTGAAGATATGGCCGGAATGCTGCGCGATCATCTGCGGCAGGGCCGCCGCCGTAGCATTAAAAACACCGGAGATGTTCACATCTACCATGCGCTGCCATTCTGCAACCTTCAGGCTGTCAACATCCGACAGAGGCATCACACCGGCATTATTCACCAGCACATCCAGCCGACCAAATTGCTCCACGACAGTCTGAACAGCCGCTTTGCAGGAGCCCAGATCCGTCACATCGGTTTGCAGCGCAACGGCTCTCCCGCCAGCCTGCGCAATGTCCGCAACCAGAGCCTCCAGACGCTCTGCACGCCGCGCCGCAAGCCCCACAATCAGACCTTCTGCCGCAAGTTTGCGTGCTGTCGCAGCCCCAATCCCGCTAGATGCGCCGGTCACAAGTGCTACTTTGCCAGAATGTTCCATAGTCATGTCCTTATAACGTGCCAAAAATCGGCACAGTTTTGAGGAAACTTCTATAGAAAAAGGAGCAAACCCGTTCGCTTGACGTTTTGCCTGAACTATTGTGATTTTGCTTTTTTCTGCATTTTTTCCCGACACCACACCAGCAAAGCCTGATGCCTCTACGCCACCAATCCCCGCTCCGCTTCGCCAGCCAGATGCTGGAACAGCATATTCCCGGTCGCAAAATCGTACAAAGCGAGGGAGACGCATGGAAAGACGCTGAAGCTCAGATCTTTGACCGCCCTCCACAGGAGGAAGATCTGCTGGTCCCAGCCGTAGCAGAGCCCCTGCTCGTCTGGATCATGTCAGGAGAAGCACAGATTGAAGAGCGGGAACTGGCGGGAGAATGGACACGGACTAACGCTCAAACCGGCTCTTTTTTCCTGACACAGGCAGGCGCTCCCTACCTGATGCGGTGGAAGACCCTGTCCGAATGTCCGTTTCAGGTCCTCCATCTCTATCTTGGGTCTGACCTTGTTGCCCGAGCGGCCCGCTCTCTGGGATTAAATCCATCCCGATGCCGGATGCGGGATATCTCCGGCGCACAGGATGCGTTTCTTACGGGGCTTTTAAATGGCCTGACAGCAGAAATGCTTTCTCAGCCTTCGGCAAACCTTTTACTGGTGAACGGCCTTCTCGAAAGTCTGACCGTTCATCTGCTTCGGCAGTATGCCGATACAAACACCGGGCCTCAGCACAGGGCCGCACAACTCCCGGCGTGGAAACTCCGCAAAGTACTGACATATATGCAAGCGCATCTTGCCGAACCGTTTGATCTGGGCGTACTGGCGGCAGTATGTGGCATGAGCCGCTTTCATTTCAGCCGCTCTTTTCACAACACTATGGGGCAAAGCCCGTCGCGCTGGTTCATACAGGCCCGGATGGAACAGGCCGCCCATCTGCTGCTCCACACAGATTTGCCTGTCATAGAGATCGCCCTGACTGTCGGCTATGAGAGCCCGAGCCACTTTGCGCAGATTTTTCGCAAAACAACCGGCATCAGTCCACGCAGCTACAGAGCACTTTGAGGTCTTGCCGAGAAACAAAGAGTCTTCTCCCTGCTCCGGCTCACCGTGATGTTATTCACTTCCAAAGCGACGCCATTTTATATATGAGAATGTTTCTTAGTTGCTTATATAGCAAATAGTACTCATAAATGTTCGTCTGGTGCTTCTTCTGGCCTTGTGACGCGCCACGCGCTGTTTTCTGGAGGTTTACCGCTCATGCCAACGCTCTCGCCCTCTGCATTATCGTTCTCCCCATGGGATATGTTTATCAATGCAGGCCCGCTTGTGCGCTGTGTCATGATGCTCCTTGCTGTGGCCAGTATCCTGACATGGACCATTTTTATTGCGAAATCCGTTGAGTTTTTTAAAATTCGCCGCCAATTGCGCAAAGCGGAACTGGCGCTGGAAAATGCGAATACCCTTGACTGGGGGGAAGAAAGCACGCGGCAGAGCAGCATAGCCCACACGCTCGTTATGGCGGCCGAGCAGGAACGGACACGCTCTCAGGATATTGTTGATGATAATGACGGGCTGAAAGAGCGTATCGTCCTGCACCTTGAACGGCTGGAAGCCGCTGAAGGCCGCAGACTGATGCGTGGGACAGGCCTGCTTGCCACCATTGGTGCCACCTCCCCTTTCATCGGGCTGTTCGGTACCGTCTGGGGTATCATGACATCTTTTACCGGCATTGCCGCCAGCAAAGCCACCAGTCTGGCCGTTGTCGCACCGGGCATTGCGGAAGCCCTGCTTGCCACGGCGCTGGGGCTGGTTGCCGCTATCCCTGCCGTGGTGATTTACAATCACCTTACCCGCCAGAGTGCCGCCTGCCGGGCACAGGTTGCTGACCTGACCGCTCTTGTGATGCGCCTTGTCTCTCGCGATCTGGGCCGTATGCAGGCCTTAACAAAAACCGGACAGGTTGTGCGTTTTGATCTTCCGCGTCTGGCGGGAGAATAACCGCTCATGCTCCGTATTCGTCACACTGATGAAAACCCGCATGAAGCGAGTGAGATAAACGTCACGCCATTTATTGATGTCATGCTGGTCCTGCTGGTGATCTTTATGGTCACGGCCCCGCTCACGACTGTCAACGTGCCGGTCGATCTCCCGTCCTCCAGTGAAAAACCCGCCCCCCGCCCCGATGATCCTGTTTTTCTGACTGTAAAAGCTGACCACAGTCTGGCGCTGGGAGAAGAAACAATCGCGACGGAGACTCTGGCCACTGCTCTGAACAGCGCCACAAAAGGCAACAGGGAACAGCGCATTTTCCTGAGAGCAGACAAGACTGTGGATTACGGCACATTGATGAGCGTGATGGATCAATTGCGCACAGCAGGCTTTCTGAAAGTCGCGCTGGTCAATCTTCAGGGGCAGGAGGAAGGCCAAGAAGCCCATCCTGCTCAATCAGGCAGTACGGACACCGCACGATGAGCAGAGCATCCGGCCAGATCGGACCAATGGCGGCGTCTTTCACAGAATGGCATTCTTCAAAAACACAGCGGGAAAGGCGGGAAGAGACTTTAAGATGGGGTCTCTCATTCATGAGCGTGCTTGTCGCCACCGCAGGAGTGACCGCGTGGATCACCAGCATTCCGCACCCTGTTACCCCTGTTGCAGCAGCCCCGGCGGCCGCAATTGCTCTTGATATGGTCCCTGCACTAGTCCCGGCTGCCACATCCCGGCAAGACGTGCCGATGCCACCCCAGCACGTCCGGCCCGTACCGGTACCCACACCTGTCGAACCACCCAAAATAACGGCCCCTCCATCACCAGCCCCCTCTCCGCCGGTTCCCGTCCCGAAGCCGGATAAACTTTATAAGATTGTTAAAAAGCACAAAGCAGTTCCAAACTTAAAAAAAACGCCGCCTGAGAACAGCCAGCAGATAGACGCAGCGGAAGCCTCTCTACCTTCTGCTGCAACACCCGCCTCCTCTCCTCAGGCAGCACCGGCCTCAGGCGTCTCCTCACCCAACGCGGCGCATGATCCTGTAACATGGCAGGGCGCTTTGCTGGCTCAGCTTGAAAAATTCAAACGCTACCCGCAAACGGCAATGGCCGAGCATGAAGAAGGTGTCCCGACAGTCACCTTTTCCATGGACCGCGCCGGTCATGTCTTGTCTGTCAGATTAAGCAAAAGCTCTGGCCACCCCCTTCTGGACGCTGAAGCCATTGCGCTTCCTAAACGCGCCCAGCCTTTACCCGCCCCGCCCGAAAGCGTCCCGGGAGAGCCCATTACTTTAACGGTGCCGGTTGAATTTGATATCCATTAGTCTTGCTGGCTGGCGGACTGCCACTTGGTCGTCCCGCCAGGCTTACTCAACACGCAGGCTCTTCTCAGACTGGCAGACACATATCGCGTCTTTTCAGCACAAACCGTTTTGTAAGCGCTGGAGTTAACTCTCGAGACCACCGGATAGCGGTTGCCCACTGGCCGCCAGACCGGCAGCCAGTGGGTTATCCTGATCCAGACAGTCCTCAAAAAATGAAGCTTCAACTACGGTCAGAGTGCTTCAGCGTCAGAACTCAATCCGGGCCGTCACTTTAAAAGAGCGGCCGGACTGTGTGTAATACCGCTCAGAAAGCGAGGTGGAAGACTGGCCATACGGGAGAGAGGCCGCATTGTAATAGGCTTTATCAAACATGTTATACATCCCGGCCTGAATGCGCAGGGGTTTATAAAATGCCGGGCTATACCAGCCAGTCAGATCGAAAATAACATAACCCGGTGTTTTCCACTGGTTGCTCAAACCACCAGTCGACGTCAGATATTTGGCATTATCCCGGCCTGCCGCAAAAGTGCCGGACAGATCCGCCCCCCAGCGCTGGGTTTTATAACCAAACCCAATAATGCCACGGAATGGCGCAACCGAACTCAGGTGGAAGTTTTTATCCTGATCCCGCCCATCGGCATAGGCCAGAGAGCCCCAGACATGCCAGTGATCATCAAACGCCCAGTTTCCGCTGGCTTCCACACCATAAATCCGGACATGTGCGAGATTGGTATAGCCATAGCACAGCATATATCCGTTACAGCCGCTTATCCCCATCATATCTATAAAATTATGATAGTGATTGTCATAGAAAGAAATTTTAGCTCCCCTCTCGGAGTTCCCGTATTTCATCCCGACTTCCCAGCCTCTGCTGGTTTCGGGCTTGAGATCAGGGTTCCCGACAACCTGATAAACCGGTGGCGTGCTGTAGTTCAGATATTCCTCAGTGGCAGACGGAGCACGATAGGCCTCGGAATATTGTCCATACAGAACAACATCTTTTGCCACGCGGGCTTCCACCAGAACTTTGGGTGAGAAATGCGAACCATGCGCCCCGTGAGGTAAACCCGCATATCCGGCATTGGCCCTGTAAGACGCTGTATTCTGCGGGTCACGCTGGAAATAATCAAACCGGAAACCTGGTGTAATATGCAGCCATTCACCACGGCCAATGCCGATGCGGTCCTGCACAATAGCGCCCATATCTGTACCATGCACTTTAGGCATATCGGAAAAATTATCATGCGTATAAGCGCTTGAAACAGCCCGCTGGCCTGTCTGCGTCTGGTAGGTGTCCGTCAGAAATACCTCTCCGCCATAGGTCAGCACATGATGCAACGGACCGGTGAAAATGTTGTTTGTGGCCGAACCCGTAACACCATAGGACTCTACAGGCAGAGTCAGATGCTGATGAACATAGGCGCGCGGTCTGGCAGGGTCACGGTTTGTAATATCCGTATCCGTCTGGATACTCTGCCAGTAAGCCAGAAAATGCGCTTCACTGAATAATGCTGTCGGGCTTTTGGCCTGATAATCATAATTGGCTGATACGCGAGACCGCTGGTTTTCACTGCGGGTACGATACACGTTTGTGGCCGTTGTCTCGGATGTTCTGGTGCGTTCATCCGTATTCCGGTCAAACCACTCCCCGGTCAGACCAATTCTGTGCCCACCGGCAAAATAATGCCTGATCTTGCCCAGGAAACTGCCCTGATCATAGGAAGAAGGATCTTTTGCCGTGCGCGTCCGGCCATATCCATAAATATCACCGTGGTTGCCAATCTGGCTGCCATTCTGATAACCGCCCTGAAGCAGGAAAACCGTATTTTTATAGCGGGCTGCAAAGGCCTGATTCAGCAAAGCCGCCTCACTTGCGCCGTTGTAGGTCAGCTTGGTCAGGCCCCCAAAGGTTTTACCCGGCTTAAGAAGATCCTCCGGGTCCAGCGTGCGCAAAGCAATGACGCCCCCCAGCGCCCCGGTACCAAAAAAGCTGGAATCAGCACTTTTAACAACGTCAATCGCACCAAGGGAGTTGAAGTCAAAATTACTCACGCCCCCCTGTGCTGAATTGAAAGACCCTGCATAAGCCCCGTCATTTGCCCAGGGCATACGGACACCGTCGATGGTGGTCAGAATCCGGTTCTGATCAAGGCCCCGAATGTTGATGCTGGAATTGCCACTACTGTAATTCACCGAGGCATCCACACGGCGGGAAAAGTCTTCCAGACTGTCAATCTGCCGGTCACGGAGTGTTTTGAGCGTTGTGGTGGTGGTCAGCACCCCTGCCTTCCCCACCGCACTGTGATCCTTGTCAGGATCAAACTTCATGGAGTCCAGAATATCCGCTTTGCCGCGTACTCTGACTGGCCCCAGAATGACCGCCTGAGGACTGGCGGTCTTTTTTTGTGATGACTTTTCTCCAGAGCCAGCCTTCACAGCAGCTTCTGATCTGGGCTGTGTGGCATCAGGTGCCGCGGCAAAAGCGGGAGTTATGCAGGCATAGGCCAGAGCGGTTGTTGCCAGCATCCGGTAACGCACGGCCCGGCGAAAAAGAGGCAGCGGTGTCATTCTACATCCATAAATGCGGTTAATGAGAATCATTATTAATTTATGATGCACGGCAGAGTGTGCCCCATCAAGCAGTTATTGCACATGATTCTCATTTGCGTTAAATTAGTCACACCGTCGCACTTTTCTGAATGCATTTCTGTCATAAAGGACACACCTCATGACCAGAACGTCTGACCAGCTCTCCCTGTCTCTCCGGCTTAAAGATGCCACGCACACGCTGCATGAAGACCTCGATAAAGGCATCATGGCACATGGTCTCTTCTCAAGCTCTGAAAAATACAGGAATTTTGTAAAACTCCAGTATCTGTTCCACAGAGACGTGAACGCCGCGTATAATCATGTTCAGTTGGTAGAAATCATTCCTGATCTGGCAGCCAGAAACCGCTTTGCCCATGTCTGTCAGGACATGCAGGATCTTGGCCTGCCCTTCCCTGATGAGGAAAACACTCTGGATATCCCGGATGCGTCGACTGCTGCGGGATGGCTGTATGTGGCGGAAGGCTCAAAGCTGGGAGCGAACTTCCTTATGAAGCTGGTAGAAAATCTAGGCTTTACCGAGAATTTTGGGGCGCGGCACCTGGCGGCGGATCCCGGCGGCAGGGGAGCCTCCTGGAACGCCTTTAAAAGTGCTATTGACCACGCCGGGTTTGACCCTGTTCTTGCGGCAACCGGCGCGCGGGCAGGCTTTCTGCGTGTCAAAAACTATATGACCGCACCCGGCACCCTCAGCGCGGTTTCGGCCTGAGCAGACGCATAAAAAATGGCCTGAAAGTCTATAAAGTTTCAGGCCATTTTTACATCACACAAAACAGATTATAAAAATCAGATTGTTACGTCCTGCATAACGGTAAAGCCTTCAAACACCGGCGGCCCAGCCGTCAGAGCACGCCCCTGCCCTGCCCCGGCATGGGCCTGACGGAACTGCTCAGACTGCGTCCAGCCGACGAAAGCATCATAAGACTCCCACACCGTGTGCGAGGCATAGAGCCTTACGCCCTCTTTTTCGGGCCCCTGAAGAAACTGGAAGCTGATAAATCCGGGAACCGTCTTGAGCAAAACCTCGCGGTCCAGCCAGCGTTTCTGAAAAGCCTCTTCATTTTCAGGAGCAACCAGAAAGCGGTTCATGGCGATATACTGAGACATACTCTTTTTCTTTCCTTATGATAAAGACCGGCACATCATATCGTGTGGTAAGATATACGGCTTTCCTGACACCGCATGTTGACGCACGCGCCCCTCCTCCAGCCCGAAGACATGGCAGGCGAGTTCATTGGTTAACACCTGCTCCGGTGGCCCCTGCGCATGGATCGTTCCTTCATGCACCACAACAATACGGTCAGCACAGGCCGCGGCCCAGTTCAGGTCATGCAGCACCAGCACAACGCCTCCCCCCTTTTGGGCATGGTCCCGCGCAAGGTTAAGCACCAGATGCTGCCGGGAGAGGTCCTGCGCTGAAATTGGTTCGTCCAGCAGTAAAAAGCCGGGCGCTTTGCCAGTATCGTGCACGGCAGATTCAAGCTGCATCAGCACCCGTGCCAGATGAACACGCTGACGCTCACCTCCGGACAAGCCCATAACATCGCGCCCGGCAAAAGCCGCCAGCCCCACCCGCTCCAGCAAGGCTTCCGCAAGGACCATGCGCGTCGCGTGGCTCAGGGAGGGTGCTGAAATATGGCTGCCCATCGCCACCAGTTCCCGCAATGTAAACTGGGCCCGCAGGGGGGAATCCTGCATCAGCATCGCCCGGCTGGCCGCCAGTCCGGGGGCTGATAGTGTCGCCACAGGCGCACCACCCAGAGACACAGTGCCACTGGTTGCTGGCAGAAGGCCGCTGGCTAGGCGAAGCAGCGTGCTTTTTCCCGCGCCGTTCGGGCCGATAAGCGCTGTAAGCTGCCCTGCCTCAAAATCCAGAGACGCCTCATGCACAATGGCATTCCCCCGGATGCCCCAGCCGACATTGCGCAGAGAAAGCGTCATGCCAGCCTCTCCCGGTCATGCACGCGCGTCAGCAGCCAGACAAAAACAGGCGTTCCTAAAACCGCTGTCACAATCCCCACCGGCACATCCGCGGGCATGGCGATAACGCGCGCCAGCGTATCAGCCGCTATGAGTAAAATCGCCCCCAGCAAGGCGCTGCCCGGCAACACCAGCCGATGATCCGGCCCGGTAACCAGACGCACCAGATGCGGCACAACAACCCCCACAAAGCCAATCGCCCCGACAAAAGAAACCGCGGGCCCCACAGCACACGCAACCGCAAACATGGCAAGCCGCTTGATGCGCTCAACAGGGTAGCCCATCAGGCGCGCATCACTCTCCCCCAGCAACAAAGCATTCAGAGGCGATGCAAGACAGGCGGCAACCCACCCGGCTACCAGCAAAAACGGACATAGCAGACCAATGCGCGGCCATGTGGCGCCCGCAAAACTGCCCATGGTCCAGAAGGTCAGATCCCGTAAGGCTGTGTCATTCGCACGGAAAATGAGAATTCCCGTCAGCGCGCCAGAAAACGCACTAAAAGCCACCCCGGCCAGCAGGATCATGCTGACAGACGTCGCGCCACCGCGTGTTGCAAACAGATAGAGCGCACACGCCGCAACAAAGCTCCCGAGCATCCCTGCCAGAGGCACAGCCCACGCTGTGCTGAGGAGCGCGACATGCCCGCCACCAGCACCCAGATCAAGCCATGCTCCGCCAAGAACGAGCACACAGGCCGTCGCCAGAGCCGCGCCGGAAGACACCCCGATCAGCCCCGGGTCCGCCAGCGGATTTCTGAAAAGCCCCTGCATCACGGCCCCTGCAACAGCCAGAGCCGCGCCCGTAAGGCCCGCCATCACAACACGCGGGCCACGGATCTGGGTCAGCACGACACGGTCCGCACTGTTCCCCGCCTCTATCCCGCCTTGTAGCCCGCCGTGCCACAAAGCGGTCAGATGCACGCCGGTTGCGCCGACATTAAGCGATATGCCGACAGCCACAATCAGGACGGGACATAACGCGCACAGAAACAGAACAGCACGCCGCCGCGCCAGACTCATGCGGGATGGCCTGCCGCAGCCATCATTTTTGCCAGATCAAGTGCGGCCTGCGGTATGCGGGGGCCAAAGCCCAGCAAACGCTCCCCCTCCATACTGACAAACGCACTATTCCGACCCGCAGGCGTCAGGCGGAAGCCGGGGTCTGCCAGAAGATCGGCGCGAATAGCCGCCGCAGTCTGATCCATGAGGAGAATGATATCAGGCTTGAGAGCGACCAGATTTTCCTGATCCACAATTTTATAGCCCTGCATGGCACCACCCGCATTAACGGCGCCCACAAGCCGGATCATGGCATCTGCCGCAGTACCTGTGCCGGCGGCCATCGGGCGATTATTGGTCATACGCATGATAAACAACACACGCGGTTTTGCGGGATGCTCCGCCCGCCATGCGTCCAGTTGCTTAAACTGTGCGGCAATCGACTGGCCAAGCCGGTCTCCTTCCGCCTGCGCGCCAACAATATCCGCCAGAAACCGGGTGCGCCCCTCAATAGCCTCCGGGGATGGCGTGGCATCCACAAACACAAGCGGAACACCAGATGCCACAAGCTGATCCATTGCCGCAGGCGGGCCTGAATCGTTCATAGCCAGCACAAGATCCGGGCGCAGGGACAAGACACCCTCGGAGGAAATGGCTCGCATGTAGCCGAGGTCTTTTTTCTCTTTCCGTGCCTGCTCTGGCCATGTGGACGTTTGATCCACCGCCAGAATGTCGTGTGACCGGCCAAGCGCGTAAAGCGTTTCCGTTATGGTGCCGCCAATGCTGGCTATTCTTGTTGCGCCGTGAAGCGTAACGCGCCGCCCTCGACAGTCCGTGACAATGCGGCCAGCCTCTGTCCCTGTAGCCTGCTGAGCCAGCCCGACACGGGGCAGGCAGGCCGACGCCACACCAAAAGTCAGCAGGGTTCCAAAAGCACGGCGGGAATACCGGGACGCGGCCGAAAGATGGAGACGGTTCTTCTCCGGGATCTGCTGCATGGTCATCAGGCTGCTTCCTCCTGCCCGGAGACAGTGCGCAGCACCTCATATCCACTGAACTCGCGTTTTTCGAGCGTCAGAACTTCGCCTTGCCCCATCCCTTTATGTGCTGTTTGGAAAATATCGGACTGACGCCATGCCTCATACGCCTCCCGGGAGGCCCAGACCGTCTGCGAGGCATAGGCGATGTAGTCCGGGCGTGTTTCGCCGCGCATAAACTGGATCATTAAAAATCCCGGAGCAGTCTTTAACAGCACGTCCCGGTCAAGCCAGCGGCTTTTGAACGCGGATTCTTTTTCCGGATGGACTTTAAAGCGGTTCATAGCGACAAACATGAAGACCCCACCCTATAAAATGCCTGAAAAACCAGCATTTTTAGAAGCGCAGCGAGACTGTGCGCGTTACATGGCAGAAACCTTTCCATAAACGCAATTGAGAATCAATATCATATAAGACGCATAATCGTGAGCACTCTGATCCGGCATGAGGGCGCCGCCAGTCTGAGGCCCATCAGAACCTGTGTCATGACAGTGCATGACAACCTGACCACTGAGAGAGTTTCTGCAAGGAATCCGCTGCGTCTTTAAGCCGGCTGTTCCGCAATTTTTCTTTTCTGTGCAGCCATTTTAATCGCTGCGTGCAGGGCATCCGTGGTTGTTTTTTCGCTAAATGTCGCCGCGACGTATGCCTGCACTTTCTCGCTCAGAGACTGGCAGCGCTCCGGGTCTGCATACAATCTGAGAATGCAGGTCTTCAGTCCTTTTTCATCTTTCGTCGCCAGCGAGGCCAGCGCACGGGGCAGCTTCAGCCCTTCCGCCGCGGTCTGCGTCATCACGCAGGGAACACCGGCGGCAAAGCTTTCCAGCACTTTGCCTTTAATTCCGGCTCCAAATCTCAAGGGGGCGACAGTCAGACGCACGCGGCCCAGAACCTCTTTATCCAGATCCTCCACATGCCCCACAACGCGCACACCTTCGGGCCAGCACAGATGCGGAGGCAGATGCGCCCCCACCAGCCAGACAGTCAGGTCTGGAGATTTGGCGCGTAACTCTGGCAAAATCGTCTCAACAAACCAGCGCGCTCCATCAAGATTGGGCGCGTGAGCGTAATTTCCGATAAAAGCAATATCTCGCCGTTTTTTAAAATCTTTTACCGGAGATCGGACAGGAATAGCCCACGGGACACAGGCAATGCGCGCCTGCGGCACAGCCTTGCTCAGCCATGCTTCTTCCTCCGGTGAGTGGGTCAGCACTCCGTCCGCCTGCCAGGCCGCCGTACATTCCTGCAAACGGACAGACCGGCTGAGCGCAAGCAGTTCTGGCCGTTTTTCAAGCACACCCTGCCCGTTCAGCCGCTGATGGTGCAGGTCCGCAACACTATACAGCACTGTCGCGCCGGGCTGATAATGCCGGGCCAGAGCCAGATAGCGTGTCGCGACACCAATACGATGCAGATACACCACGTCAAACGCTCCCGCCTGACGGCGTAAGAGATCCTCGACAGACGTGTAATGTGGGGCATGCCAGACAGTCAGCCCCTCCTGCTCCAGAGGCATGCAGGCGGACCTGTCTGGGTCCATATCACTGGCCGCAACAAAACTGACGTTATAGCCAAGTTCTTTCAGGCTTCTGGCATGCGATAAAATAGCCTGTGCCCCTGCATCACGACCCGAGACCGGCAGGTTTTCATCAATAATCAGGGCACGGGGCGTTCTGGTTTTCTGCGGGATGGCCGGGCCATAACGGCGCGCGAGGCGGCTGTAACGCTCCCTCTGCTCCTGCCCGCTTTCCGTCCGGGCATGGGAGGCAAGGAGTTTGTCTGCAACATCAGCCAGAAAGGCCAGAATATCTTCTCGTTCGGTATTTGTTTGCGCACCCTGTGCAACCTGACGCACAAGACGCTGCAAGTCTTCATCTAACGCTCTGGCAGCTTCAATCACCACCGGAGACCCACTCAGTTCAGAGCCATCACTTTCCCGGCGAACCTGAATAACATGGCGCTCATGCACAGGCAGGGACGCCGGAATAAGCAGGTCAAACCCGCACCGGACCTCACTAAACCCCGCCCGCGCAACATCGGGCCGGGCCTGATTGGCAATAACCCGTGCAACAGGTTTCCCGTTATCCAGGATTTGCAGGGCGACTGGCTCTCCCCCGGCTTCAGGCTGCGCCCAGCCTGCAATACGGGTCCGTGTCGCTAAATCCAGATATCCCGGCAACACCGAGCGGTGTGCCGGGACAATATAAGGTGCTTTCATGCCTGTCCGGCTTTACGTCAGGCCACAGCGCGAGACGCGGGAACAACGTCCACCACTGTGAAAGACAGATTTGCACTCTGCTCCTCCGTCAGACCGCCAAGCAGATCGACTTCAAAAGCATGGAAACCGTCACCCTTGCCTGCGGCTTTCAGGTCCGCACGATACTGGTCTGCCATGGCATAGCAGAGCACCACACCACTGGCAGAGATTTTCAGACGCAGTTTGCCATCCGGCTGTGCAGGGTCCCAGCCCCAGCCTGAAATACGACTGCGGCTCACTTTATCCACATAAAGCTCAGCGGACGCCGTGGCAGGCTGTTCTGCAGGAGCAAGATAGCGGCGGACAATTTCCAGCGCCTCACCATCTTCCACACGCGGCGCGCAATAGCGCGGAGCCGCCGGTTCTGCATCCGGGTAAAGCTCCGCAAATTCATGCGCGTTATGGAACATGCCGCGGCTGCCATCATCTACAAAAGTCTCAGACGGTGCTCCTTCTGCATAAATAATGTCGTGCGTTTCCAGTTCTATGTGGATGTATTCAATAACGCTGACATTTTCTGCCTGCGTGATGGTCTGCCCGTTTACCAGCGCATGAGCCGGAACCAGCACGCCGAGCAGGAACATGGCATGCAGCGGGGAGATCACCAGATCCCGCCTCGGCAGGCCGTTTCCAAGCGCACCTGCAGCAATTCTGACCGGCATAATATCGGTGCGTCCGGCAGCAAAACGACCATCATACGCCCGGCGGCCAATCCAGCGGATCGGGCGCAGAGCGCCATCACGCGTGACAAGACGATCGCCAATTTCCAGCGTTTCAACAGGACGTTCCCCTGTTTCCGTCTGGATTAACGTGCCGGGGCAATAGCATGGCGTGCCTTCTTCCAGCGTCAGAAGCGTGCCGCCGTGCCCATCATCTGAAAGAACGAAGAAGTCATTGCTGTAATCACCTTCCAGCGTTGCAATGGCGCTGGTGCCCGTTCCGCTGGAAAGATCAAGAATATGGCCTGCATCAATACTGGCCGTGTTGCTGCTGTCATAAGCCAGCCAGCCAAGATCCAGAGAACCGCCAGCACTCAGATGCACACCAGCCAGAGAACCACCGGACTGAACCTGCACGCTGCCACCACTGCTGACAACCATGCCGGAAATGCTTGCTGTGGACGTAACTGAAAGAGCCGCCCCACTTTCCACCGTGGCATCCGACAACGTTCCCGAAACTTCAATCTGCCCACCGCTGTGCACCGTCACGCCTGAAGCCGTGCTCCCGGCTTCCACCGTCAGTGTGCCACCGTTGTTGACGGTAGTGCTGGAAGCTGTAGCGCCTTCCACCAGATCCAGTTCGCCACCAATAACAGTCGTATCGGTCGCGGAGGCACCGGTAAAAATCGTCGTCTTGCCGCCCTGCTGGACTGTCCCGCTGGCAACGCCACCCTGCTGCACCTGAAGAGATGCGCCGTCCTGCACAACCGTGCCAACGGCCGTTGCACCGGAGCCCGCATAGAGCGTCGCAGAGTTCGTCAGGGTTGTAGCGGACGCCACGGCCCCGTCTGTCAGATCAAGGATGCCCGCACTGCTGACCTGTGTGCCGCTCGCCGTACCGCCTGCATCGACTTCCAGATACCCGCCGGACCCGACAGAGGCCGACACTGCAGACCCGCCCTCTTCCACAAACAGGCTGCCGCCGTCCGTGAGGCTGGCTGCGGAAGCGACGCCCCTGGAATAAACATCAACTTCACCACCGGAAACCGTTGCACCGGACAGAGTGCCGGAGACAGACACCAGGCCGCCCGTGTTCACCGTTGTGCCGGACGCTGTCGCACCAGAGGACACAGTCAGCGTGCCGCTGCCAGCCACCGTGGTGTTCGTCGCGGTGGCGCTCTCAAAGAGTTCCAGTTCACCACCGTTCACCGTGGCGTCGACTGCGGAAGCCCCGGCAAAGATCGTCGTCTTGCCGCCCTGCTGAACCGTCCCGCTGGCAACACCGCCCTGCTGCACCTGAAGAGATGCGCCATCCTGCACAACCGTGCCAACCGCTGTTGCACCGGAGCCGGCATAGAGCGTCGCAGAGTTCGTCAGGGTTGTAGCGGACGCAACCGCTCCGTCCGTCAGATCAAGGATGCCAGCACTGCTGACCTGTGTGCCGCTTGCTGTCCCGCCTGCATCCACTTCCAGATATCCGCCAGACTCGACAGACGCGGATACCGCAGACCCGCCCTCTTCTACAAACAGGCTGCCACCGTCCGTCAGGCTCGCGGCAGAAACCAAACCACCGGAATACACATCCACTTCACCGCCTGAGACTGTTGCGCCAGACAGATTACCGGAGACAGACACCAGACCGCCGGTATTGACCGTTGTGTTCGTTAACGTGCCACTCTCGACCACATCGAGTTCACCACCATTAACAGTCGTATCGATCGCGGAAGCCCCGGCAAAGATGGTCGTCTTGCCGCCCTGCTGAACCGTTCCGCTGGCAACACCGCCCTGCTGCACCTGAAGAGATGCGCCATCCTGCACAACCGTGCCAATGGCTGTTGCACCAGACCCGGCATAGAGCGTGGCAGAGTTCATCAGGGTTGTGCCAGACGCTACGGCCCCGTCTGTCAGATCAAGGATGCCAGCACTGCTGACCTGCGTGCCACTTGCCGTGCCGCCTGCATCCACTTCCAGATACCCGCCGGAGCCGACAGACGCGGACACCGCAGAGCCACCCTCTTCGACAAACAGGCTACCGCCGTCCGTCAGGCTGGCTGCGGAAGCCACGCCCCCGGAATAGACATCAACTTCACCGCCGGAAACCGTTGCACCAGACAGAGTGCCAGACACGGAGACCAGACCGCCGATGTTGACCGTTGTGTTCGTTAACGTGCCACTCTCGACCACATCGAGTTCACCACCATTAACCGTCGTATCGGTCGCGGAGGCCCCGGCAAAAATTGTCGTCTTACCGCCCTGCTGCACCGTCCCGCTGGCAACGCCACCCTGCTGCACCTGAAGAGACGCACCATCCTGCACAACCGTGCCAACCGTTGTCGCGCCGGAGCCAGCATAGAGCGTGGCAGAGTTCGTCAGCGTCGTGCCAGAGGCCACGGCCCCGTCTGTCAGATCAAGGATGCCCGCACTGCTGACCTGTGTGCCGCTTGCAGTACCGCCTGCATCCACTTCCAGATATCCGCCGGACCCAACAGACGCGGACACTGCAGAGCCGCCCTCTTCCACAAACAGGCTGCCGCCATCCGTCAGACTGGCTGCGGAAGCGACGCCCCCGGAATACACATCGACTTCACCACCGGAACCCGTTGCACCGGACAGAGTGCCGGAGACAGACACCAGACCGCCGGTGTTGACTGTTGTGTTCGTTAACGTGCCACTTTCGACCACATCGAGTTCGCCACCATTGACCGTGGTGTCGGTCGCGGAAGCCCCCGCAAAGATTGTTGTCTTGCCGCCCTGCTGCACCGTTCCGCTGGCAACACCGCCCTGCTGCACCTGAAGAGATGCGCCATCCTGCACAACCGTGCCAACCGCTGTTGCACCGGAGCCGGCATAGAGCGTCGCAGAGTTCGTCAGGGTTGTGCCAGACGCTACGGCCCCGTCTGTCAGATCAAGGATGCCAGCACTGCTGACCTGTGTGTCGCTTGCTGTCCCGCCTGCATCCACTTCCAGATATCCGCCAGACCCGACAAAGGCCGACACCGCAGAGCCGCCCTCTTCGACAAACAGGCTGCCGCCATCCGTCAGACTGGCTGCGGAAGCGACGCCCCCGGAATACACATCGACTTCACCACCGGAAACCGTTGCACCGGACAGAGTGCCGGAGACAGACACCAGACCGCCGGTGTTGACTGTTGTGTTCGTTAACGTGCCACTTTCGACCACATCGAGTTCGCCACCATTGACCGTGGTGTCGGTCGCGGAAGCCCCCGCAAAGATCGTCGTCTTGCCGCCCTGCTGCACCGTTCCGCTGGCAACGCCACCCTGCTGCACCTGAAGAGATGCGCCATCCTGCACAACCGTGCCAACAGCTGTCGCACCGGAGCCAGCATAGAGCGTCGCAGAGTTCGTCAGGGTTGTAGCGGACGCAACCGCTCCGTCTGTCAGATCAAGAATGCCCGCACTGCTGACCTGTGTGCCGCTTGCCGTCCCGCCTGCATCCACTTCCAGATATCCGCCAGACCCGACAGACGCGGATACCGCAGACCCGCCCTCTTCCACAAACAGGCTGCCGCCGTCCGTCAGGCTGGCTGCGGAAGCCACACCACCGGAATAGACATCAACTTCACCGCCGGAGACCGTTGCGCCGGAGAGAGTGCCAGAGACGGAAACCAGACCCCCGGTGTTGATTGTCGCGCCGGATGCCGCCGCGCCGGAGGATACAGTCAGCGTGCCGCTGCCAGCCACCGTGGTGTTCGTCGCGGTGGCGCTCTCAAACAGTTCCAGTTCACCACCGTTGACCGTGGTGTCGGCTGCGGAAGCCCCCGCAAAGATTGTTGTCTTGCCGCCCTGCTGGACCGTCCCGCTGGCAACGCCGCCCTGCTGCACCTGAAGAGATGCGCCATCCTGCACAACCGTGCCAGCGGCCGTGGCACCAGACCCGGCATAGAGCGTGGCAGAGTTCGTCAGAGTTGTGCCAGAGGCCACGGCCCCGTCTGCCAGATCAAGGATGCCCGCGCTGCTGACCTGTGTGCTACTTGCCGTGCCGCCTGCGTCCACTTCCAGATATCCGCCGGAACCGACAGAAGCCGACACCACAGAGCCACCCTCTTCCGCAAACAGGCTGCCACCATCTGTCAGGCTGGCTGCGGAAGCGACGCCACCGGAATAAACATCGACTTCACCACCGGAAACCGTTGCACCGGACAGAGAGCCTGAGAGAGACACCAGACCGCCGGTGTTGACTGTAACAAAAGACGAGCTGACGCCAGCCGAAATCTCGAGGGTTTCTCCGTTGTTCACAACCGCACCGGACTGCGCGGCTGTATCGGTTTCCGTCTGTGTGGACCGTGACGTAACGTTATCCATGCTCTTTTCTTTCGATACCGGGTGCGAGGCCATGCGGCGCAGGGGAAAAACGGGACAAAGTCTGGTAGGCGCAGTCGAGATAGCGACCCTTTCGGGAGCCGTATAAAAATCAGATCACATCAGATTTTCAAAAATTCTGAATTTGTAAAAATTATTTGATAGTGCCCTTTGAAATGCGAAAAATTTTTCCTTCCAGCAGCACAAAGCTGGCAGCAACGTCCGAGGCAAAAAATCTTGTCACCATAAAGAAAAAACTCTTCTGTTTATCGGCTTAGATAGCGCTCTCAGACACACTCAAGCCGCCACCTTCACACGAAAGGCACATTTTTCTGCCGGAACTTCTAAAAGGATTTGCGGCGAATTGGTGTGACGTTTCCATGACGTCTTTATGAAAACGGAACGCTTTAAAAACAGGCCGTTCCAGGCACTCAGCCCCGAACAAAAAAAGCAACCGACGCCAGAGAGTGCGCCGGTTGCTTCAAAAATCTGATCTAAAATCTAAGAATGTCGCCTTATAGCATTCCGGCTACATCCTGAAGCGGCTCTTTAGTTGCTGATTGTATCGGTCAGCACGCTGCCCGTTGCCGGGTCAAGCAGAAGCTGGCCGGAACGCTGATGCGTGAAGTCAAACAGATCTTCAATGCTGCCAGATGTTTCGTCAAAAGACCCGCCGCCCAGACGCGCACCGTTCAGCCAGTTATCTTCAATGAAGCGCACAACAGAGGCTTCCGTGGAGAGCGTGTGGCTGACAGAGTTTGCCTTGGCATACGGAGAGATCACGATAAAGGGCAGACGTGTGCCCGGACCGCAACGCCCGTTAACCGGCTGACCGCTGACACCCAGAGGCTGGCTGCCGGTCGTGCCGCAAACGCCGCTCCCGTTCACCTGATCCGCTGTCGCATCAAAAGACCCATGCTGCGGGGCAACATACTGGTGATCATACCAACCGTCAGAGTCATCATACGCGATAATGACAGCCGTGCTGCTCCATTCCGGCTGCTGCTGGATGAAGTTGACGAGCTTTACAACACCAGCCTGTTCGTCCAGCGGGTCAGAATACCCGGCATGACCGTCCTGATAAGCAGGCATTTTGATGTAAGACACTGCCGGGAAATTCCCAGACTTCAGTGAGGCATAGAAGTCGTTCAGATCGTACTGATGGTTGGCAGGCTCAACCGCCGTAGAATTTGCAACCGTGCTGTAGCCCACTGCCGCCATGGAAGAGGGGCGTGTGTGCTGCGGGTTGGACGTTGTCGCGAAATACTGGAACCAGTTGTGATGCGGAATGTAGTCCGTCACATCCTGAGAGACGACATCAGAATAGGTGCGGCGCTGGCAGCCTGTGGTGCCATCGCTGTTGGCACTTGTCAGGTCAAACCCGCCCATGAACCCACCCCAGGGGATGTTTTTGGTGTTGAGCAGATCACCAATGTTCTTTGCGTTCAGCAGCACGGCGTTTGATTTGGAGGAGCAGACGTCATACGCCGGGTCCACGTCATTGATCATCGTGTAACCGCCCTGACCATCCGCAATGATGGAAGAGGACGTTTTGGACCCCACGATGGACTGCACACCATTTGTCTGGCCGCTGACAACTTCCAGAGCACCCGGCGTGGAGGGACCGTACGTGTCCGTATAGTTATTGTCGCTCATGGCAAAATGCTGAGCGTAATTCCAGTATGCGGTAACCGTGTTCCCGTCATAATAGCCGAGAACCTGACCTGCCGTACCAAAAGCGCCAACGCCACCAGAGGTGCCGCGACCTGTGTATTTGGGGAACAGATCCATTGCGCCGTTATGCGTTGCCTGCTGTTCCGGCGTGTAGGCGTGGTTCTGGTCAGCGGTAGCAGCCTGTGTGCGGTCCAGACGGAACGGCAGAGCGGCGGCGCTGCCGTTTGCGCTGCTGCTGTTAGGGTTCTGGTCCAGCAGGTTGGCATTCTGCAGGTTGTTGACCTGCGGCGTGCCTGCGGCTGCCGTAAAGGCGGGTTCGCCACTCGGGTTTGCAGCCTTGGGGTAGGTTGCAAAATAGTGATCGAACGAGATGTTTTCCTGATAAATCACCACGAGATGCTTGATGGGCGTTTTGGTGGCGAAGCTGGATGCCGGCAGATGCACGGACCGGGAGGCCCGGATACCGGCAGCGTTGCTCATGGCAGGCAGAGAAATAGACAGCGAAAGAAGAGCCGACAATGCGACTTTCATGGGCCTGGCGAACACCGTTAGGTCACCTTTCGTATTGTACCGCCTCCGTTCAGGACCCGCCGCACCATGAAAATACCGGCACCCGATAAAGGAGGCCGGTCTGGACACTGATGGCTGCGAAACCCTCTAACAGAGCGCATAATTGCTAAACCACCCGCTCAATAGCCTTTGTTTTCAAGTTGATGTGTGACTGTTTCATGAAGAACTTATGACAACGGAACAATTGCTTCCGCGTAAATAAGAATGGCTCTTAAAATCTCTCACCTACTCTCAGAAATTTGAGAACAAGGGACCAGTAAGGCGTAGGATTGATTCGGAAAATCTCATGAAAAATTAAAGATCTTCATAAATATTACTAATTTGCCATATAACGCCTTGCTTAACTTATTCTGCCGCCTCAGGCGCCGGGGAATGATCGGCCATTTCCGTATCCAGATGATGCTGAAAATCCGGCCGCTGGACAATTTGCTGGCCGCCACGCTCCAGCGTGACCGACTCCCGTGTCACAGCAACAACTCTCCAGCCCGCAACACTTTCCCCCTGCCGCACCAGATGCCCGGCAGAATTCTCCGCTCCCCGGAACAAAGCGCCGTGCTGCCCGGCGGAATGAACAATACCAGTCAGCACCGGCAAAGACTCAGCCTGTGCGGCCGTCGCATCCGGCCGCCTGTCCGGCGCAAATAGCGGCCGACCCAGCACCGTTTTCACCGCATCGTCCGATGCAGCCCTTTCTGCCGGGGGCGCAGAAGCCGAGAAAGCCGGAAGCGTGCAGGCCCACACACTTTGCAAAACCCCTATTCCCACCATTACCCGTGTCCCATAGTTACGGCTCATCAGCAGTTCCATCTGTTCTGAACGGTTTGATTATTATCTCAGGCCAGAGCGTGCCACGCTCTGGCACCACCCTCACCCCAAACAGCACCGGGGCCGTGCCGCTCCATGTGGTGTGCCAGCTCGCCGGAGACCCTCCCCAGTACCGTACGTGCAGGGCGGAAACGGCACTTGCCAGAATTTCTTCATGCGGGCGTTCCTCCGGCGCACAGCCGGGCCGATGATGGATCTGCCAGCGCAAAACCAGTTGCTTCTTACGGTCCACACCCAGACCAATGCTCACCTCATGCTCCTTGCCGTCAGGCAGGCGGGTCAGCGTGGTCAGAGCCAGCCTGTCCTCAGCCCCTGTTACGGCGCCTTCATCTGGCGTAACAGCCGCCAGCAGCTTGCGAAGCGTCGCGTCTGTTTCCACGCGTTCCGCAATCCGGTCCTCCTCGGCATGCTGACGTGCCCAGCCACGCAACCCGAAAGTGACACCCCCGGACAGCATGAGAAACAGCAATCCCAGAAGCGCTGTGACCACAAGCATTTCCAGAAGGGTAAACCCGGCCTGTGCACCATTTTTTCCGCAGGCAAAACGACTGGTCTGCATGAACATTTTCATGGAGCAACAGGCGGCCCAAACCGTCGCCCTGTCAGATGCACACGTGCACCGCCGCCCCACAGCACCTCAACATCCACCGCATAAAAGGCCAGCGGTGCACCATTGCCGGATGGAAGCGTTGCGATCTGCCTTGTTTCCATCAGCCAGCGATAACCGTCCGGATCAGCGCCCTCCTGCCGCCCGATAACGGGGCGCGTCAGCACCAGCGCACTCTCCAGCCGGGAGCGGGCACGGGCCAGAGCATCCTCGCGGGAGCCGGAACGGGCCGCACTCTCCAGAGAGCCGCCCAGTATAACGGCCAGCACCGCCAGCCCTGCCGCGGCAATGGCAAGGGCGACAATCACTTCCAGCAGGGTGAAGCCCTGCTCTGCAACGGGAGACCTTTCAGACGTCATGCATCACAATCCTTCCCGTCAAAGGGCTGACGGACACACTGAGCCTGCGGGTTCCCACCTGCAAAACCCAGGAAACAGCCGTGCCGAGCCCATCGGGCTGAAAAACAAGAGGGATGGGTGCTACAAGAACCGCCTCTTTCGGCAAAGACACCTTTCTAAGAACCATTTTTCCGGAAAGTTCGAGAAGCTGGCTGTGCGCCGCATCAAGCCGGACCGTAATCGCAGCCCCTTTCGTCATGGCATCCAGACGCGCGGTACGCAGGGTGGACAGCAACGCCTCACGCGCCTGCAGAAAGGAGGCCAGCGTGCTATGCACCGGGCCACGCTCCAGCATCAGGGAGAGAAAAAGTCCGGCAATCGCCAGAACAATAATCATCTCCAGCAGCGTAAACCCCTGCTCCTGCTTAATGCGCAAGGTCATTCAGCCCCAGCATGGCTAGCAACAACGCTGAGACAATACCCGCCACCACAGCCCCCATCACAACGGTAATGGCAGGTACCAGCAATGCAACCATACGCTGTAATCCTACCCGCACCGCGTCCTCATGCAACTCCGCAGCACGCAGGCACAGGGGGCCGAGCTGGGCTGTTTCCTCACCTAGACGCATCAGATGGATAGCCCGCGGCGGGAACAGGCCCGCGCTCTCCAGCGGGCGGGACAGACCGCCCCCCTCCCGCGCCACAAGAGCTGCCTCTGCCACAGCCTGTGCTCCGGCGCGGTTGCCAATAACGTCCTCACTGATTTTCAAGGCACTCAGCAGAGACACGCCATTTTGCAAGAGGGTTCCAAGCGTGCGGGTAAGCCGCGCCGCCATGATATTCCGTGACAGCGCACCAACCACCGGCAGCCGGAGCAAAGTCTGGTCAAACCGCAGGCGGAACGCAGGCAGTGCCAGCAAAGCGCGCAAAACAAAGACGGCGGCAACACAACCAAGCAGCAGAACCAGCCCCCAGCGGGTCAGAAAATCTCCGGCGGCAATCACACATCGCGTCAAAAACGGAAGCTGCGCCCCGGCCTCCGCAAATAGCGGGACAAATTGCGGCAGAACCCCGGTCAGCAGCAACACAACCGAGCCAATGGACGCGACAACCAAAATGGCCGGGTAAATCAGCGCGGACTGGATGGCGGTTGTGAGTTTGCGCTCCCGCTCCATCAGCGTGGCCAGCCGGTCCAGCGCTTCTCCCAGCGCGCCCCCGGCCTCCCCGGCTTTCACCAGATTGATATAAAGCGGCGTAAAACTTTCAGCCCGCGTGGACAGCGCGGACGCAAATGACCCTCCATTCCGCATGGCGTCTCGCAATTCTACCAGCACCGCGCGGGCACGGAGGCCAGAACGCCCGGTCTCTGGCAGGGTCTCGATCAGAAAACGCAAGGCGCGGTCCAGATCCAGCCCCGCCCCCAGCATGAGCGCCAGCTCCCGCGTGATATCCGTAACCTGCGCGCGCCTCAGACCTGTGCGCCGCAGGGAAAATGAAATTTGGAGCCCTGCCAGACGCCCACGGTCAGACTGTGGCATAACACGCACGGGTGTCAGGCCATTACGCCGCAGATCCGCCACCACATGCGCTTCATCCGGCCCCTGCGCCTGCCCGCGCTGGAGCTGACCGTCTGCCGTGAGCGCACGATAATGCCAGGTGGTGCTCACGCGTCAGAGGCTCCGGATACTGGAACCGGGGCGGACGGGACTTCGGTCTCGGCGCGGATAATCCGCATGACTTCCTCAACCGTCGTTTCTCCCTCACAGGCGGCATCGATCCCGGCCTGAAAAAGGGTCTTCATCCCCTCGTCCGCGGCCTGACGCTCAATGGCCGTGTGATCAGCCCGCGCAAGGATTAGCCGGACAATAGCAGGCGACGGCACCAGATATTCCGCAATGGCAATACGCCCGCGATATCCGGTGTGGCGGCACTCCGGACACCCGACCGCCTGCCAGAGTGATGCGGCCTGATCCGGTTGAATACCCAGCCGTTGGCCCACGGCCGGGTCAAGCTCAATCGGAGCGCGGCAGCTATGGCAGAGCCTGCGTACCAGCCGCTGGGCCAGAACGCCCCGCAGCACGGCTGTTTGCAGATAATCCTCCAGCCCCATATCCCTCAGGCGGGTAATAGCGGCGGCGGCTGAATTGGTATGCAGTGTGGAAAGCACCAGATGGCCGGTCAGAGCCGCCTGTGCAGCAATCTGGGCAGTTTCCAGATCGCGGATTTCTCCCACCATAATCACGTCCGGGTCCTGCCGCAGAATGGCCCGCAGGAGTGTTGCAAAGGTCAGGCCGATCTGCGGGCGGATCTGAATCTGATTGATACCGGCAAGCTGATATTCAATTGGGTCTTCAATCGTCACGACCTTGCGCTCGGTCACATTCAACTGCGCCAGCCCCGTATACAGCGTGGTGGTTTTGCCGCTGCCCGTCGGGCCAGTCACCAGCATAATGCCGTTCGGCTCCTCCAGCGCTGCACGGAACTGCGCTGTTACAGCCGGAGAAAGACCAAGCCGCCCATACTCAAATTTAACAGAACCCCGGTCCAGCACACGCATGACCACGGATTCCCCATGCAATGCCGGAATGGTGGAAACACGGAAATCCACCGAGCGCCCCCGCACCGCCAGTTTGATACGGCCATCCTGCGGCAGACGACGTTCGGCAATGTCCAGTCGCGCCATGATCTTGATGCGGGAGATAACGGCGGCAATCAGCCGTGCAGGCTGGCTGTCCATTTCATGCAGCACGCCATCATACCGGAAGCGGACCCCCAGCCGATCCTCAAAAGGTTCAAAATGGATATCTGAGGCGTGTGTCTCCACCGCCCGGAAGATAATCTGGTTCACCAGCCGGATGACCGGCGCTTCACTTGCCAGATCTTTCAGGCGGTCCGCATCCTCTTCAAGCGGGTCCCCCTCCGCGCCTCCCTCCTCTGCGTCCGCCCCCTCAGTCTCCGCTGCTTCCGGGTAAAGGCGGCTTAAAGCAGCTTCCAGATCCACCGGCAGAGCCGCCATCGGACGCACTGGCAGAGCAACGGCCAGAGAGACCGCCTGCACAACAAAATCATCCAGCGGGTCCGCCATTGCCAGTGGCAGCACGCCCCCTTCACACGGCAGAGGCACGGCAGACGCCTGCCGCAAAAACGGAGCACTCAGTATGTCTGGCAGAACCGGTTCTTCCAGCGCGGCCAGTGCAGCGGCAGAGACAACGGGCCAGCCCGTCAGTGTGGCATAGGCGGCGGCCAGTGCGGCCTCGCTTACCAGCCCGAGCTGAAGGAGTATGGTCGCCAGAGCCTGCCGGTTTTCCGTCGCAACCCGCCGCGCCCGGTCCAGCACAGCCGCATCACACGTACCGGCCTGCATCAGAGCGCCCGCAAGCCGCGCCTCTGCCTGCACACGCGTTCCGGGAGCAGGAAGAATAGAAAAGCTCATACCACGCAGACCTTTTTCTGAGATCCGGACAGGCCCGGTGCTTGCAGGCCCGCGGAACCTCCGGCACAACACACGGCATGCGCTTCCTTCTTCTGGCTCTCGCGCCGTTTATTGGCAGCTTTCTGGGCGTTCTCATTCGTCGGCTGCCACGCGGGGAGCCGGTTGGCATGGACCGCTCCCGCTGCGAGGTGTGCCACCATACGCTTGGCCCGGCGGAACTGATCCCTCTGCTCAGCTACGCGGTTCAGCGAGGACGCTGCCGTGCGTGCGGCGCGCGTATTGACCTGTTTCATCCGGCTATTGAACTCGCGGCAACAGTGGTCGCTGCTCTGGCGCTCATGCTCGCAGACCCTGCCTCCCCGTTCGTATACGGGACTGTCCTGCTGGGCTGGGTCCTGCTGGCATTAAGCTGGATAGATTTTGAAACCTTCCTGCTGCCAGACGCCCTCACCCTGCCCCTGCTGCTGGGCGGCATTGTGGAAGGATGCGTGCTCGCGGATGGCCCTTCTCTGTTGAGCCGGGTCACAGGGGCGCTGGCCGGATGGGCGCTGCTGAGTGCAGTCTCCGCCCTATATAAAGCGGTACGCGGCAGAGCAGGACTGGGCGGGGGAGATGCCAAACTCCTCGCGGCAGGCGGAGCATGGGTGGGGCTTGAGGCGCTGCCCTCCGTCCTGCTCGGCGCGTCCGTCTGCGGTTTCATCCTTGCCCTCATTCTGGCGGCGCGGGGCCGGCACCTTCACGCCAGAATGATGCTGCCTTTCGGCCCGTGTCTGGCTCTCTCACTCTGGATAACGCGCCTGATGCAGCACGTATGGGGCTGGTTATAAGAGAACGCTTTCCGGGCGACCAGATCAGCATCCTCCGCACCCGGAACGTTTCATCAAACTGTCACAACTTCCCCCTCGCCACCCGGAAGACGGGGGTGGTAAGCACCCTCACGGTTTTCCCCTGTTGCTGCGCGCAAGGCATGAGCACGCCATGAGCCTCCTGTTGACCCCTCTTCTGAGCCCGGCTGCCCTCAGCCTGTCTGGCAGGCACTGCGCGTGACAGACGCACGCCTTCCAGCAGGCCTGAGCGGACAGATCCTTGCCTGTAGCGTGACGTTTGCGGGGCTGGCCTGCGTTGCCATGACAGGCCTTTCGCTGCTCTCACTCTATCAGAACCGGGCCGCAGCCCTTGAAGACCAGCGCACAGTCCTCAGCCACACAGAGCAGCTTATCCGCCAGATCCCTGACCTCAAACGCCGCTATCAGGAACGCCATAGCTCAGCCTCCAGCGCGCACA
Source organism: Acetobacter sp. P1H12_c (assembly GCF_018811975.1). Classification (NCBI taxonomy): domain Bacteria; kingdom Pseudomonadati; phylum Pseudomonadota; class Alphaproteobacteria; order Acetobacterales; family Acetobacteraceae; genus Acetobacter; species Acetobacter sp. P1H12_c. Next base: position 18,773 of record NZ_JACRVR010000007.1, on the reverse strand, counting down.
TCCTGCTGGCAGGCCAGAGTGATTCCGAAGCAGCCGCCAACCTTGTCCAGACAGTGCAGGCACTGGCCGCACAGCACCAGATTGAGATCGCCAGTCAGGAAACCATACCGCCACACACCATGGGGCATTTCCGCGCCATTGGCGTCCGCATTGCGCTGACGGGCAACTGGGCCGCCTTTGTCGCGCTGCTTGATGATCTTGACCACGCACAACCCCGCCTGCTGGTTGAAGATCTGGAAATCCAGCGCGCCCGCACTGTCACTGAAGCCACACGCGGACATACCAGCGCCGTAGACGCAACGCTTTCCATCACGGGTTACAGGGCCGATCTCGGCACGCCCGCTCAAACCGCTCCGACACCCTGAGGATCATGCCGCATTTTTTCCGTCGCTTCAGCGCCGCCTCCCTCCTGATCTCCATAGCTGGCTGCACCCAGAAACCACCGGAACTGGCTCCCCTGCCTGTGCCGGAGCATGACATCCGCGCAACCGTGCGGGAGGACGGAGCCGTAGCCCCCCTGCCTGCCAACGGACAGACATTTGTGCGGATGGGGAGCGGCACGCGCGGCGGCCTGCCGGGCAATACGGCAAGTGGCGGAGGCGATATTTCCCTGAATTTTGCAGGCACGGATATTCATGCCGTAACGGAGCAAATTCTGGGGGGCATCCTGCACGTCAACTACGTGATTGACCCCTCCGTGCAGGGCACCGCCACCCTGCACACTGCTCAGCCTCTGCGGCGGGACCAGCTTATTCCGACGCTGCGTGTGCTGCTGGCCGGGGCAAACGCAACGCTTGTGACGCAAAGCGGCCTGTACCGGGTTGTCTCCCTCTCCTCCGGCGGCGGGCCCGGCGCTGGTGCTGGCTCGGCCAACAGCACAACCGCCATCCCGCTGCGCTATACAAACGCCGCCAGTATCGCAAAGCTCATTCAGCCCGTGGTGCAGGGCGGAGGCCACGTTGCGGCAGACCCGGACAGCAATACCATCATCCTCTCGGGGGACCCGGCAACACGGGAAACCCTGACAGAACTGGTCCACACCTTTGATACGGATACACTGGCCGGGCAGTCCTATCTGCTGCTCCCCGCAACAACCGGCACGGTGAGTGAGCTCAGTCAGGCCCTGAAAAATGCTCTGGGCGTCCGCCGCACGGGGGGCGAGAACGCAGGGCCGGACTCAATCCGCCTGTTCCCCATGCCCAGCATTGATTCCATTCTGGTCACAGCCCGCCAGCCCCGCCTGATTGAAGATGCACGACGGGCCTTTTCTGTGATTGAAGCCGGCCGGAAACAGACGGTGCGGAACTGGAGCGCATTCTACCTCCAGAATGGCCGCGCGAATGATGTGGCCTATGTGCTCCAGCAGGCTTTTACCCCTGAGCATGTCACGGCCACCCCAACGCCTTCGCCCAAACAGCAGACGGGCATGAATTCCAGCAACAGCAATTCTTCATCCGGCTTTGGCAGCATGTCAGGCTCCTCCAGTCTGGGGTCTGGCCAGTCCGGCTCCATGGCGTCCGGCAACAGTTCGGGCGATTCCAGTTCCGGCGCGTTTGGCAGCAGCCTGAACAGCACCAGCGGACAGAACCAGACGACCAGCCAGAATGACGGGATCAGCAATAACCCGCTTCTGGGCGGTCTGGGCAACATGAACGAAAATAGTGAGAACAGCTCTCACATTCGCATTATTCCGGACCTGCAGAACAACTCCGTTCTGGTATATGGCACGCGGGCAGAAACAGAAACCATCACCGCCATGCTGCATAAAATTGATATTATGCCGCTTCAGGTCATGGTGGATGCCACCGTCGCGGAAGTCACGCTGAATGACTCTCTCCAGTATGGCACACAGTTTTTCTTTAAATCCGGCGGCATCAACGGCATTCTGAGCAATGCAACACAAAGTCTGGGAGCTGCCAATCTGGTGTCCTCTCAGCTTTCCTCCAGCTTTCCGGGGTTTGTGCTGGGCGGCAGTGGGCAGGGTGGCGCGCCTTTCGTTATCAACGCGCTGCAAAGCGTCACTAAAGTCCGTGTTCTGTCGTCCCCGCAGATCATGGTGGTTGATAACCAGCCCGCCTCCCTCATGGTGGGTAATCTGGTGCCTTATCTGACGGGGGCGACAACAAGCGTTGTGACCTCCAATTCCACCATCACCAATTCCATCAACTACCAGCCAACCGGCGTGATCCTTCAGGTCACTCCGCATGTGAGCAATACGGGGCTGGTCACGCTGGATATTTCACAGCAGGTCAGTTCCGTCTCATCCTCCACCACCAGCACCGGCTCTTCCAGCATCAACAGTCCCACCTTCTCCCAGCGGCAGGTCAGTTCCCGCGTGGCGATCGAGGATGGGCAGACCGTCGGGCTGGCGGGACTGATTACCGATAACGCGTCACGCGGCAATCAGGGGCTGCCCTGGTTAAAAGACATTCCCATTCTGGGCATGCTCGGCAGCCAGCAGACTAACGTGCGGGAACGGACGGAACTGCTGGTGCTCATCACCCCGCATGTAATCCGCAGCCAGAACGATGCCCGCGCCATGACGGAAGACCTCCGCCGCAACCTTGCGCAATCTGCCGCTCTGGCCCCAGAGCTTGCACGGACGCCGCAGACAGGCTCTCCCGATCCGCAGCAACGGATTTTAAAAGCCGTTGGCCTGCATGACTGACGCTGCCTGACCTCCCGCACCATGCGCAGCGCCCCCCGGCATGCCCCCCTGAATCAGCAAGGTTTTGCCTTGCTGCTCGTGCTCTGGACACTGGTGACTCTGAGCCTGATTGGCACAGCCCTTCTGGTCGGGAGCAAAGCAACCACGGAGCAGGATGCGGCAGAAACTCTGCTAGCCACAACACAGGCACAAGCCGATGCGGCCATCCAAACGGCCTTATATCACTTGCTAACGACTGGAAGCGCACACTGGGCTGCGGACGGAACCTTCCACACCATTACCGAACCAGACCTGACAGCGGATGTGCGCATACAGATAGAAGCCGGGAAAATTAACCCGAACCACGCGCCGCCCGGCCTGCTGACAGCCGTTTTCGAGACCGCAGGTCTCCAGACCCCAGCCGCACAGACACTGGCCCGCATGGTGGTGCTGTGGCGCACGCCCCCGTCCCTCACGCAGCAGGCAAACCGGCAGGCCAATACCAGTCTGTTTGCAACACTGGGAGCGTGCAGACCCGCAGGCCGCCCCATGCGGACACTGGACGACATGGCCGAAATCCCTGGCATGACGCCCAGCCTTTTGCAAACACTCTCCCCGCATCTCTCTTTTACGCAAAAAGACATGCCCTCACCCCGCACCCATGACCCCTTTTTACGTGCGGTCTTCGCGCAGATGCAGACGCAGCCACAGGGAGGACCATCCCCCATGCAGGGAAGCCCCCTTCCCCCGCCAGCGCAGGAAGAGACCACTGCAAACTGGGCAGACCGGACACTGATTGTCACAGCACGGGTTACAAGACCGGGCGGCCACATGCTGCTCCGCCGGGCCGTGGTGGCACCACAGCCGGGACGCAACACCCCTTTTGCCGTTCTGTCACTGGAAACACTCCGTCAGGACCAAGTGTAACCGGCCTGAAAACTGCGCGTCATTTTGAGAATAAAGACAGTTTGATGAACTCTTTCTCTTCCCGCCCCCAGCCGGTTGAAACCTCACCCGGCGGGCATTAGAGCAGGACCGGTCGCGTTACTGTCTGGCAGGAAACATTGAGACCGCAGTGCCCAGTACCTTCTGCCTGTAAGCCGCATTCAATGATGGCGTGTGGGAATGATAATAGCCTATGGCCTGCATAAGATCACCATGAGCCTCATTGATATATGTGCGCAGGATCAGGGCGGACGCAGCCACATTAAAACAGGAATCAGACACCAGTCGCGCCGCAGTCTGCACCGCGGGCATATGGGTCACCTGCGCCAGAGGCTGCACCCAGCGCGTGTTAATCTGCATCAGGCCCAGATCGGAACTGCCATCCGTATTCCGCCGCACCATGCCCGCAACGCCGCCTTCCACTTTCTGAATCACGGGGAGAACACGGGGCGGAATATCATACCGGATTGCACTGGCAACCATGCAGGCAAGAAGGGGAATGGGCATCGTGATCCTGATCGTAGCGGGCTGCTTTCTGCACAACCCATGACTCACTTTTCCGGGCGGCGCACTATAATGCGCCCGTCCTTCGCACAAGTCCTGTGAGGATTTTATGACAAACTCTCATTCTGCTTCCCCGCTCCCGCCCGAAGAGAACAATCCGCAATCCGGCTTTACCCTGCTGGAAATTCTGGTTGTGCTGGCTATTCTGGCGTTGCTGATTGGCCTTGTTGCTCCCGCAGCGTTACGCCAGCTTGGCGGAGCACGTGTCTCAGTCGCCAGACAATCCATCTCCCGGCTTGGCTCGGTGCTGGATCTCTACAAGCTGGACGTCGGGGCCTACCCGACCACGGAAGAAGGTCTTGCAGCCCTCATCCACAAACCGGCCGATGCGCAGAACTGGAACGGCCCGTATCTGAAAGATGCAAACGAGCCCAAAGACCCGTGGAACCACCCCTACAGCTATCAGGCCCCTTCATCACGCGAGGGCCATGATTATGACCTGTGCTCCGCCGGAGCCCGCGGCAATGGCGCAGCCAGTCCCGGTCAGTCCGGTGCGATCTGTAACCCGTAACCCGCTGCGCGCCCGATGCCAGATCGGGCGCATATTTCTCAGGTTTTTCTTAAGGGGTTTTCTCAGGGATTTTTCTGAGGCGTGACAGATGCATCAGCCTGCGTGGCATCCCCTGTCCAGCCATCTGTCAGCGTCTGCAAAAAGGCGATAATCGCTTTACGCTCAGCCTCATTCAAAGCAGGTGCCTCACCGGGTTTCCGGTCAAACGGTGCGTCGCTTTTATCAATATTGCCCTGATACGCGGCAGGAATATCGTTATAGGCCTGCACCTTGCCATCCGGACCTTTCGGATAAAACCGCCCCGGTTCCAGATCACGCAACACGTAGAAATCCATTACATCCTCCAGTGAGTGGAAGACACCGTTATGGAAAAAGGTCTGGCGTGTCGCCACATTCCGTAATGTCGGGGTCGCGAACATTCCGCAATAGGGTGCCAGCTCCTTGCGGCCGCCCGGTTTCTGGTCGCACACGCCCAGGTCATAATAAGAGGCATCATGCGTGTGCGTGAGAGCAGGATTACGGGGGGCAGCAAGAGCCTCATACTGATGGTCCGTAAAGAGCGGCGGCAAGCCGTCTCCCCGCACCGTATCGACATGGCAGGCCGCACAATTTCCCTTTTTCGGGTCATTAAACAGCAGATAACCCTGACGTTCGATGGGAGAAAAACGCGCGTTCCCCTGCAACCATGCGTCAAACTTGCTGGAATAGGGATGGAATTTCTGGTCTTCAATCTGGTAACGCGCCAGAGCAAACAGGCCTTCTGACAACAGGAAATCAGAGGACTTACGGCCACGAATACCCGCAAGATCCCGCAGCGGAGCGGCATAGTCAGCCGTCTGGAGCCGCGCCGTTACTTTTTCAGGCAGACCCGCCATTTCATCCGGGTCAAACATCGGGCCGCTGGCCTGCTGGTGCAGCGTATCGGCCCGGCCATCCAGAAACAGGCCGCCCTGTGGCACCAGGTTGGCCGCGGAGCTTGCTGTGTTAGAGGCACTTTTGGCCGCATGCGCGCCACCGGTCACCGGCACCGCAATAGTGGGCGCAACATCATCCGCCACCGCATCATCCGGCCCGATGCTGAACGGCGGCTGGCGCTCCAGATAGGTCAGGCTCGGAATTTCACGCCGCCCTTCCCTGTCTCCCGTCACACCACCCATAAACACCGAAGTCTTACCCGCCGGGCCGTAATGCAGGCTGGGCACATGGCAGGACGCGCAGGAAAATTTGCCCGAACCGGACAAAGCCGGATCAAAAAACATGGCCTTGCCGACCGTTGCCATCGTGGATAACGGCTGCTGCGTATGCAGGTGCAGCTTGCGCGGGCACGGGTTACTTCCATCCGCAGCCGGGTTACAGGCCGCTCCCCCCGCTGGCTGGGCGCGGGCAGCACCACCAAGTCCCAAAGCCAGCAAAGCGGCGCATCCGGTCACCAGAAATGTTGATTGAAACAGCTTAAAAGAGCGCACGAATGGAAACCTTCTTTTGCAGCGTTCGGACCCGGCCTTCCGAGAGACGGGGCTGCTTACCATTAACCTCTTCTTATAATTATGATTGTTTGATGAAAAACTCACTGAAAAAGTGGTGAGACCGAGATGTCTCAAAACTGTCACACCCCACACCCTGACAGGCAGAGAACGCCAATGCTATGAGTACCGCTATATTTTTGCATAGTCGCCGGATCAGACCCGGCCAGAGCCTGCCCACCTGTCACACGAGATTTTTTTGAACGCCATCACCCGTACCGCCCTGATCACCTGGTGGCTTGAGCAGAACACGGCCGTCCTGCGCAAAATATCTTCCCGCTATCTTCCGGCACGCCTCGCGCGCGCTCTGCATACGATCCAGACCCGTTACGCCATCCCTACTGTCGTCATTGCGCCCACAACAGGGATCCTGACATTACTGCCCCAGACACCCGGTGAGCCCCCTCAGCACGCCCCAGCGACACCTGATGGCATGGCGCATCTCGCCAGTCTGTGCGCCAGCCGCCAGCCCGCGTTGCGGGCATGGCGTCACCGCAGACAAAAATCCCTCCGCATACGGGTAGTATTTCCAGACCTGCCGATTTTACAGCGCGTTATCCGGCTTCCCGCTGCTGTAGCGGGAGAAGCCGTCTCACTGATCAGCTATCAGATGGATCGGGTTGTGCCCTTTCCGGCTGAAGAAAGTGTGTGGGGTCTTACACCCCTGCCCTCCGAGCATCCGGCAGAGGCCGAGTTTCTGCTCAGCGTGGCACCGCTGGCCCCTCTTGCTCCCTGGCTGGATGCTTTTAAGGCGGCGCACCTCACGCCCGTCTGCTTTGCAAACCAGAAGAGCCACTCAACTGTCAGTCTGCCACTTGCAGAGCATGGCCTCTCCAAAAAGACATCAGGCCAAACCGCTCTTCTGATCGCCCTTGCTCTGGGGATAGTCCTCAGTGTGCCCTTCATCCGGCAGTCCGTCATGGAGTATCGGCTTGCCGGGCAGCTTGAGGAACTTCAGCCTTCACGGCTGGTTGCAGAAACACTCCGCAACCGTATTGATGCGCTGACAAGTGCCAGCACCCTTCTTAACCGTGAGATTCAGCGGGTTGGCTCCCCCCTCACGCTTCTCTCCAATCTGACAAAATCTCTGCCGGACACGACGTTTCTGGAGTCTCTGTCCCTCAAACAGGGGCAGGTTACGCTGGAAGGTCAGTCAAAAGAGGCCGCCCGTCTGATCGGTCTGCTGGAGCATGACAAAACCATGCGGGACCCCAAATTTGTCGGCCCGCTCCTGCGTCTGCCCGATGGCCGGGGGGAAAGCTTTACGCTGCACGGAACTGTTTCAAACTAAGGCTCAGAACCCACGTTTTACCGCAAAACATGGGTACTGAGCCTGTTTTTCGTATAATCTTCACCAGAAAATCTGGAAAAAACTATCGCGGCAACCTGGCTGGGCTGGACGAAGTGCTGCGTCCGGCGGCGCCTGTCTCCACGGGCCCGGTCGCCGTCAGATTTTCATACTGCGCCGGGTCAGGTGGGCTATCAATGCCCGCCACCGGCGCAGGATGGTCCAGTCCTTCATACTGAAAGCCCTTGAACGTCATGGTCTGGTCCGGTGTCGGGAGCAGCTTATCATTCCAGCCCCCACCCAGTGCCCGCACCATGCTGACAGCCGCCTGAAGAGCACGGGCCTGCACCTGTGCCTGCTCAATCCGGGCGTCAAGCGTGTTGACCTGCGCAATCAGCGCATCAAGATACCCATCTGCGCCCCCCTTATACAATGTCATGGTCAGGGTCTGAGACTGCATGGCGGCATCAACCGCCTGTTTAAGCCGAACATTTTCCGCCCTCAGGCGCGCCGTCATGGACAGGCCGTTTTCTACATCCCGGAAGGCAGACAGCACCGTCATACGATAATGGTCCCGCGTCTCCCGATAATTGGACCATGTGCGCTGGAGCTGGGCGCGGCGCAAGCCACCTTCAAACAGCGGCATGGTGACGGAAGCCCCGTAAGACCACATGCTGTTTGCCAGATTAGCCAGATCAAMCCCGTTGGCATMAAAACCGCCATTGGCATTAAAGGACACATGCGGATAGAACGCCGCACGGGCAATACCAATAGCCCTGTTGGCCTGCGCCATCTCACGCTCCGCAACAGCAATGTCCGGCCGGCGTTGCAGCAGTTCAGACGGCATCCCGAGTGGAAAAACAGGTTCCTCCTGATCCTGAGTTGCCACTTCAGAAATATGAAAAGACGACGGTGACGCATTGACCAGAACAGCCAGAGCATGTTCCAGAACCTCGCGCTGCGCCTGCACATCAAGCTGACGCGCCTGTGTCATGTAAAGCTGGTTTTTAGCCCGCGCCACGTCAATGCCAGTTGCGTCCTGATTATCCAGCCGTGTCTGCGTCACCCGCAGCGCCTGCTGATAATAGCTGATGGACTGCGTATAGATCGCATTCTGGGCGTCCAGCCCTCTTAACGCAAAATAATCGCTTGCCAGTTCCGCCTGAAGGCTGAGCCGTGCGGAGGCATACTGCGCGGCCTGTGCCTGCGCATAATATTTCTGCGCACGCACCCGGTTGCGGATGGAAGACCAGATATCAGGCTCCCAGCTCGCCATTCCTCCGTAAAACTCGTCTGTTGCTGTTATTGGCCCTTTGTATCGGAACAATCTGTCAGAGGAGCTTTTGTTGTTGCTGGACCCAAAAGCCAATGCAAAATGCGGCAACAGGTCCGAGCGTGCTTCCATCACAATAGATCGTGCCTGAATAAAGCGTTCAGCCGCGGCCTGCAGATCCGCGTTCCCGTTCATCGCCTGCGCTTCCAGCGTGTTGAGCGTCGGGTCTGCAAAAAGTGTCCACCAGTCCGAGCGCATGACAGTTTCCTGCGGCTGTGCCTCATGGAATAACCCCTGCCCATGCCAGGACATCGGCACAACAAAATGCGGCGCCTGATAGGCAGGAGCAAGATCACACGCACTCAGCGCTGTTAAGGCGGCAAGGGTTCCAGCTTTCAAAATCTTTTTCTGAGAAAAGATTTTTTGAAAGGCTGCCTTATCTCTTCCCGGCATCGGCTTGCTCTTACGCGTTGTTGTCTGGGGACGTATCAGGAGCGTGCTCATTCATCATCCTCCTCTTCACTATCACTGGAAGATGCGAGGTATCCTTTCTCCGGCACACTCAGGCGCACGGTCTGGCCTTCAAGCAGGTCAGCGGGAGGGTTGTTGATAATATGGTCCGTCGGGGTCAGGCCTGCGTCCACTTCCGTATAGGCGTCAGACATGCGGCCCACAGTTATGTTTTTGTAGTGGGCTTTATTCTGGGCATCCACCGTAACAACCTGCATCCCTTTTTCCTGAAACACCAGCGAACCAGTTGGAACTGTATAAACGCCCCCTTCCGCCGGAGCAGAAAGCGAGACAGAGGCAAAGGTGCCGGGCCAGAGTTTCTGGTCAGCGTTATCAATGGTAAATTCCGTCACGGCCGTTCGGGTATTGGGGTCATACCCTTTTGCAATCGTCAGAAAATTGGCTGTAAAAACCTGATTGGGATATTGCGGCACCGTCACACGCGCCTTGAGCCCCGGCTTCAGAACGTAGGAAAACACTTCCGGCACGGAGACAAAAAGACGCATCTCATGCGTATCGGCCACAGTAAACAGCTCACTTGCTGTACCGTTGGCATTCAGATTGCCACTCCCTGCACCAACATAGTCCCCCACGCTGATATTTCGGGCTGTCACCACGCCATCAAACGGGGAGACAATGGTTTTAAACCGCTCAAGCGCATCATAGTGGTCAAGGTTATGCTGGGCCGCGTCCAGCGCTGCGCGCTCTGATTTTTCGTTGGCATTCTGAACAGACACAGACTGGCCAGAGACAGCCTGTGATTTACCCATGGAACGCCAGCGGTCTGCCGTAACCGTTGCCAGCCCATATTTGGCCTGTGCGACCTGCAGATCCGCCTTGGCCTGTGCATACTGCGCATCCAGACCCGGCGCATTAATTTCGGCCAGAGTTTCCCCTTTTTTGACCGCTGCGCCGTAATCCTTATACCACATTTTTGTATAACCGGAGACCTGCGCATAAATGGGTGCTTCGTACCATGCGCTGATCGTTCCCGGCAAAGTCATGGCGAGTGTCGGCGGGGCAGGTTTTGGCTGGACCACAGCAACATCCGGCACGGTGGCATGCGTGGCATCAGCCTGAAGCGTGAGCTGGTTATGCTGATGCTGGATTTCCAGATAAACCACATATCCCACAATTACGCACAGCAGAGCGCCGATAAACAGGCGGTTTTTTGTAAGAGTGGACATCAGATAGCCTCCTGCCCGTTTTCATGGCCCGCTTCAGGCGGACGAGATTTTTTTGTATGAGAACGATTATGGAAAATTGCGTAAACGCACGGAACAAAGAGCAGAGTTGAAACGGTCGCCAGAATAAGGCCACCAATAACTGCTTTCCCCAACGGTGCATTTTGCGAATTACTGATTGCCATCGGCACCATGCCAATCACCATGGCAGAAGCCGTCATGATAACCGGGCGAATACGGCCAAACCCGGCTTCTATCGCTGCGGTCAGAGCATTTCCGTGCAAGGCAAACCGTTCTTTTGCAAAAGAGACAACCAGAATGGAGTTTGCCGTTGCTGTGCCCATGCACATGATGGCGCCCGTCAGGGCCGGAACAGAAAGACGTGTCTGCGTCAGGAACAGGCTCCACGCAATACCGGCAAGTGCTCCCGGTAGAGCCGAAATAATAATGAAAGGATCAATCCATGACTGGAAGTTGATAACAATCAGCATGTAAATCAGCACCACCGACACAACCAGTCCGGCAATGAGTTCCACATACGCCCCGTGCATCGTGACAGCCTGCCCACGGATATCCACCGCGGCTGTCTGCGGCAGGTCTTTTTGTGTGCTGGCAACTGTCTGTTTTACTTTTGCCAGAACAGACCCGAGATCCGTGCCTTCAGCAGAAACATACACATCAATTTCCGGCATGGAATTGTAGTGAGAGACCTGCCCCGGCGTGCCAGTTGGCGTCACGGTGCTGATGCTGCCCAGAAGCTGCATATCCGTCCCTTTAGGGTCATTATCCCCTTTATCGACAGGGATTGTTAGCAAATCATTATAATGGGTCAGCTGATCCTGTGAGACATACACATTCAGCGGGAACGTAATGCCGGTTTTCGGGTCAAGCCAGTATTGGGGGTCAACCGTCTGACTGCCAGACAGGGTCATCAGTTCGTTATTGGCAATATCGGCTTCTGTCATGCCGGTCGCCTGACTGAAAGTCCGGTTACCTTGCACAAACAGGGTCGGCGTTTTCATGGTCTGCTGAATAACCACATCTGCAGCACCGGGGATAGCACGCAGCTTATTCACCAGAAGACGCGCATACTGATAGTTGTCACGAATATCCGGCCCGGAAACCTGAATATCAATCGGCGCAGGAGAACCAAAGTTCAGGATTTTTTCAGTCAGATCAGCCGGCTGAAAGGTAAAAACACTTCCCGGAAATCTTGCGGATAAATCACTGCGCAGCAGTTTACGGTAGTTCCAGACAGGAGATTCCTCATCTTTGAGAGAAATTGTCAGGTCACAATCCTGCGTTCCGATAGACGGGGTTGGGATAAAGGCCTGATTATGAGGGCCTTCAGGCAAGCCACAATTGTTGATAATGCCGGAAATTTTCCCCGGAAGAAGCTGCTGGACCCGATCATCCACCAGAGAGACGATCCGGCCGGTTGTTTCAATACGCATGCCCAGCGGAGTGCGCATATGCATCTGCATGACACCGGATTTCACTTCAGGGAAAAAATCCTGTCCGGAGAGCAGGAACAACCCGACAGAGAGCACTGACGCCCCCAGAAAGCCCAGAGCGAAAACACCGCGCCGCGCAATAATACGTTCAAGCAGCCGCCCATATGCCGCGCGGAAATTATGGAACGCATGCTCAAACTTGTTCTGGAAGCGGCCAAGAACACCCTTGGGCAGCGCAAGATGTTCATCGCTATGCAGGCCCGGATGTACCTGCCCGGCCAGAAGATATTTGGCCATGGTCGGCACCAGTGTGCGTGACAGAATGAAGGAGGCCAGCATGGCGTAAACAATGGCTTCCGCCATGGGCATGAAGAGCCACCCGGCAACCCCGCTCAGCCGGAAAAGGGGCGTCCAGACAATGCAGATACATAATGTTGAAACCAGTGTCGGCACAACAATCTGGTTTGCAGCGTCAATAATTGCGGTTTCCAGCTCCTTCCCTTCTTCAAGATGGGTATCAATATTTTCAATCATCACGGTGGCATCATCCACCAGAATCCCGACAGCCAGCGCCAGACCGCCAAGCGTCATGACATTGATGGTCTGACCGGACAGCAAAAGGCAGATAATGGCGGAAAGAATAGCAAGCGGGATGGACGTGGCGATAATAAGGGTCGAACGCCATGACCCCAGAAAAAGCAGAACCACAAGCCCTGTCAGAATAGCCGCCGTCACCATCTCCCGCACAACGTCCTTAATGGCGTCTTTCACAAAAACGGACGCATCACTCAGGATGGAAATATGCACGTCAGGCGGAACAAGTTTCTGAATACGGGGCAGAAGTTCTTTTGTGCGTGCCACAACATCCAGTGTTGAAGCATCACCGCTTTTCATGACAACGACTTCCACACCCTGACGCCCCTGCACCAGAACAAGGTTGGTCTGTGGGTGCCCGCCACGGTAAACCTGCGCCACGTCATGCACATAAATGACGGCGTTCCCAACACGTTTGACCGGGATATCACCAAGTTCTTTCATGGAACGCGGGGTTGCGTTGGTCTGCACCATCCAGTCGGTTGTGGCGATTTTTTGATCACCGGCAGGAAGCACAATATTCTGCTTCCGCAGAGCGTTCTGCACATCCATTGCAGACAGATGGTGCGCCTGAAGCTGCTTCTGGTTCAGCGCAACCATGATAAAGCTGTCCATCCCACCATAAGGATGAGGGAGAACCGCGCCCGGCACTGTGACCAAAACAGGGCGGATGCGTGTCATGGCAATTTTATACAGATCAGACGGCGTCTGTTTTTCAGAGGTGATCTGAAGAGCCAGAACCGGAACAGAAGATGCCTCCAGCTTCATCACCATAGGTGCTGGAATATTATCCGGAAGCTGTTTGATAACAGTCTGGGAAATTGCTGTAACTTCTGCCTCAGCCTCCCCGATATCCGTGCCCGGCTGGAAGTAGATATTGACGATGCTTCTGCCGTAGTAAGAGCTGCTCTCCATATGCTCTATGCCCTCCACGGTGGAAGTCACGGCCAGTTCGTAATTATAGGTGATGCGCCCGGCAAACTCCTCCGGCAACATGCCACCGTATGTCCATACCACAGACACAACGGGAATCCTGATATTTGGAAACACGTCGGTCGGGGCTTTGAAGAGAGACAGCACACCAAAAGCGAGAATAAGCAGCGACAGGACAATAAATGTGTAAGGTCGCTTCAGCGCCGTCACAACGATGGCATTCATGCGTTTCCTTCCTTGCTAGGGTCGGTGGAATTCAACGCACAATAGAATTTGATTTATACGGAAATCTTTTAAAAAAAATATTATCGTCTTATATAAATTTTTAATAAGTCAATTCGAGCGTCTGAGCGTTCTTATTTGATTGGCGTGATCAGAGACATATACAGTGTAATAACACGCCACGACGTTCCGGTTTATTGGCTTATATTGTAAGATTGCAAAATTATTTAGAGTAGCGGACTATCGGACCGCTCAGGACTAATGCTCTGTAGCAAAGAAGTCCTTTTTCTTTGTCAGCATTTTTGGCGTCTACTGTGTCAGAGGAGATTAAAACCAAGGCTGTCTTCCCTTTCCACCACCAATGCACGGAAGGATAAAACACAGCCTATACGCCCTCAGATTGTGCGTCTTTTGTAGTCAAAAAACAGCAGCAAACACTCTTACCGACTGCTTTGAGAACGCCAGATTTTTTCAGTTACAGCGCTCCTGCGCCCCATCTTCCGGTAAAGTCTTATCTCCAGAGGAAGTTCCTCACCCACCGCAACAATCTGACCGTCCTGCAATTCCTTCGAGACCAGACTTTTGGGAAGCCAGGCAACACCATGGCCTGCAAAAACCATATGTTTAAGTGCCTCCGCCATCGCACTTTCATTAAGGTGTCGCTCTTCTGTCAGAACATGCAGCGTCCTTGATTGGGCAGAGTGACTTAACTGCCCCAGCAGAGAGTTTTCGCTATAGGACAGGAGTGGATAGACCGTATCGTTATCTTTATAAATAGCTCTTGAAATCACAGGAACAAAAGAGTCAAACCCGACAATTTTATAACTATAGACATTGTCGTCTAAGGGTATTTCCATGCTCTCATTGTAAAAACAGAGCAGGAAATCATATTCCCCTTCAGAAAGGGCTGAAATACAATTGTAGAAATCGTCCGACAATAAGCGTGAAAAGACCTGCCCCACCTCGTCTTCAATTTTTTGCAGCCAAAGCGGAAAAAAGGTGATCGCGATTGTATGCAGTGCTGCGACTGATACAGTCGGCATTCTATCATCCGGCTGCCGTTGCAGGTTATTTTTTCCAGTATTGAGCAGCCTGATGGTGTCTTTCGCGGTTTCACGAAAAAGCATCCCTTCCGCGGTCAGGGATGCCGGGTAGCGCGTCCGGTCAATTAACGCCACGCCTACCCACAATTCGAGAGCCTGTATCCGCCGGCTAAACGCGGATTGCGTGACATTCCGCTCCTCAGCCGCTTTTGAGAAGCTTTGCAGGCGTGCCAGCACAAGAAAATCTTCAAGCCACTTGATGTCCATCATTATGCATCCACACGCAGCGTCTGCACAGGCAACGCAACCAGACCTCACATTCCTGCATGATACCATATCATTCCGGAAAGAGAACAGGCCTGAAAAATGTGTTGAGGAGCTTACTGCAGAACGGGAAGCGTAATGTTTGATGCCGCCTGTGGCGTGGTATAGATCCTCTGTGTGGCGGCCTTAAAATCCGTCCCTTTCGCGTCTGGGATACTCGGCACCCATGTCTGGGGGTTGCGATCAATCAGCGGAAACCAGGTAGACTGGACCTGCACCATAAGTCTATGCCCTTTCAGAAAGACATGGTCATGGTCCCGCAGGGAAACAGGCCATTCTGTGACCTTATTCGGCTGTAGTGGCGTCGCATGGCTCAAATCACGCAGATAACGCCCGCGACGTACCTCCATCGCAACAGGAAATTCATACCCGTCCAGTGATTGCGCCCATGATGCCTTGTCATCTTTGGAATAAACGCTTTCCTGCCCCTTTTCCGGAAAAACATCGATCAGCTTGATAATAAAATCGGAATCCTGCCCGGACGTCGCTGCAAAAAGATGTGCCTGAACCGGCCCGGCAATCCGGAGATCCTGCTCAAGCGGCGCGCTCGTAAAACTCAGCACATCCGGCCGGTGATCAACAAACCGCTGGTCCATTGTCTCCCATGTCCGCCATTCCCTGACTGGAAATGTTGGTGAGATCGGACGTGGCCGGTAAGGAACCGGACTATCCGGGTCGGAAATATACTGTCGGTAAGGCGTGTCCTGCACTTTAGGAGCGACAAAAGACAATGTTCCGTCAGAATGGAAATAGAGGTTCTGTGACGAGACGTGCTTGTCTGGCCATGTCGCATACGTCCGCCATGTATTAGAGCCCGTCTCAAAAATCCTAGCTTTCCAGTCAGGCTTTTCACCCTTGTCATGCAGATAGTAGGCAAAAAAAGGTGCCTCTATTTCATCCTGAAATTCCTTGCTGGTCTTGTGTCCCCCCAGCAGCATCGGCCCGATTGAAGCCCCGTCTGTCCTTTGCCACCCACCATGAAACCACGGACCAGCGACGATAAAATTCGTATGATCAGGGTCATGAGACTGAGATTTATAAAAAATATCCCATGGTCCCATTGGATCTTCCTGATCCCAGAACCCTGCAACATTCAGATTAGGGACTGTGGAACCTGTAATTTTTTTATACCACGCCTCTTCCTGCCAGAACGCATCATAATCCGGATGATCCAGATTTGCGTTCCAGTAACTCAGTTTGCCGTGCGTATAGAGCCTGTCTGTATTCCGGACAGGTCCAACACGCAGGTACCAGTCATAAACATCATGGGTATCAAAATCATAATTTGTGTTTTTGTTCTTATCGGCCTGTTCAAGAACGCAATATTCAAACGTATAGCTTTCCCGAAGAGCACCGTAATGATGATTATCATCATTCATCCACTGGTCCGCCGGGGCGGCCTGCTCGCTGATGGCCTTGAGCGCAGGATGTGGGTGCAGCAACGTAATGCCTGATGTCATTCCGGCATAAGACACACCATACATTCCAACGCGACCGTTCGTGTTGGGAATATTTTTAACAAGCCAGTCAATCGTATCCCATGCGTCATTGACTTCATTCGCCTGCATGGGGTCATTCGCATCATAACGGGCAGTTTTCAAAAACTGGCCCTCAGATTTAAAGCGCCCCCGCAAATTCTGGTACACCATGATGTAGCCGTCTTTCTGAAAAGCCTTCCAGCTGGGCAGGGCGCTGGAAATGTCTTTCGTAGATTCCGTATCAATCATGGCCTGATCAGGAATGCCGTAAGGCGTGCGCGTCAGCAAAATTGGCAGAGGGCGGGTCTGGTCTTTTGGGATCACAATTACCGTTTGCAAATGCGCCCCATCACGCATCGGAATCATCACTTCCCGCACATCATACTGTGATGAAGCATGAGAGGCCTCGGAATAGGCTGGCTGAGGCGCAGCATGCAGCGGGCAAAAGGAGCCAAAAGCCAGCCCCAGAGCGGTCGCCATTGAACACGCCCTGAGTGATCTTTTTGCCATATCATGCGCACCCATTGCTTCCTCCAGAATTCAGAATGTTTCCGGGTCAACAGCAAACACCCGGAAACATTTCTACCGCTCTTCAGACCGTATCTCTTCAGTCTGCATTACAGATCGACGTTGACGCGACCATAATAATACCCACCCGTAATGGGAATTCCCGAATTTCGGAAATCATAGATATTGGCACCAACATAATTGAACTGATCTTGCAGCCTGCGCGGCCGCTGATTGAAGATGTTGTTCGCACCAACCGCAACATGCAAACGCGGCGTAATACGATAACCCACCTCAAGATCTGTCAGCCAGACCGGCGTGTTATTATACTGGCCAAAGCAATGCACCGAATAACGCAGTGACCCACCATCCAGAGGGCACACAGCACTGGCAGGCGTCTGATCCTCATAAGTCATCAAAGTGCTTGTCAGGCCATAGCGCGTTTCACGCAAATTGATGTCCCAGCTCTGAAAGGTCCAGTGTGCGTTCAGAATGATCTTGCTGCGCGGAGAGGCAGTCGTGAGATAACTAACATTCTGTGCATTCAGCACCGGGCTGCCGTGCTGATCTGTATTGATATGGCTCATACGCGTCCGGTTCAGGTTGAGCGATGCGCTAAGATCGAGATTCCCGTATTTTTCAAAACGGAACACATAATCACCTGAAATATCGATCCCCTGCGTGCGGGTAGAACCTACGTTTGCAAAATAATAAGCCGTTGTATTGTCCAGAAGCACACCCGGCGGGATGGAAGCCCCTGTCTGGAGGATGGCATCATGCGCCGCCTGCCCTCGCACTGTGCCCCCACCAGCAATCCGGTCCCGGATATTGATCTGATACACATCGACGCTGATATGAAAACGGTCCACCGGCTCAAGCAGAATTCCGGCCTCGGCACTCGTGGAGCGTTCGGGTTTCAGATGGTTTGCGCCAAGCGCCTTTGCGGCATCACTGGAGGCTGCCAGCAAGCCACCCGCATTGGTCGGGCCGATATTCACCTCGCTATAATGCTCTTCCGCAAGAGTGGGTGCGCGGAACCCGTTGCTGATGGTGCCACGGATTGCAATGCGTTTGGTAAAATCATAGCGGGTCGAAATCTTACCGTTTTCCGTATTACCTGTGTCCGTATAGTGCTCAAACCGACCGGCAAAATCGAGGTCCCAGTGCTTTAAAGGATGGAAATCTCCGTCCAGATAGCCCGCCCAGATGTCACGGCTCCACTTCCCGGCGTTTTCCGGAATAATCCCGCCAAAGGCCTGCGTGCCGCCATACAGATAAGATGCAGGCTCACCCGCATACAGATGATACATATCCAGCCGATGCTGCCCGCCAAACGCCAGCGTCATTGGCACGACATGACCAATATTGAAGCGCCGACGGAAACCAAGATCATTCGTCCATTGCGCCATTGAATAAGACTGCGCCGTGACCGTTGTGGGCGTATAACCTGTATATTTATAGAGGTTGATGTTAACCGTATTCCGGTTGTTAACCCGGTCATCATCCTCGCCGTAAGTCGTGCTCATACTAATTTGTTGAGGCTGTGACTCATGGGGTACCCATTGGTTTAAAAATGTGATTCACAGGATGCCATTGTTGAAGGAAGGTATCTCTGATGAGCAAGGCAGTCGCACTCCGCGAGGATTATGACGCAGCGAGGGTGCGCAGTCAGGCCCGAGGAAGCAGACATGCCGCCCAGTCCCGGCGCCTTCTGGCGCTTGCCGCGATTTATGACGGGGCGACACGTGGTGAAGCGGCCCGTCTTGCGGGAAC
>NZ_JACRVR010000069.1:0-5200 GCF_018811975.1 Acetobacter sp. P1H12_c | reverse complement strand
TCGGACCTGGTCACGATAAGTGGGGCAGTTTGTCTGAGAACCGTTAAGGATAGGCAGAACAAATCCTACGGCCACGCCCCCGGCTGCTAAGCTCAATTGAACTGGAGAAATGGCGTGATGATTACACACCCGATCGTCCAGCATGACAGCACCGAAACAGCGGCCTTTATAGCTGCAGTCAAAGACGGAATTGCTGATGCCGATGCAGGCCGCACGGTTCCATATGCTGCCGTTCGGGAATGGCTTCTGTCATGGGGAACCGAACACGAAAAACCGGCACCCAACCTAATTTCCTGATATGGTGTTTTATCAAGCACCAACGACAGGAGCCGCATGATGAGCGAAGCACTCTCCCCCATCGTCTCCGAGTTCGAGACGGTCGAACAGGAAGCGGCCTATACCGCATGGCTTCAGGCCAAGGTTGCCGCCAGTCTAGCCGATCCACGCCCGCCAATCCCTCATGATGAAGTCGAGCGGCGCATGGCCGAACGACTGGCCAAACTGCACAAACGCAAAGCTACCTGATGCTGCCTATCGTCTGGACCGAAACCGCTGACGAAGACCTTGCAGTCATCACGGAATACATTGGTGAAAACAATATCGGTGCAGCGGAGCGGATGTGGCATCGGCTCCGTTCTTGCGTTCTGCCCCTATCGTCTCACCCATACCTCTACCCGATCAGTGAGCGGGTTCCCGGCCTGCGCGAAATCGTAGCCCACCCGAATTACATCATCCTGTATCGAGTGACGGCAACCAGCGTTGAAATTATCAACGTGGTCCACGCCCGCCGCCAATTTCCTTTCTAAGCGTACCCGGACGCCTTCGGCGGCCTACGGCGCTCCCGCACTGCGCTCGCTCCGGGTCTGTTCTGCTTTGTGCCTAGCACACACCTGCTTGCTCAAGGGACAAGGAGCGTTTTAGCGGCTAAATCGCCTCACATACCGAGAGAGGGGCTGTCGTCCCAATTGTCCTCAATCTCGACAGCCTTCGCAGCCTTCCTCCTTTCGTCTAGATCGTCAGCGAACACTCCCAGCCGTTCGATCAAGAACCGCACGACCCGCTCCACCGCCACCCCGACACCTCGTACCCATTCGGCTAAGCAGGCCTTTCTGGCTTCATCCACGGGGCGCAGAAGAGTCCATTCACCGCTACCTACCTTATCCGGTCTCGGCCCGATTTCCTTGACGGCCCACGCACCTATCAGCCCGTTAAAGGCTGCACTCACCTCACGAAGCGCCTCTTTCTGAAAGACATCGCGCATCGAACTGACATCCCCAAGGACCGTCCGCATCGGCGCCGGTATCTCGCGCCAACATGCTGATAGTCTGGCTTTCCTGTCATCCGACAGGGAGTTCGGACGGGTAAACGTGAGTTTTCCGGGATTTTTTGAAGATGGAATTACCTTTGCAATCTCACCGGAACGGAAAGCCCTCACAAACTCTCCGATAGCTGCCGAACGCGAGACCGACGCCGCCTCTTTTTCTGCCAAAGCAATCTCGCGCGTATCCAGTTCCCGTACCTTGGCAGCCAGATCAGCTTTTACGGCTTCCAGTTTCTCCCGCTCCTGGGCGATCTTGTATTCTTCCGGCTCCAGCCGGTCCTGGTCACGGCCAACCTTCACCTTGCCCCGCTCGACCCATTCCAGCCCCATCCTATCGCGAAGATGCTCGGTCCATAAATCTTGAAGTGCCCTCCCCTGAAAGACGGGGCTGTCACATCGCTCCATGACGGGCTTACCGGTCTTATCGAATACCGGCTCAAAAAGACCAGATTCCAGTTTTTTCTCTTTTTTCTGCCGCTCTCCGAACCGTTCTAGGGCCAGTTCCTTGCCGAACTTTGACAGGCTGATCCAGTCCTCAACCACCTTCCCGCGTCGAGTCTTTTTCTCGTATTTCGGTGCAAAGAATACATCGACCCCATGCCGTCCGGCTTCATCTCGGTCCAGTCGTGCCCGGAAAACAGCCCGCCCGCCATGCGTTGCATTGATGAAGGCCACAGCCTCATCCAGCATCTGTTGTTCGTTCTCAGGGGTGATGGGCAGGTCCGTGGGGAACTGCAAGAAGCCGTGCCGTGCCAGAGCACGTCCACCCTTGTTGCGCTTCGTCCCTTCAACATGAGCGGCATAGCTCTGTTCGAGATCCAGTCCATCGCCATACGGACTGTAAACCAGCGGCGGAACATCCCTGATGGCCCGTTTACTGCCAACGTAATCGAGGCGCTTTTCGTGTCGTTCCATCGCCGCCAGACCAGACGCATCGAGCGATTTCATCCGAACAGACCCAGACTTGCCCTTCATATTATCTCACCACAACTCGTACTGACTTGATACAAGTTGGTATCCTTTTTATAAAAAGGATACCCGCTATCCGTTTTTTGGACCCTACCCAAAAACAGCGGACAAGGGGAGACCCCTTTGAACCCCTTCGAGGACTGACGATGAAGGATGGAGAAGTTGCCCGGCTGCTGTCCCTGATCCTGCGACATGAACCGGAACGGATCGGCCTGATGCTGGACGGGCAGGGCTGGGCAAACGTGCCCGACCTGATCCGGCTGGCGAAGCGGGCAGGCAAGCCGTTCGACCTCTCCACCCTGCGGCGAGTGGTCGAGACGAACGACAAGCGGCGCTTCACCCTCTCGCCGGACGGCCTGCGCATCCGGGCCGCACAGGGCCACTCTCTGTCGATTGATCTCGACCTGCCCGCCGTCCAGCCGCCCGAACGGCTCTGGCATGGCACCGCCCGCGACAACCTACCCTCGATCTTCCGGGATGGTCTGAAACCGGGTCGCCGCCAGATGGTCCACCTTTCCGCGGACCGGGAGACCGCGCAGCGTGTCGGAGAGCTGCACGGGAAGGCCGTTATTTTGGCCGTAGAGGCCGGTCTGATGTTTCGGAATAAGATTCCCTTCTATCAGGCTGACAATGGCGTCTGGCTCGTTCCTAGCGTCTCTCCGGCCTATTTGGCGTTTTGACTGGAAACACGGACTGTTCCCACACACGTCCTCCCCTTGAGCAAATTCCATCTAACTTGTTTTGCTGACCTTGCAGCACCAGAGCGAGCGCAGTGCGGGAGCGCCGTAGGCCGCCGAAGGCGTCTGGGGTGGGATAACTCTCCTCAAAAATGTCTCTGATCCGCCCCCGAGGGTCCACAGGACCCGAGGCCCGCTACCGCTCACGAGGGCGTTCGCGGGCCTCGTCCCGTGGGCTTCGTGGACGGCTCTTAAGATCATAGAAGAGAAAAACGCATAATCCCTTATATTTCAAATACTTAAAGGGGGGGGGTAGGACATAGCTGGTGTCCTACCCCCCGGACACCAGCTATGTCCTAGGTTTGTCCAATATTATGACAAATACGTCATTGATATGGACATAGATTTGACCTAGGGTCAGGACATCCATGTCACGATTCTGGACACCATGAATGCCTTTAGAACCGAAAATTCAGATCGCCACTCCACCAACCGGGACATGGGTACAAACTGAACGTGCAGCACATGAGCGATGGTCTATTCTCGCAGTTGAAAACCCTCGTGCAGCAGCCCTTCTGCATGTGATCATTGCCAAAATGGGCAGACACAACGCTCTGGTCGCCAGTCAAGAAACACTTTCCACTCTGACTAAGTGCAGCACTCGGACCGTCCGTCGCTCTCTCCAAGTTCTGAAAGAGGAAAATTGGATCGAAATCCGCCAAATCGGTGCATCTGGCACAGTTAACGCCTACATCGTGAACGACCGGGTGGCATGGTCTGGTGCACGAGATGGCATCCGCTACAGCTTGTTTTCGGCAGCGGTTCTGGTCTCCGATAACGAACAGCCCGACAATGCCGATATTGGTGCGCAACCACCTCTGGAACATATCCCATCGCTACAGCCGGGCGAACGCCAACTACCTACCGGCCCCGGTATGCCGCCCCCTTCCCAACCCTCTCTTGAAGGTATGGAACCCGACTTACCCGCCACCAGCCGTAACGATCTTACACAGTGAGTTCGCACACCCCTGCACACCTATCGCCTGCACAGGCTGCACAGATAGCTGATGTCTCCCGCTGGACGATCATGCGGGCTATAAAATCATCAGATTTGCAGGCTTTTCGCGACAACAAGAACCTGTGGCGGATCAAAGCTGACGATCTGAACGCTTGGCTATCTGCACACCCTGCACAATGTGCGCACACTGTGCAGGAAGAGGCCGATGCACACCCTGTGCACACCCATGCACACCCCGATCCGATCCCCAAAGAGACACTCGAACTGGCGCGCTTAAAGGCTGAACTCGAAGCCGAAAAAACACTTCGGGCAACCGTCGAATCTGACCGTGATCACTGGCGCGAATTAGCCCAGAAACTGGCAGAATCACGACCACGCAAATGGTGGTTTTGGTGAACGTCTTGCCGCAACTTACAAGAGCCAGATTTGGAAGGTTCACAGCATACTAGAAAAAGAAACCCTTTTTTTTACTGATGCATATCCGTATTAAAATCTGGTCGTAAATTTAATTTACAATATGGAAAACAACCAAATGCGTATTAAAAAAATAACTTCTGCTGTTGGCTTAAGCCTCATGATGGCACTTTCTGCTTGTGCTTCTGGTGGCAATGAATCCATCAAAAATGAAACAGGCGCTTCCATCGATCAAAAAATCCATGATGGAACCACGACGAAAGAACAGGTCCGTCAGCTTTTTGGTGACCCTGCACAAACTTCGTTTACAGATAGCGGGCATGAACAGTGGCAATATACTTTTGATAATTCAAAAGCTGATGCTGCTAATTTTATCCCTGTTTACGGTGATTTACATCAGGGTCAGCATGGAACTGCTAAGCATTTAACTATTATATTTAATGGTGATGTTGTTTGGCATCATTCTATGAATTCGTCTGCTGTGAAGTCATCTGCTGGTTTGTTCTGATCTGTGCATCTGATTGATGCATTGGGAGCGTTCTGCCCCACTTATCGGACCTGGTCACGATAAGTGGGGCAGTTTGTCTGAGAACCGTTAAGGATAGGCAGAACAAATCCTACGGCCACGCCCCCGGCTGCTAAGCTCAATTGAACTGGAGAAATGGCGTGATGATTACACACCCGATCGTCCAGCATGACAGCACCGAAACAGCGGCCTTTATAGCTGCAGTCAAAGACGGAATTGCTGATGCCGATGCAGGCCGCACGGTTCCATATGCTGCCGTTCGGGAATGGCTTCTG
>NZ_JACRVR010000068.1:0-5352 GCF_018811975.1 Acetobacter sp. P1H12_c | reverse complement strand
TAATGTCTGGGCAGATACAGCCCCGTTCAAAAGCCAATGAGGCCTTCATGGAGAAGCATGGCTTTGTCTTCAAGGTTCACAGGAAAAAGCCTCATCTTAAGCCGATGCCACGACATATCCAGAAATCGAATGCAGGAAAATCCGTTATCCGGTCGCGTGTCGAGCATATTTTTGCTGATCAGAAGTCACAGACGGGACTGTTCGTCCGAACCGTAGGCATAACGCGAGCCACCATGAGGATCAGGCTAGAGCATAATCCGATCAATCTGGTTCATACCCAGCGGCGGTGAAGCAGGCGGCGGCCTGGCTGTGACAGACATCGTCGATTGCACCGCACAATGCATCCTGGAGTGCATTGAGGGTGCGGGGCGCCAGTCGTCTGATCCATGCCTTTATCTTGGCGAAGATGTTCTCGATAGGGTTGAAGTCGGGACTGTAGGGCGGCAGGAACAGCAGGTGGGCACCAACCGCCTCTACAGCCTCGCGCGCTTCAGCACTCTTGTGTGCCGGAAGATTATCCAGAATGACGACGTCTCCCGGTGACAGCGTTGGAGCGAGCACCTTGCGCGCGTAGGCGGCGAACCATTCACCAGTCATTGGGCCGTCCAGCATCATCGGGGCAGTCACGCCGGACAGACGCAGTCCGCCGATGAACGTCGTGGTTTTCCAGTGCCCGTGGGGCACGGACATCCGGCAGCGCGTGCCACGACGTGAGCGTCCGCGCAGACGGGCCATCTTCGTTGAGACCGTCGTTTCGTCGATGAAGACCAGGCGGCCCGGATCGAGGTCAGGCTGACTGTCAAACCAAGCTTCGCGCCGCTGTGCGACGTCTGGCCGTGTCTGCTCGCTGGCGTGCGCCGTTTTTTTTGACGGTCATGTCGTGACGGTCGAGACAGCGCCAGATCGTGCTCGGCGCAAAGCGGACACCATGTTCCGCCGCAAGTTTCTCCGCCAGTTCGACGAGGGAAATATCGGCCTTTGTTTCAATCGCAGCCAGCAGGAAGGCAGACCACGCTTCAATCCGGTGAGAACGGCGATCTCCACCCTGTTTGAGCGCATGGTCACGACCGCTGGCCTGCCACTCAGAGACCCAGCGGATAACACTCGATGAAGACACACCAAAGCGAACCGCCGCCGCACGACGGGTCATGCCAGAGGCAACAGCCGCAATCGTGCGGCGGCGAAGGTCAGCAGACAGGGCTCGGGTCATACGGGCCGGCCTCCATACCGGCACATAGTATGAATCAGATTTCGACCACAAGGGGAATCTCAAAATGAGCCCGTTAGAGCGTTTTTCTCTCAATCTGGCTCATATCCAGCGGCTGTAAAGAAGTTTGCGCACTCTGTGGGAGTGACCTGATCAATCAGTGTGCCGATCCTGTCCCACAGGGCGTCGCGTGTGCGTTCTGCGGCTTTACGGAGATGGGCCTTGAGTTTGGAGAAGGCCTTCTCGATGGGATTGAAGTCCGGGCTGTAGGGCGGGAGATAGCGCACGGTCGCACCTGCTGCTTCGATCGCGGCCTGAACGCCGGGGCCTTTGTGAGAACCGAGATTGTCCATGATGACGATGTCGCCTGGCAGCAGATCAGGCACCAGCACGCGATCGAGATAGGTCTGGAAGCTGCGGCCATTGATCGGACCATCCAGCACCAGGGGCGCCACGACACCGGTCAATCGCAACCCGGCGACGAATGTCGTTGTTTTCCAGTGACCATGTGGCACGGCAGAACGCAGCCTCTGGCCGCGCAGACACCGCCCGTAGCGGCGCGCCATATTGGTGGAGGCCCAGGTCTCATCAATGAAGACCAGCCGTTCCGGATTGAGATCGGGCTGGGCATCGAACCACTCCTGTCGTCGTGTCAGGATATCGGCGCGATCCTGCTCCGCCGCGTGAGCGGTCTTTTTTTCCATGTGATCTTATGACGCGCGAAGAAACGCCACAGCGTGCCGATTGCAAAGTGATGGCCGTCCTCAGCCAGTCGGGCGCGGATTTCGGCCAGGGTCAGATCATCCTTCTCCGCGATCAGCGCATGAATACGCTCGGCCTGCGCCTCAATCCGGTGAGACAGACGATCCCCGCCACGCAGTCTGGCAGCAGGACTGCCGGTCGTGGCGGCAAGAGCGCACCAGCGAACCGCACTTGCCGGACTGACGCCAAACCGTTCAGCCGCCTGACGACGCGACAGACCATTCGAAACGGCCGCGACAACACGTTCGCGGAGATCCAGAGACAATGTGCGTGATGACATCCACAACCGGCCTCCATCCCGGTCGTCACCTTGAATCAGATCACCGCCATTTTGGGAATCCCCAGCGATTCAATCAGGAAAGAAAACGCTCTAGATCGGATTATGCTCTAGCCAATATCGTCTACAATATGCGCCGCTTTCTCCTCCTGGAGCGGATTAACGCGATCGCGTAGCAATCCAGGGCATAAGACCCTCACTCTGCTCAAAACGCAGGGTGAAAATTAGGTCCACGAACCAGCAATCAACACGACAAAAAACTGAAATCAGGCAAAAGGAGAAACCATCAACGGTTCTTCGAACCCTCCAGGTCGCCAGACAAGTGTCTCGGGGGCATGCCCCCGAGACACTTGCCATCCCACCAACCCCAAGCCATAAAAAACGGGAACTCTCCTTTTGAGTGGATACAAAAAGGGGGGCACGTCAATAAACCTTAGATTAATAGCATTTATTCCCAATGTGAGTTCCAATAAATGAGTGATACTCATTGACTGAACTGAAATATCCATTTGCAATAATTATTCCAGCCTCTGGGTAATCAATAAGATACTCACGCTCTTTTAGTGGAAAGGCTTCCTGAATTTTAGTGTTATTATGCATGTAATGTTCTAAGCCATTTCCTGGCTTTAACATGTCTTTATAATTTTTCTTTATATAAAAACGTGGATCAAACCCACCTAAACCTTGCTTTTTATTTCTAAGAGTGTCGACTCTCTGAAAAATATTATATGCTTCCTCTGCTGAAATAAATTTCATATTTCTTGCCATGTAACTCAAATTTTCCCAGAATCGTTCTGAATGTTTATATAAACATTCAGAACGACAAAGCGGGAAGCTAATAAATTTATAAGCTGGATCATTACGAGGAATAAAATTTTGTCCCACAGCTTGGCAGGGATTCATCATACCAGCAAGTGGTACATAAATATTCTTGGCATCACTAAGCCAAGCAGCTAACCAAGAAAAAGTACTAACACTTATAGCTATATTGCAAGATCTACGCAAAACTTCAAAATCATAACGAGCCCCTTTCCCATTAACAAACAACGCATTAGGAAATTCTTCTTTTAATTTTTCAATATAAGGATTATTAGCAAGCTGACCAAAAAAAACAGGCTTCAATCCGGTTTTGAATTCAAGCATTTTGTAATATTCAAATGGAAGAACAAGGTAGTCTGCATGAATTCCATGCAATATTTCGTCAGCTCTAATATTAAAAACAATTTGCTCTTCATTAAAGCCTACTATTTCCTCTTCGAAATCTGAAAAATTTGGAAGATACATTTTTGCATTTTTTCTACTTGGATAAAAATCAACATTAAAAGGATATCCTTTAATTTTAAAACTATCTATATTTCCATTATTAAGATTTTGGGATAAACCGCGAATATCAAACCAAAAATCCAACTCACTAATTATACAGGAATTTTCTAACTCCAGTTCGCAATGTTCTTTTTGCATTCCCCATTCCGGTAAATTTACATTTTTAATTGACAGATTGGAAGTCCGTTCTTCTATTGCTTTAGCCACTAAATATTGCAACGCACGATTTGCGATATTACCCAAAGATTCAACCCATATTATTTTATGAATTTCAGAATCAAAAACTTCTTTAAATTCAATATTACGATCGTTAATCGAGAAGGAAAAGCAGTTTGGATTTGAAAAATCATATTTAAATCCATTCATAAAATCATAAATATCCAAACAATAATTACCTAAATTTACAGTATAATTTTCAGATATATATATATCTCTTTTTTTTATTATTTCGCCAGAAGCGCTCCAATGTTTATTGACAATTTGATAAAATTTATGGAAGAATTCTTCGGGTATTTTTAGAAAGTACTCCCAAGCGCCAGCACACTTAACTTCTTGTTTTATAAGCGTTCCGTCTGGAAGGGATGTTAAATAAAAATTTTCGTGATGTATTAAAATAAAGTTATCGCTTTCTTTTATATTTAACTTTTCAAAAAAAGACAAAACACTTTTGTCTTTTTTTGTATCTAATAAAAAAAAACGTGACATTTTCTTAGTAGAACTAATTATACTTTGTTCATAGATCCCCACATCAGAGTCATACTCCAAGAAAAAACCGTGATACGACAAGAGATAAAAATTTTCCATGACTTGATTATCCAATATTTATTAAAATGTCGACGCGACCTGCATCAGCAGCCGTCCCAGTTCTGTTTTCCCCATGCGGGAGGCATGTGCGCGGAGCTGGTCCGCATCAATAAAGCCAAGCCGGAAGGCAACTTCCGCCGGAGAGCCAACCAGCATGCCCTGACGGGCCTGAATGGTGTGCACAAACTGACCGGCTTCCATCAGGCTGTCCGGAATCCCGGCGTCCAGCCAGGCGCAGCCGCGGCCCAGACGGTCCACGTGCAGGCTGCCCTCTTCCAGATAGAAGCGGTTGAGGTCTGTAATTTCCAGCTCACCGCGCGCAGAAGGTTTGACCCGTTTGGCGAAGTCCAGAACACGGTTGTCATAGAAATACAGGCCGGTCACAGCCCAGTTGGAAACCGGCTCTTTCGGTTTTTCAACAATGCTCAGAGCGCGGCCTGTCTCGTCAAAGGACACCACGCCGTAGCGTTCCGGGTCACGCACCTGATACGCAAAAACCGTTGCGCCCGTCGGGCGGATGGCGGCTGTCTGGAGGGCAGCGCTCAGATGGTCCGCAAAAATCAGGTTGTCACCCAGCGCCAGGGCACACGGGCAGTTATCCAGCCAGTCTTCCGCAATCAGGAAGGCCTGCGGAATTCCATCCGGTGAAGGCTGGGCCCGGTATTCAAACGTGACGCCAAACTGAGATCCGTCTCCAAGCAGGCGCTTGAACTGCGGGAGATCGGCGGGGGTGCTGATGATCATGATATCCCGGATCCCCGCCAGCATCAGCGTGGAGAGCGGATAATAGACCATCGGCTTATCATAAACCGGCAGCAACTGTTTGCTGGCGGCAAGCGTCATGGGGTACAGGCGCGTTCCGGAACCACCGGCCAGCAGAATACCCTTCATTTTTGTCTGGAGTGCAGGCTTCTGTGTCATTCTACGGTGCTTCCCAGTCTGTTGCCTGTATAACGGCGGGCGCGGATGCCTTCCCACC
>NZ_JACRVR010000067.1:0-5479 GCF_018811975.1 Acetobacter sp. P1H12_c | reverse complement strand
CGCCGCCAGCAGCGGTACGGCCAGCAAGGGTTTCATCGTCCGGAAACACATGGCCTATTGCTCCTCCTGATTACCGACTAGTTCCAGCCCCTTCGGCAACCGATGGAAAACAAGCCGATGGCGAATATCCTTGCCATTTTCCCAATCCTGAAAGGACCCGATCGTCCTGCGGAACACAGGGGACTGCATCCAGTCCTTCAGATCCTCACGCCGATAGACAGCCGTAGCCGTCATGACGTCGCGCCCGGCCCAGTCCCTGTCATAGGGTTTGATGTCGGTGATGCCACTGAGATGCAGTCCCACACAGACGCCGCTGACCTGACTGATCAGATAGGGATGCAACAGATAGAGCGTCTGCTGGACACCATTGCCCTGCGCGACCGACACGCTGTTCGGCCAGGCCAGCGTCCCCAGCGGACTGCCGCGCGCCATGAAATTCGGTTGCACAAGCTCGTAGCTGAAATCGGGATCGTTATGCGGCGTCGTATAAATCGCTGCCGACGCCACGCCGCCGGCAAGAAAGCTGACCGGCACGAGATGACGTTCAAGCACCCCCCGATGCGTCATGTCGGTAACAATCTCCGGTGCCGTATCATCCGCAGGACCGGCATAGAAAATGAAAGGATGGCGATCGGGGGCCGTCCAGGGTGTCGATGCCATCCAGAACTGCCGACCGGCCCAGCTCTCGAAATTCAATCCGGGTGCAAAGCGGAACGTCAGACAGGAACGCGTGTCGATCGCCTGATGGGCTGCCAGAACCGCACGGATCGCAGTTCTGTCACCAGATCCGCCACTGAACGAGGATACGCCAGCCCCGACGACCGCGAGGGCAGCCACGCCACCACCGACCTGCGCGAGACGCGGCAGCCGGGAAAACATCAGCGCGAGAGAGCGCAGCATGCTCATATGTCACAGCCCTCCCACATCGCGACACAGTCCCAACAGATGGGTCAGTTTCCGGTTCAGCACACCGCCCAGCACGATGATCCCCTCCAGGAGTTGGGCCCCCTCGCTGTCGGCCTTCAGCGTATCGAGGCGACCGCGCAGGAGATGATGCTCCAGTTCCATCAGGCGGATGACGTCATGCAGACCGGCATGCAGTTCTTCCAGTCTGGGATCACGGAATGGAACGGGAGACAGCGAACGAACCTCATCGGTCATGACAAACCCTTCGACAGAACACGTGGTTCATGCGAGATTGGGCCCAGGATCAACGGAGACCCGCTTCACACTACGATGCAAATATATACGCATAACCGCATATACATACAAGCGCGTTTTCGCTTAGGAGTCACTTTTCCCTATCACGGAAGAGAGATTGCCTGTGACCATCCGTTCCAGACCGAGGCGCCGTCGCATGTCTGACGATCACGCCCGCCTGCTCCGCGAACGTGGCGAGCGTCTCCGGCAGGCCGCCCAGAGCATCGGCATCACCCATGCCGCCAAGGCGGCTGGTGTGCCTTACACAACGCTGCGGGATTACATGAACGGCAGCGAGATGAAACTTTCTGCCGTGGCGTCCCTCGCCCGCGCCTGTGGCGTTTCTCTGGACTGGCTGGCCTTTGGCGTGGGAGCGGGCCTCGATACAGGCAGCGAAGGCGCACCCCCAATCCGGGGTGGCCATCAGATCGTGATCCCCTGGCTGTCGCCTCAGCCAGACGAAGGTCTGCGCGTTGGCAAATCCTGGCTGGAAGCCGCACTCCCGCGCGACCCGGCAATGCTCCGTCTCCTCAGCGTCTCGGGGGACGCCATGGCGCCGACCCTGCGCGAAGGCGACCTTATCATCGTGGATACCAGCGCCCGCGCGGTTCAGGGCGGCGCCATCTTCGTGCTGCGGGTTGAGGGGGACATCCTTCTCCGCCGTCTGGAACGTCGACTGGGTGGCGGAATCCGGGCTCTCGCGGACAACGATCGCTATCCGCCGCAGGAGCTTCAGACCGCAGAGGCCGCAGGTCTGGATGTCGTGGGCGAAGTCGTCTGGTCGGGAGGGTTGCCGCGCGGTTGAGGTCCAACACGAGACAAAACGGGAAACCGTTTATAAGAATAGTAAATTCTCCGCTTGTTATTGCGGAATATCGCATATATTATCCTGACAAAAGCCGCCTACCGCGCGGCCATGCTCAGGAGCGTCATCATGTCGGATTCTGCGGATATCACGTCGTCGTCCTCGTCAGGCGTCCATCTGGTCAGCTCGGATGTCTCTATCGGCAATGGCGCCGTCTGGACGGACACCGAACTGGGCGATGGCGGTGAGCTCTTTGTCGAGGATGGCGGACTGGCCGTTAATACGCTGGTCGACAAGGGTGATCTGACCGTCGATGCGGGCAGTGTTGCCTCCGGTGTGACCGTAACCGGCAACTGGAATGAAAACGGTTATTTCGAAGTCGACGGCGGCACGATTACCGATCTGACTGTCGAAAAACAGGGCTGGGGCATCGTCAACAGCGGCTCCATCAACGATGTTCTGGTGACCGATAGCGGGTATATCGAGATCGCCGCTCTCGCGGACAATGTCACCGTGAGCAATGGCGGCGGCATTGAAGTGGATTCCACCGGGGTTGTCAGAAACCTGACGGTCGGCCCCGGCGGCACGTTTGGCATCCGCCCCGACGAGGGTGGTGTGATTGAGAACGTGACGATCGCCAGCGGCGGCAGCATCGACGCTACCGATATCGCCTCTGCTGGTAGCGTGGCGATCCAGAATGGGGGAGCCATCGACTTTAGCGGTCTGACCTTCCAGTCCGGGGGGAGCGCAACGCTGAAAGGCGACCCGGTTCTGACCGTAACCGAAGGAAGCGTTTCACGTTCTGTCTCGATTGAAGGCAACTATGCCGGGGAACATTTCGTCCTCAGCGATGACGGATCGGGCGGGACGATCGCCACATTGGAGCCAGATGACGGCACGCCCTGCTTCTGCCGGGGTACGTTGATTGAGACTGAACGGGGCGAGATCGCGGTAGAAGATCTCGCCATCGGTGATCGGGTGCGGACGGCATCACGTGCCCTGCGCCCTATCCGCTGGATCGGACACCGCTCGTATTCCGGCCCGTTTGTCAGGGGGAACCGGAACGTCCTGCCGATCGTCATCCGGGCGGGAGCGCTGGGTGACGGCCTACCGCGACGGGATTTGTCCGTCTCCCCGCTGCATGCGATGGCCCTGGAGGGCGTGCTCATACCGGCAATCTGTCTCGTTAACGGGGTCAGCATTCTTCAGGCGGAGAGCATTGATCAGGTCACCTATTTCCACATCGAGCTGGAAACGCACGATATTCTTCTGGCCGAGGGAGCGCCTTCGGAGAGTTTCGTTGATGATGACAGCCGGAACATGTTTCACAACGCGATCGAGTTCAAAAAACTCTATCCGGATGCAGCGCCGCTTCCGGCAGTCTACTGTGCGCCCCGGATCGAGGAAGGGCCCGTTCTTGAAGCTATCCGTACGCGTCTGAATGCTGAAGCCGGGATCATTCCAGTTCGAATGTCTGCTGGCATTGCCGAGGGCTATCTCGACGAGGTGACGCGCACCGTCATCCGGGGCTGGGCCAGAAACTCGCGCTCTTCGGAACCGATGCGTCTGTCTCTGTATGATAATGGGATCGCCATCGGGGAGGTCGTGGCCGATTGCCCTCGCCCTGATGTTGGCTCGGACTGTGGTTTCTGTTTCGTCGTGCCGGGTGGTCTCACGCCACACATGAGGCATGTCATCGAAATCGCGCAGGCGGATGATCCGGGCACGTCACGGAACTTTCTTGGCAATACGCCATGGATTGTGGACCAGCAGACTATCGGCCCCCATACCATCGCGCGATCAGCAGTGCCCGCATCGTCGACCGCTATGCGCGGCTATATCGACAGCGTCTCCCGCGACCGGGTCTGCGGCTGGATTTATGATCCTGCGCAGCCTGAAGAGTCAGTTGCCATACAGGTTGCGGTAAACGGGATGATTGTAGAACGGAGCATTGCCAACGGGCGCCGTCCTGATGTGGCTGACGCAGGAGCCGGGCCGGAACGGTGTGGATTTGATCTGCTTTTTATCCCGCCCCTCTCACCTCTGACACGCCAGATCATTGAAGTGCGGAACGAGCGTACCGGAGCCCTACTGGGCCAGCCAATTGTTGTGGAGGCGGCTGACCAGTTTGATTCGGACCTTGAACAGGCCGTTCGCACAGCGATCGGCTCCGTTCAGAATGTGAAAGATCATGACCGGGCCCTGTCGTTTCTGGCCGCGCAGATGGAGCACCTGAAACAAAGCCATGCCGACCATCAGTCGGGACGCATCCGGAGCACGACACAGCGTGAACGGTCCCGTCGGGGGCTGGCGCTTCCGGCAAACCGTGCTCCCAGAGCGCTTGTCATCGACAGCCGCATGCCGGACACCTGTCGTGATGCCGGGTCGTGCGCCATTCTGTCGCATATGGCTGCTCTTCAAGCGCTTGGCTATGACGTATCATTCGTCGCCGCTGATGAAATGGGTAGCACATCAGCGCAGACCATGAACAATATTGAGATCTGCGCAGCGCCTTTTTACAGCTCGGTCGAAGACCTTCTGCGTCGGCAAATGCAGAGTTTCGACCTCGTCTATCTGCACCGCCAGAACATTGCGATGCGCTATCTGCCGCTCGTCCGGCAGTATCAGTCCAAAGCGCGGGTGATCTACGCCGTCGCCGACCTGCACCATCTGAGGCTTGCGCGACAGGCGGCGGTCGAGGAAAGGCCAGAACTGATGGCAAAGGCCCATAAGATCCGGGATGCGGAATACGCCGCTGCCCGTCAGGCCGACATCGTTCTGACCCATTCAACCGTGGAGGCCGTGATCCTCCGGCGTGATGTGGCGAGCGTGGAAGTCCATGTCGTTCCTTGGGCTGTCGCGGTCCGAAAACAGGCTCCGTCATTTGAAAGACGGTGCGGCGTTTTGTTCCTTGGCAATTTCAGCCACGCGCCGAATGTGGATGCTGCGCTCTGGCTCGCTGAAGAGATCATGCCTCTCGTGTGGAGGCAGCGTCCTGATATTCATTGCACCATTGCGGGCGCGGACATGCCGGAAAGCGTTCGGCTGCTCGCAGCACCCGGCGTCGAAGTGATCGGTCCCGTCCCTGACTGCGGGGTTCTGTTCGACAAGGTCCGCCTCAGTATCGCCCCACTTCGCTTTGGAGCGGGTGTGAAGGGTAAGGTGCTGGACAGTATGGCCGCTGGCGTCCCGTGCGTGATGACACCGATTGCCGCTGAGGGAATGGAACTGCCCGGAGATTTTGCTGACGCGACAGGAGAAACCGCTGAAGCACTGGCTGCGCTGATCGTCAGTTTGCATGATGACTCAACGACGCATGCCAGAATGGTTCGGGCCGGGCGTCGCTTTATTCGACAGCGACATGACCATGCGAGAATTATCGATGCACTCGGAAGGATCGCTCGAGATAGAAGGGATGAACGTCAAGCCGGGTAACCGGTGTATAATCAGCTTTTGCGGGGCAAACAGAATATT
>NZ_JACRVR010000066.1:0-5482 GCF_018811975.1 Acetobacter sp. P1H12_c | reverse complement strand
ATCACGATGTTCGAGGCTGGGCGAAACCATGCCATCACAGCCCATCTGACCGATAAGAATCTGGATGGCTGGAATACCCTGGAATGGGAGGACACACGCTGGACATCAGGTCATGCCCTGCTGCCACTCAGTGATCGTCATCCCAACAGCGTCGCTCTTCTGGCTATCCAGATCAAAAAGACCGGGCCTTACCTCCTCAGTGACACCATCTCGGAAAAACAGGCCCTTCAGGCCTGAAACACTCTCCTGCCCCGGACACTTTCCCGGGGCAGGATCACCAGGGATCATACCCGCGATCAGCACTTCGGCTGCGCCCCCGTGATCGTCCCTTTGAGGGACCAGCCTCCTTCTCGGTGACCTTCCGGGCTTCCTCGGCTACTTGGATATCCTGCTGGCGTCTGATTTCGGCCTGACGCGCCAGCTCCTGTTTCTGGCGCTCGGCTTCCCTCTCCCGCTCCATACGCTGCCCGATCTTCCGGGCCAGACTGACCGCCAGCTTTGCCCGCTTCTCAAGGCCGGAGAACAGCTCCTGCGCCTTTTCCATGGCCTTGCGGGCGGTTTCCAGCACCTGGTTCCGCTCGCGGATCTCCGCATTCTGCTTCCCAAGATCCGTCACCGGATCTCGGACGGGGATCTCGCGGGCCGCCTGACGCTCCAGGGCGGTCGCTGACACTCCCATGTGCCGGGTCGGCTCCTGTGCCGCCCCTTGGCGCGCGAAGCTCCGGTGGTCCACCCGCTGCTCGACCTGGTGCCGTTCCAACGCCATGTTCACCTGGTGCGCCCACACGCCCCGCATGTGCTCGATCTCGGCCGAGGCGGTGCTGGCCACGTCCAGAACCCGCATCTTGGCTCCCAGTCCTTCCGCCCCGGCCATCCGGGTCGTGGTGAGGATATGGGCGTGATGGTTCCGGTTATCCCCTTCCCGGCCGGGTTCATGGATCGCCACATCCGCCACCACCCCGTATCGCGCCACCAGCTCACGGGCGAAATCCCGGGCCAGTGCGGCCCGTGCGCCCGCGTCCAGCTCGGCCGGTAACGCCAGCTCGTATTCCCGGCCGGTCTTGGCGTCTTTCCTCTTCTCGGCCGCCTCGGCTGCGTTCCACAGGGCGTTCCGGTCCCGCGCCCAGTCCGCGCCATCCGGGGCCACGATGAACGCATCCTCCACCCCCTGTTTCCGGGTGTAGTCGTGCGTCAGGCCCTGCCGCTCGTCCGTCAGTTCCTGACCGGCACGATAGGCAGCAGCAGCCACGACACTGCGACCGGCCGAACGGGATATGGATTTGACGGACAGGTGATAGATCGCCACGGGTCACCGGGATAAGGAAGGGTTCAGGGAAGGAACGTCCCTGACGCACGCATTGGAACAATGCTAAAGTGCGCCCTTTACTCCTTCGTCGCAAGGGTTGTTTGCACTCCACGACGAATCAGGGAAATTTCCGAAAAATCGGGTATCATCAAGAGGGTCACGCGGGGACAGGAATAACGACAGACCATTGCACCCACTTGGGGCGGGAGGAAAAATGACACCCATCGAAAAGGCAAAACAGCAGGTCGAGCAGGCCAAGGCCCGGTATCAGGCTTTGCTCGCCAGACAAACGGCCGAGGAACGCAAGCTGGATACCCGAAGGAAGGTCATTCTGGGTGGGTTGCTGATTGACGCGGCCGGGAAGGATGAACGCTTCGGCCGCGTCATTGACGAGCTGATGAAACGCATCACCCGCGACCATGACCACAAGGCGTTCGAGGGCTGGCAGAAGCCGGAGCCTGACCGGTCATGAGTGACGAACGCGAGCTGGATGACGGGCTGGCCGCGTTCGACCAGCTCGGCCGGGAAATGGCGGAGACAAACCGTCTGCTTCGGGCCGTCCGCTCCGATCAGGCGGCCCGGAACCAGCAGGAACACGACCTGTCAGCCGAAATGCGGGCCGCGCTCAAACAGGCCACAGGAGCCTCACAGAAGGCGCTACAGGCCGCCCAGACCAAAATACGCTCATCTCTACTCTGGACGGGCCTGATGGCCTTCCTGATCGTTCTGGTGGCGTTTGGCGGGGGGTATTTCTTCGGTCAGCGGGCTGGATGGGACACCGGACACGCGGACGGATACCAGAAAGCCCGGAATCAGGAGGCCGCCGCGAGCTGGGCCAACACCCCGGCCGGACAGCGGGCCTATGGCCTCGATCAGCTTGGCAGCCTCGATATGCTGGCCCTGTGCAAAGGGGATGGCTGGACCATGGAACGCCAGAAGGGTCGGACGGTCTGCTTCCCGAAGCTGGACGCCAAGGGGAACCTCAGCGGCTGGTATATCCCCTGATCGTCACCGGGATGGGAAAGCCGGCCAGCCCCCTCATCGCTTCCTGAGCCATTTTCTTTTGCCCGATTCTGCCGGCGTCACAGGGTCCGGGCGAGCGCGGAGCGGGAGCGGCGTAGCCCGCCCAAAGGGCGCCGGAACAGACCCCGAAATGGCAGTTTTCCACCGGAAAAAGGGGGGACAACAGGGGGATTAGATTCTTTTCTCTTTCTTAGGGATCGCCACACCCCGCAGAAATCTGGCAGAAATGGGTTGCATTAGGTCACGGACTCTGTGACCTTTGGATCACGGAATCCGTGACCTAATGACGGGTTCTCCACAGGGAGCGAGCCATGGCCCAGATTGTGCGCCTCACCACCAGACAGCAGCGGTCCGGACAGGAGGAAGCCGCACAGGCGGCCGAGCAGCTCTCGCTCCTGTCCGAAGAACTCCTGAAGCATTTGCCCGGAGAGGCACGTATAGCCATCTCAAGGGCCACACACGCGCTCCAGAAGGCCGCGCGACCAGACACCACCGAAGGGCTTTGGCCGGGAGGTTTCACCATGTTGAGCCGTATGCAGACCGCCGCAATCTGGGACGCCATCCGCGCCCTGCCGTCCGATGACCGGCCCAATCAGGTCCGCCATGCCTTCGATCTGGTGCTGCTCAATCTCCGGCAGGATACCGGCGAGGTACTGCTCACCCGTGACCAGCTCGCCGAGGAAATTGACTGCGCCCCTCGTAGCGTCAGCACCATCATGGGAACGCTGGAAAAAATGGGCGTGATCCGCCGTGAACGTCGCAAGATCGAAGGCGTGAGGGGCCCGGGCATGGCCGTGTATTTCATCAACCCACACGTGGCATGGAATGGCTCGCTGGACGTCCGCAAGGCACAGGCCGCGGAAACCCGGCCGCCCATGCAGCTTGAACTTCTCCATGGAGGTGCGTCATGAGCAGCACCCTTTACGACCATGATTTTTACGCATGGACCAACGAGCAGGCCGGACTGCTACGCGCCGGAAAGCTATCCGAGGCGGACCTTGAACACATCGCCGAGGAAATCGAAAGCATGGGGAAATCCGAGAAGCGTGAACTCATCAGCCGTCTGACCGTGCTGCTTCTCCATCTGCTCAAATGGGAGTTTCAGCCTGTGCGCCGGGGCGCTTCATGGCGTCTGTCGATTGCCAATACTCGCGATGCGTTAACTGATCATCTGGCCGACAATCCAAGCCTGCGAAGTGTTCTGGAAGCCAGCATCGACACAGCTTACCGCCGTGCCCGCCGTGATGCTGCTTTGGAAACCGGCTTTCCCGAAAGCACCTTTCCTGCTTCCTGCCCATGGGCGTTCAGTCAGATGATGGATGAAGGATTCTGGCCTGAATCCAAATCTTAATAATGTATTTACTTAAATGGAGATAAATAATGTCTGGTCTATACAGCTACGGAAATACGGTCACAAAAAGCGGTTCGTATACTATGTATCCGACCGTCTATGCTGGATTATTAGAATCAGGAGGATCGAGCGCTACTTTCAAAGGTAATGATGTCGTTGCTTCTGTATCGTTTGCGCCTGCATTAATATCTTTAGCATGCCCATTTCTCGTAACATCTACTGATGGTGCAAATGTTACTGTCGAAGTCGGAAACTCTCTCATTGGACTTCTAACTGGATCATCCCTTACTGCTGATGGCGGAACCGTAAACATAAGCGGTACCACCACAATTTCTGCTCTCAGTGGCATGACTTACAATATTCAGAATGGCGGCACCCTTAATTTAGGAAATGTTCAAAGTGCAGATTTATCAGCACTTTCAGGTGCAAGTATTAATTTTAAAAAGGGAGGCGGAACTCTCCTGTTAACGCCATCATCTGGGGTTAACATTCTATCTTTTAGCGGCATTAATGGGTTTAATAATGCTGGATCTACGATAGAAATTCCAGGAGCTGGAAAAGTTACCAATGCTACATATAACGGATCAACAACAACCATAACTACCGACAATGGTTACACAATAAACATTTCAGGTAACTACACAAAGAATAATAATAGTTTATACCAAAAAACGGATGGTTCAAATCTTTATATAAGTGCATCACCTACAGATACAATTAACGGTCATCAATATAATGATGCCACCATTGTCTGTTTTCTTCCTGGATCTCTAATCACCACGCCGTCTGGCACTAGGGCCATTGAAGACCTGAGTGTGGATGATGAGATTATCGCCTATATCGACGGCACCACGGCCCCACGTCGTGTGACTTGGGCGGGTCAGGCGCATTGCACGGTTCGTCCTGGTCTTCCTGATGACCAGGCAGGTTATCCGGTCCGCATCCTCAAGGACGCCATTGCGGATGGTGTTCCCTTCAAGGACATGCTGATCACAGCAGAACACTGCCTGTTCTTCGACGGAAAGTTCGTCCCCGCCCGCATGCTGGTGAACGGCCGCTCGATCTTCTTCGACAAGTCCATCACCTCCTACGATTACTACCACATCGAAACCGAAGATCATTCGGTCATCATGGCCGATGGCATGCTCACCGAGAGCTATCTCGACACGGGCAACCGTCGCTCCTTCTCCCAGAAAGGCAATGTCCTCTCGATTGGTGGAAGCCGAAACCTGACCTGGGACGATGCCGCAGCTCCGCTCGGCGTCTCGCGTGAGTTCGCCGAACCTCTGTTCCGCCAGGCTGAAGCCCGTGCCATCACCACTGGCATCACACAGAAAGATGCGGCTCCAGAACTGACAGAGGAAGCCAATCTCCATCTCATCACAGACACAGGCGCATCTATCCGACCAGCCCGTGAACACAACGGACGCGTTGTGTTCATGATCCCGACCGGTGTGCAGTCCGTTCGCATCGCCTCCAATGCCAGCCGACCCAGCGATGTCATCGGCCCATTCGTCGACGACCGCCGCTATTTCGGTGTCGCGGTCGGAGAGATCACGATGTTCGAGGCTGGGCGAAACCATGCCATCACAGCCCATCTGACCGATAAGAATCTGGATGGCTGGAATACCCTGGAATGGGAGGACACACGCTGGACATCAGGTCATGCCCTGCTGCCACTCAGTGATCGTCATCCCAACAGCGTCGCTCTTCTGGCTATCCAGATCAAAAAGACCGGGCCTTACCTCCTCAGTGACACCATCTCGGAAAAACAGGCCCTTCAGGCCTGAAACACTCTCCTG
>NZ_JACRVR010000065.1:0-5542 GCF_018811975.1 Acetobacter sp. P1H12_c | reverse complement strand
CAGGGTATGAGACATTCCTGAAACAGCAAGACGGTTTTTTCGCAATTGTTGACACCGTTCGGCTCCACTCCGGATACCAAAACTGATGTCGTGCGCTACCATTTCTGGCGCGGGAGTTCCGTTTCCGGTCACCCCACGCCTCAGACATCGGTTCTTGTCCTTATAGCGACATCTCTCTGTCACGCCCGTCGTCAGCGATCCGGCCCACCAGAGACTGGCAGAGTGCCTTCAGGTCTTCCGGACGCGCCAAAAGATCGAGAAAGATGCAGACCGGGGTGATGCCAACACGGCGGTAGAAGGCTTCACGCCGCTCGAAGCGCTCCAGTCCCCGGCGCTCATGATCGTTGCGGGTGATGCGGTTCACACCGCAGCAGCCGATCACCTCGATAAAGCAGGCGGCATCTCGACGTCGCAGCGTCAGATCCGCTTTCTCTGGCCCCACATCAGGCATGATCGGCTGGTGAAGATCTATTTCCATATCATGATGTTTGAGAGAATCCAGTATCTGATACACGATGCGTTCAGGCAGGGATTCCAGCGCCTTTCCATCCGAAGCTGTGGTTCCCGTGGGCGGCAGCTCGGGCCAGCGAGCCCTCGCCTGGGCATCGACGCGAGCCCAGTCCCGCTGACCAGACTCACCGATGAAGACCAGATGCTGACCGGCAGGGCCGAGGTAACGACAGATGGCCTCGCTCGGTGGAGCGCCGAGCGCACGGGCCAGGTCCCGATAGGTGATGAGATCGGCTTCGGTGGGGTGAAAACGGGACAGCGTAGCGTCGTCTGAAGAGCGAAACATTCTTTATTTTCCTTATGAAACGAGAACAGGCGCGATATGAGCGCGCCTGTTAATGGAAGAAAGGGATATGAGTGAGGAGGAGTGCGTCAGTCGCAGCCGGAGCCTTCGCCATCCAGAATCTTGCTGGTCACGCACCGGACCTTGCGTCCGATCATGCGGGTCAGGATAACGACGCCTTCTAGGATGCGGTCGTCCGTATTGCCCTCGAGCGATTGGCTTATGGCGAAGTCAAGCAGCCGATGCAGTGCTACAAGCTGCATAAGATCCGCCTCTACAGCGGAAGAAGTAGTTGTATGATCAGACATTGATGTTCTCGTTTGGAAGTATTGCGGGACGAGGAATCCACACGCCAAAAACCGATACCAGATCGGAAAAGAACAAAATCCTTTGGGGAATTTAGGGTGTGAGACCTCAAAGCCCGGGAAAAATCAGGATCAGATCACACAATTAAAACAGACCAAGAAGTACTACACCGTTAACCCTGCCAGAGCTCGCAAGACTCGTTTCTGAAAAATACCAGCTCAAGCCGTTATAGATTCGAACTGATCGTATCAGCCTGAAAAGCGTTACTGTTTTCTCGGACGCGGAGGTGCCCGCTTTCGCGTGGCTGCGACCTGAGCGTTCTTTGCAACTTCTGTCCGCTGGGCTTCAGACATCAGGGCGGCGATCACACGGCTTCTTACACTGGCATCCGTCCCCTCGATGCGCCTGCCGGCAATCCCAGCCTTTTCGTCGAGAATTGTGTTGATATTGGCGAGTTTCTCAATGAGAACTTTGGTAACATACTCATCCAGATTCTGCCTGTCCGGTATATGCGCCAGCAGAGTGATGATGTGATAGCCTTTCGCCGTCTGACCTGCCCGGTGTCCGCGATCCTCGGCCTGATGCATCGCCGCCGGCACCCAGTCCAGTTCGACAAACACACAGGTATCAGCACGGTGAAGGGTCAGCGCCTCACCCGCTGCATTGATCGAACCCAGAAAGATCTCGACTTCCCCTTTCTGAAACATTTGCTCAGCTTCCGCACGCTCACGATCAGGCGTCTCGCCATGGACCGTCACAACGGATCGGCCGCGCCTGCGAAGCTGTTTTTCCAGTTCCGCAATCACGCCCCGATGATGCGCGAAGACCAGACATGCCCCTTTCGCCTCGACCACGTCATCAATCAGATCCACCGTGGCCGGATTGGCAATCTTGGCAAGACCCAGCCATTTGCGGGCAGACGAGAGTAGCCCCATGATGGCCTTTGCAATACCGCCGGATGTAGCGCCCCTCGCAATCGCCCGCCCAAGCGTCTGAGCGATCTGAGCCATGACCTCGTCATAGTGCCACAGGGCTTCCCCTTGCGGTGCGATCTCCACCCACTGCCTTATCTTGTCCGGCAGATCGAGCACATCGGCCTTGAGCCGTCTCACCATGATCGTCTTGAAGATTTCCGCTACTGCTGCATCCTGCGCAGCATTTCGGTCCGATCTTCGGTGACCCTGGGCCAGTGCTCCTGCGAGACGGTCTCTGGCACCGGGAAGAATGGCCTCGATCAGGCTGGCCCCCTCTCCGCCGTGGTTGCGCAAAGGGGTGCCGGTCAGGAGAACCGCACCCCGTGAGCGATCCTCGATAAGGGTACGAACAGCACGGGTACGCCCGGCATCCCTGTTCTTGATACGATGGGCCTCGTCGGCAAAAACCACGTCGGGTTGCCACGCCATCAGCGCATGCAGCATTTCGGAAGACAGGCGTCGGCCCATCCGATGCAGGAGCGTCATCGTCTGGCTGCTGATCCCCCGACCGGCTGGCATCACCAGATTGCGTAACACATTTCCAATCTCGGCATTAATTCTTGCGTCAAAATGAAAAGGCGTGAACTTGCCATCACCCTCATCGCGTCCCTCTTCTGCGGCCAGCTGGCTGGCACTTTTCCTGTCTTTACCTGGCGCCTCGGCTGCTGCACGAACCCGATAATGACCGGCTTCCCGCAGCTTCGCCCGAAGCCAGCTCGCCGTTGCAGCGTCCGGTGGCGTAAACTTTCCGCTCCGGGCGGTCAGAACATCATAGGTGACGATTACCCACCCGGCATCGGGCAGATCCGTCAGATCCTGAAGAGATTCCTCGACATGAAAAATGCGGTCTGTTCCGGACCAGCCTCTGATTTCCCGGTCCCACACCCACCGGGCATTCGCGGGAGCAACGACGAGAACGCGCTGAGCGCTGCACCCCACGGCAGCACCAATGGCAGTCCCCGTCTTCCCCAGCCCCATCTCGTCCCCCAGAATACCCCGCATATCCCGATCGAGCAGGAACCGGATGCCGTCCTTCTGGTGCGCAAAAAATCTGTAACTGTTTTCTGCGGGCTTCTCCCACCCCGGTATCGCAGAGAGATTTGCAGTTTTCGGATCCAAACGGGAGGTCGTCTTACGATGCTCCCGCACAGCCACCTTCATAGCAGCGAATGTTTTCGCAATCTCCGCCCACATGTCATCCGTTACTGTGGCGGTCGGCCCCACAGGCGTGCCGGGACGCACTCGCCCACTCGTCGATGCCAGCAGGATACGATGAAGCGGATTGGCCAGAGCAATGGTGACATGGACAAGGCCGGTATCGCGCTCAACGCACACCGACTGGTTACGCCACGCATTCTGCTGCGCGCGATCCGCCACAATGGTTTTCGTCTCGACGGGATGCAGACTGTTCCAGTGCTTCACCAGTTTTCTGACCGTTGTCATCGGCATAGGGAGGCTGACAAGACACTCCTCGTCCTGAAAATCATGGCACCAGGGAGACGGGGTTGATGTCTCGATCGCCCCGACAAGTCTGATCATAGCCGTCCGTGCCGCGCCGCCCGCAGCGACAAGAGTGGGGCGATCAAGACGGATCAGTGCCCAGCCCCCGGCAATCTCCAGGGCTTCGACTTGGAACGGCCGATTTGTATCCCTTTCACGCATGGGCCTGATAGACCATGCCGGTCGCGCTCTCAGGGCCCGGGCTTTCACAACGTTGAGAACGTCCGGTGACGCTACGGACCATCCGGTATCGCGATTCCAGTATCCCCCGTGCTTCTTGATGATGTCGACGATGGCCTTTCCCGTTGACTCGTAGCGTTCCTCAATCGAAAACCACACAAAGCCGCCGTCATCGGAAACATACAGCGTCCGCCGTGCATCCTGGCCGATATACCAGGGAAATGAGTCGGTGATCTCTTTCCAGGAGACAGTCCGCAGACTGGCAATATCAGGGATTTCGATAGTTTCAGCAGATACCACGTCCTCTGGCGCAGGCGGATCTGCCGGAGAAACCGATGCAACCTTCTTGCGAGGCCGACCACGTTTGGGAATATGGGCAGCCGCGTCATCCACCCCAAGATACCGGGCGAGAGCCGCTGTAAGAAACGCCGCCCGCGTTTGCGTGCCACGCTTCTCATTCAGCAGATCGTCAAGTTCCTGAGGAAGCCTGACCAGGATCGGATTGGATGCCATTGGCGAATCACCGACAAAAACAGCAACTGATTTATCGTGCTATTTCGGTCATTCTGGGCACAAGAAAAATCGTTACTCTTTTCAGCTCCTGCCCGATTTTTCACTCCCCGACATAATGTCCGGTTTCAGCAAGATCCTTTGCGAAGGTCAGGCCGAACTTTTTCCAGCCGTCCCCGAAGTTGTCGTAGGTCGCCAGG
The DNA here is from genome assembly GCF_018811975.1 of Acetobacter sp. P1H12_c. Taxonomy (NCBI): domain Bacteria; kingdom Pseudomonadati; phylum Pseudomonadota; class Alphaproteobacteria; order Acetobacterales; family Acetobacteraceae; genus Acetobacter; species Acetobacter sp. P1H12_c. The sequence continues at coordinate 1,079 of NZ_JACRVR010000065.1, read as the reverse complement.
AACACCTGCTGAGGACGAATGAACTGTGGGGCAAAGACCTCCAGCACACGCGGATCGCTGGCCCAGCCCGGCACCTGTTCGGGCGTCATCAGCACGGCCACCGTGATCCGCTGATGTCCCGGCTCGACCGTCTGGAGCGGGCCGTATTCCAGCACCCGCTGCGGTTTGAGCGTGTAGCAGTAGCGCGACACCGAGCTCACACCGGACGGGGGCGATGTGGTCCCGAGCAACGGCGGGATGCTCGCCGCTCCTATACGACCCTGTTCATCAGGCGGGATTTCAAAATGCCCGACGATCTCCGGACCGGAGCCCAGAAACAGGTCCCCCTCAAAGCGTGTCGTCGCTTCGACATTGGCTGGCGGCGGTTCCGATGGTCTGGGCTCCGAGCTGTCGTCCAGATCGTGCAATCCCAGTTGAGCCGCCGTGGGCATGCCGGGATGGGTCGTGTGAACAACCCAGGTCACTGGTACGCGCCGCACCACGCCCGCCGCCATCAACGCCTGCACGAACGGCGTTGGTTCCATGCCACGCGGACCGTCGCCGAGCAGAACGCCGGTGGTGCCCGCATTATAGGCTGCCCCCGGCTCGACCCCAGCCGTGTATCTACTGGCGGCGACGGCTGACATGGGCCAGGCCGCCTCACTATGGATGGCATCACCTCCCAGCCTGAGACAGACGCGACGGCTGTTTCCCTCCTCCAGATCGCCCCGGTCACCCGGCAGGGCCCGCAGCGTCGCCAGAATACCATCGGCTGCCTGCGCGGCCTTGCGGTCGTCCGATGCCGCACAGGCAGACGGGACGGAAGCGCCGGTCAGGGCGGTTGTGACCAGCGCCGCCAGCAGCGGTACGGCCAGCAAGGGTTTCATCGTCCGGAAACACATGGCCTATTGCTCCTCCTGATTACCGACTAGTTCCAGCCCCTTCGGCAACCGATGGAAAACAAGCCGATGGCGAATATCCTTGCCATTTTCCCAATCCTGAAAGGACCCGATCGTCCTGCGGAACACAGGGGACTGCATCCAGTCCTTCAGATCCTCACGCCGATAGACAGCCGTAGCCGTCATGACGTCGCGCCCGGC
>NZ_JACRVR010000064.1:2500-5580 GCF_018811975.1 Acetobacter sp. P1H12_c | reverse complement strand
TGGTTGCGGGGGCAGGATTTGAACCTGCGGCCTTCAGGTTATGAGCCTGACGAGCTACCGGGCTGCTCCACCCCGCGGTGGTGTTTTGTTGGGTAGACTGGAAGACCTGGCGGCGACCGACTTTCCCACGACTTAAGCCGCAGTATCATAGGCGCTGGGGGGTTTCACGGCCGAGTTCGGGATGGGATCGGGTGGATCACTCCCCGCCATGGCCACCAGGTCATCCAGTCCACCCTGAGTGGGGTGGTGTGGATGCGGTTGGTGTTTATTTAAAGAGAGGTTTGATGTGTGACGCGTGCATGGATGATTTCTGTGCACGGGCTGTCCTTTTAAGGGGACAGTATGAGAGTGAGCCTATAGAGCGATTAGGACCAGTTAGCTGCACGCATTACTGCGCTTCCACACCTGGCCTATCAACGTGATGGTCTATCACGGCTCTCAGGGAGATCTAGTTTTGAGGTGGGTTTCCCGCTTAGATGCTTTCAGCGGTTATCCCGTCCACACTTAGCTACCCGGCGGTGCCGCTGGCGCGACAACCGGTGCACCAGAGGTATGTTCATCCCGGTCCTCTCGTACTAGGGACAAATCCTCTCAAATCTCCAACATCCACGGCAGATAGGGACCGAACTGTCTCACGACGTTCTAAACCCAGCTCACGTACCACTTTAATCGGCGAACAGCCGAACCCTTGGGACCTGCTCCAGCCCCAGGATGTGATGAGCCGACATCGAGGTGCCAAACCTCCCCGTCGATGTGGACTCTTGGGGGAGATCAGCCTGTTATCCCTAGAGTACCTTTTATCCGTTGAGCGATGGCCCTTCCACGCGGGACCACCGGATCACTATGGCCGACTTTCGTCTCTGCTCGAGCTGTCACTCTCGCAGTCAGGCGGGCTTATGCCATTGCACTCAACAGCCGGTTTCCGACCGGCCTGAGCCCACCATCGCGCGCCTCCGTTACACTTTGGGAGGCGACCGCCCCAGTCAAACTGCCCACCATACAGGGTCCCGGATCAGGCTAACTGACCACGGTTAGACATCAGAAAAATTCAGGGTGGTATTTCAAGGATGGCTCCACAAGGACTGGCGCCCCTGCTTCAAAGCCTCCCACCTATCCTACACAGAATGTCTCTGATGCCACTGTAAAGCTGCAGTAAAGGTTCATAGGGTCTTTCCGTCTGACCGCGGATACCCCGCATCTTCACGGGGAATTCAATTTCGCTGAGCCGATGCTGGAGACAGCGGGGAAGTCGTTACGCCATTCGTGCAGGTCGGAACTTACCCGACAAGGAATTTCGCTACCTTAGGACCGTTATAGTTACGGCCGCCGTTTACCGGGGCTTCAATTCAGTGCTCTCACACCTCCTCTTAACCTTCCGGCACCGGGCAGGCGTCAGGCCCTATACGTCGTCTTACGACTTCGCAGAGCCCTGTGTTTTTACTAAACAGTCGCTACCCCCTGGTCTGTGCCACCCGCCAATGGTTGCCCACTAACGGGTCTCGTTTATCCCGAAGTTACACGAGTAATTTGCCTAGTTCCTTCAGCATCGTTCTCTCAAGCGCCTTGGTATTCTCTACCAGTCCACCTGTGTCGGTTTCGGGTACGGTCTATATGCCAGAGCTATTTCCTGGAATGCGCCAAAAGCCAGTCCAATCCGATAAGGACTGACAACATATTGCATTCGTCACTTCTGGCAGGTTCAGGACTATTCACCTGATTCCCATCGACTACGGCTCTCGCCCTCGCCTTAGGGGCCGACTAACCCTGCGTGGATTAACCTTGCGCAGGAACCCTTGGACTTTCGGCGACAGTGTTTCTCGCACTGTTTGTCGCTACTCATGTCAGCATTCGCACTTCCGATATCTCCAGAGAGGGTCACCCCGTCTCCTTCACAGACCTACGGAACGCTCCGCTACCGCGCATACAGAGTATGCACCCACAGCTTCGGCACGTGGCTTGAGCCCCGTTACATTTTCGGCGCAGGGTTTCTATTAGACCAGTGAGCTATTACGCTTTCTTTAAAGGATGGCTGCTTCTAAGCCAACCTCCTGGTTGTTTTGGAATCCCCACATCCTTTCCCACTTAGCCACGATTTAGGGGCCTTAGCTGGTGGTCTGGGCTGTTTCCCTCTCGACAATGGACCTTAGCACCCACTGTCTGTCTGCCAGGCTAATACTTCCGGGTATTCGGAGTTTGGTTAGGTTTGGTAAGGCTTTGGGCCCCCCTAGCCCATCCAGTGCTCTACCCCCCGGGGTAAATACCTGACGGTCTACCTCAATAGATTTCGCGGAGAACCAGCTATTTCCGAGTTTGATTGGCCTTTCACCCCTAGCCACAGCTCATCTCCGACTTTTTCAACAGGCGTGAGTTCGGCCCTCCAGTGCGTGTTACCGCACCTTCAGCCTGGCCATGGCTAGATCACTCGGTTTCGGGTCTTCTGCCAGCAACTAGACGCCCTATTCAGACTCGCTTTCGCTACGCCTACACCTACCGGCTTAAGCTTGCTGCAAACAGAAACTCGCTGACCCATTATACAAAAGGTACGCCGTCACCCCATAAGAGGCTCCGACTGCTTGTAGGCATTCGGTTTCAGGTCTATTTCACTCCCCTCGTCGGGGTGCTTTTCACCTTTCCCTCACGGTACTTGTTCACTATCGGTCACCAGGGAGTATTTAGGCTTGGAGGGTGGTCCCCCCATGTTCAGACAGGGTTTCACGTGCCCCGCCCTACTCAAGGATCTTTAAAAGCACTACGCATACGGGACTATCACCCACTATGGCCACCCTTTCCAGAGTGTTCTGCTTCTCTTCCAAAGACCACTGGCCTGTTCCGCGTTCGCTCGCCACTACTAGCAGAATCTCAATTGATGTCTTTTCCTCCAGGTACTGAGATGTTTCAGTTCCCCGGGTTCGCCTCGTAGTCCTATGTATTCAGACCACGATACCCTTGCGGGTGGGTTGCCCCATTCGGATATCTACGGATCAAAGCCTGCTCGCGGCTCCCCGTAGCTTTTCGCAGCGTGCTACGTCCTTCATCGCCTCCTGGTGCCAAGGCATCCACCGAATGCCCTTATCGCGCTC
>NZ_JACRVR010000063.1:0-5713 GCF_018811975.1 Acetobacter sp. P1H12_c | reverse complement strand
CGTTAATCCGCTCCAGGAGGAGAAAGCGGCGCATATTATAGACGATATTGGCCAGCCCGATCCTCATGGTGGCCCGCGTTATGCCTACGGTTCGGACGAACAGTCCCGTCTGTGATTTCTGATCGGCAAAGACATGCTCAACGCGAGATCTGATCACCGACTTCCCTGCGTTGGATCTCTGGATATGGCGGGGCATAGGCCTGAGATGCGGCTTTTTCCTGTGAACCTTGGAGACAAAGCCCTGCTTTTCCATGAAGGCCTCATTGGCTTTTGAGCGGTAGGCTGTGTCTGCCCAGACCGTTGAGGCTGTATTGCTTTTATCAAGTGAGCCCTCTCTCAATCGCGCACCGTCACTGGCGGCGGCATCTGTCGTCTTCCATTTGCGGATCAGCCGAAATTTCCGATCGATAGAGATGTGCGACTTGTAACCAAAAAACGGGATGGCCAGATCCGTTGCGGGTGACGTGCCCCCCTTTTTGTATCCACTCAAAAGGAGAGTTCCCGTTTTTTATGGCTTGGGGTTGATGGGATGACAAGGGTCTCGGGGGCATGCCCCCGAGACCCTTGTCTGGCGATCTGATCCGGTGTCCTACCATCCAGTTGGGAATGGGGACGCACCGTATTGTAGTCTTCCCGCCAGTCAGCCAGAACCTGTCGGGCATGGCTGAGGGAGGTGAACAGCGTCTCGTTGAGGCATTCATCCCTCAACCGGCCGTTGAAACTTTCGACAAACCCGTTCTGCTGCGGTTTCCCCGGAGCGATATAATGCCATTCGACCTTCATCTCATCGGCCCATTTCAGGATGGCATGGGATGTGAATTCTGTCCCGTTGTCGCTGACAATCATGAGGGGTTTGCCATGGCGTTCTACCAGGGCCGTCAGTTCCCGCGCCACACGTCCCCCTGACAAGGACGTGTCGGCAACCAATGCCAGGTTCTTGCGACTGAAATCGTCGATAACAGCCAGAATACGGAACCGGCGGCCACAGATCAGGGCATCCGAGACAAAATCCAGGCTCCAGCGCTGCCCGGGTTCCTGAGGGATGGTCATGGGAGAGCGCGTCCCCAGTGCCCGCTTGCGGCCACCCCGATGGCGGACTTTCAGCCCTTCCTTCTGGTAAAGGCGGAACAGCTTCTTGTGATTGGGGCTGAATCCTTCCCGCGCCAGAAGATAACCCAGGCGGCGATAGCCAAAGCGGCGTCGTTGGTCCGCCAGTTCCCGCAGGCGCTGGCGCAGGGCAGCATCGTCCGTTCCAGTAGAAACATACCGCGCGACACGCCTGGCAACACCAACAAGCGCACAGGCACGGCGTTCACTCAGGGCCAGAGCTTCCTGTATGTGCCGGACCGCCTGCCGTTTCGCGACAGGCGTCACCACTTTTTTCCAACGATTTCCTTCAGGGCCGCATTATCCAGCATGGCATCCGCCAGAAGACGTTTCAGGCGGATGTTTTCATCTTCCAGCGCCTTCAGCCGTTTGGCCTCCGATATTTCAAGACCACCATAGCGGGTCTTCCATTTGTAAAACGTCGCGTCACTGATCCCGTGTTTGCGGCAAAGATCAGAGACCTTCAGTCCAGCCTCCTGTTCCTTCAGGATCCCTATGATCTGTTCTTCCGTAAAGCGACTGCGTTTCATCCGTCCGTATCCTTCTCGATCGGACTCTACTTTTAAATGGTTACATTTTCGGGGGGCACGTCACGGGCATACTCTCGTCTTCCTGTCGCTTCGCTTTCGTGAATTTCAAGGTCCAGCGCGCAGGCCTGTCCTTGTGGGACAGCTTTGCCGGTTTATCCTGCCAGTCCTGTGGGATCCGTCCTTCCCGCAGATCAGTCTTTTCATCGTTGGTATTGCGCTGCTTCGGAGCCGCTACCAGCGTGGCATCCAGGATTTGGCCTGACATCGGCAGATAACCAGCGTTACGCAGGATCGCATCAAAGCGGTTGAACAAAATATCAATTGCTCCCGCCTGTGCCAGACGTTCCCTGAACAGCCAGATGGTTTGGCATCAGGCACACGGTCCGACAGCCCCAGACCAAGAAAGCGCATGAAGGAGAGACGGTCGTTGATCAGGTATTCTGTCCGTTCGTCGGACAGAGTGTTCAGCGTCTGGATGACCAGAATTTTGAACATCAGCACCGGATCAAACGGCGGACGACCGTCTTTACTGCCGTCTGCATAGGTCAGCGCTTTATCCAGATCAGGACGAAATGCTTCGAAATTCACAGTCCGGGAAAAGGCTTCGAGCTGATCACCAAGCCCGCTCAAACGAGAAAGCCGCTCTTCAACATCAAAGAAACCGGGCTGTTTCATGTCGCCGCTCCTCCAATCAAAACCGGAGAAATGGAATCACAGAGAGGGCCTCAAAACCAAGAGGGTTTTCGAACCCTCCACGTTGAAGGGACGCGCTAGAGGATCGAAGAATGTTTCGAGACGGCCAAAAACGAATTTGGTCTTGATCATAACGAGACCCGCTCCTGGCATGGTTGGCATCGGCATGTCTCTCTGGTCATGCTGGCCTATGCCGTCATGGCAAGTGTCCGGTATCAGGCAAACTCATTGAAACCGAAAAAAACACAACGCAGAACACGATAATCGTCGTCCGCTGGTCCATTCAGGAAATCAGGCGCCTCGTCGTAAAACTTACACAACGCATACTATCCGTCCTTCACATCCTCAGATGGTCCGTCTTTCGACGAACACATCAGGCCAGCGCTATCCGCGCTCACTCACAACACAAAATGCAACTGTAGTGCATAGGTGGTTGTGATGGCTCAGTCATCATTAACAGAGACGATTTCTGCCGGGACTGTGATATCTTGCGAACCTTGCTTGTGTGGGGATTTTACGCTATATTTTTGCCGGAACCAAGAGAATTTCGCAAAGTATATAGAATATACAACATATGATACTAAGGATTTTGTCGTGACTCGCGATTGTATCGTTATACCAGTTCACCTTCCAAAAGCGAATTGGCTGATTTCTTTTTTATCTTCGATTGAGGCGCAGGGAGGATACGATAATTTTGAAATTATTCTGGGCGCATCAAATGAACATGAATATAGAATGTTCGCAAGAATGATTCCTGCAATACATAAGAAATTAAAAGTTAAATATGTCAACATAGAAGGGTTCATAAAGAGCAAACTAAAGTCTGATTTGCTTACGCAACGATTTATTGCTAATACTGACCGTTGTATAGTGAATGTAAAGAAGTTTATCCTCCTGATTTGGGCTTTGGAGCACGGATACCACGGCATAATGAGCCTTGATGCGGATACAGCAGCATCCAAGTCTCTCGTGTCTCTTTTTAGTTCTCTCAGATTAAATTACAGAAAAAATATTTATATAGGAACATCTTACGAGCGAGGGGATATTACTACAATCGCTGACGATTGCCGACGCCACTTTGGTGATAAGGCGAAAGATATCTTCCAGTCATCGGACGGAAAGATTGTTTATACGTGGTTCTTTGACGCGCCTTTTTATGAATCTACGGATTTGGCAGAGTTTTTTGATAGAATGAGCCAAATTCATGGCTCCCTTGTGAAATGGCTAATGACAATTAGGTATGAGGATTTCGAGCACACGATATTTCAATACTGGCGCGCTATTGAAAAGGGATCGGTATTTTTTGATACGCAATCTTTCACCCATAATTTTCTACCAGAAAGTTACCTCTATTCACATTTAGCGACGATATACGATGCCACGATGTATTGCCCAACATGGATTTATACGTGGGAGTTCCTTCACCAGCCCGACATCCTAGCGGCTTTGCCGGACGTTCATATGCTTAGTCATTTTGATCGCATGGGGTTGTACTTATGATCCGCTCCATCGCAGCGATAAGCGCTTGCTGGGTGAGTTCCATGGCTGCGCAGGCAAAGAGTATCGTATGGTCCTCCCATTGGGAACGCATAACAGTTTTGTCCGGTCAACCTAGAGGGTTCGAAAATCCTTTTACTGACTGTTCTTGTGCCTGATTTTCGCTCTGCGATTTGAGCAGAGCGAGGTGGACATCTCCAAAAACTCCTTGGTTTGAGAGGGCGGATATGATTCTCTTTATTCCTGTCTACTGATGGGATTTAGCGATGAAACAGCCGGGATTTTTCGATATTGATGATCGTCTGAAGGCGCTGTCGGCCAAGGGCGATGTCTTGGAGAAGCTCAGTGGTCTTGTTGATTTCGAACAGTTCCGCTCTTTGCTGACGCAGGCGATCCCGCGTTCGGATGGCAGCAGAAGAGGCCGTCCTGCCTATGATCTGGTTTTCATGTTCAAGGTCCTGATCCTGCAGGCAAGCCATTCTCTTTCTGACTAACGCACGGAATTTCTGATCAACGACCGCCTGTTCGTCATGCGCTTTCTTGGTCTGGGGCTGTCTGACCGCGTGACTGATGCTAGAGCGGTTCCACTTTAATCTGGCTCATATCCTGCGGCTGTAAAGAAACTGGCGCATTGGCTGGGAGTGAAAGCCGGAAGCAGCGCGCCGACGGTATCCCACAGAGCACCGACAGTCCGTTCGGCTCTGGCGCGCAGCAAGGCCTTGAGTTTTGAGAAGGCCATCTCGATGGGATTAAAGTCCGGGCTGTATGGCGGCAGGAACATCAGTTCCGCCCCTGCCTGCTCAATGGCCTTCTGTATCGCCGGCAGCTTATGCGCCGGAAGATTGTCCATCACGACGATATCGCCCGATTTCAGTGTCGGGATGAGAACCCGTTCGACATAGACCTGAAAGATCCTGCCGTTCATGGCGCCCTCATGCACGAAGGGCGCGGTCAGGCCTGTCAGACGCAGCCCCCCGGTGAAAGTCGTGGTTTTCCAGTGACCGTGCGGCACACCGGCGCGGCAGCGTTCCCCGCGCGAGGCGCGTCCGCGCAGACGGGTCATCTTCGTGGAGAGGCCGGTTTCGTCAATGAACACCAGACGCTTCGGATCGAGGTCAGGCTGGAGATCAAACCAGTCCTGTCGTCGTTTCAGGACGTCTTCAGGCTCCTGCTCCAGTGCATGAGCGGTCTTTTTTTGAATGTCCATCCGTGTTGCCGCAACCAGCGACTGAGCATGCTGCGACCGATCCCGACGGCCCGTTCGCTTTCCAGACGCGCCATCATTTCGTGAAGCGTGATGTCTTTCTGCGCTTCAATCATGCCGGCAATGAACGCTTCATGCGCGTCCAGCCGTGATCCGCGTGGTTTGCCCTGGCGACGGGGCGTCCGCTCGCCGCTCTCACGTTCCCGACGCAGCCAGCGGATCGCCGTCGAAATCCCAACACCGAACCGTGCCGCAAGCGAGCGAGCTGACGCTCCCCCAACTCCAGCTTCTAGAACCCGCTTCCGAAGATCATCACTCAATGCTCGTGCCATCACCATCTCCATCAATGGAAACGGTGAATCACAAGACGCCTTCACTGTCACCTCTCGATTCAGGGTTCAGTGGAACTGCTCTAGGACCGTCTGGCTGTTCCGGGAACGTCTGACACAAGCGCGAGCAATTGATGTTTTGTTCAACGCTTTGATGCGACCCTGCGGAATGCCGGTTATCTCCCCATGTCAGGCCAGATCCTGGACGCGACACTGGTAGCGGCCCCAAAGCAGCGTAATACCAATGAGGAGAAGGCCGATCTGCAGGACGGACGGATCCCACAGGATTGGCAGGACAAGCCGTCAAAGCTGCCCCATAAAGATTCAAAGCTGCCCCATAAAGATCGTCATGC
>NZ_JACRVR010000062.1:0-7539 GCF_018811975.1 Acetobacter sp. P1H12_c | reverse complement strand
GCGGTCCAATGCAGGAAAGTCCGTGATCCGATCCCGCGTCGAGCATGTCTTTGCTGACCAGAAATCGCAAATGGGTCTGTTCGTCCGAACTGTCGGTATCACCCGGGCCACCATGAGGATCGGCCTGGCCAATATCGTCTATAATATGCGCCGCTTCCTCTTCCTGGAGCGGATCAGCGCGAATGCATAGCAATCCAGCGGGGGCAGCACTCGATCTGCTCAAAACGCAGATCGAAAACCAACCCAAAAGTAGTCAATCAAATCGCCAAAAACCTGAAATCACCAGCCAAGCGTATCAATCAAGGGTTCTTCGATCCCTCCAACTAGAAACCCGTGAATACACCGCACAGGCACGCCGCATAATCAAGGCGGCCCAGAACGGCCGGTTACAATCAATCAACGGTTCTTCGAACCCTCCACCTCTCCCAGAGCCGCGCCCAACTGTATTGGATACCATTTCCCATGCTCATAGATTACGGGCTGGTTAAGATCACTGTCGTTAACGACGTATCCATCAGAGACACTAGAGAGCGCGAGAATAGCGGCTGTTGACAACGACCCCAGCGTGATACCCCGACTGAACTGAACAGTCCCGTTATCGGACGCATCCAGCACAACATTGCCGGCTACCTTGTATTGCAGGCCCTTGCCATCAGTATAACCGAGCGTCCTGACATTTTCGTTCTGCTCATTGTGTCCACTGAAATCAATAATTTGGCCGGCCGACAGCCTGACTGCAGCACCACTCGGCCCCAGTGTTGCCGGAGAGGCATCAAATACGGCATGCGTCACCTGTGCATCAGACTGGAAAACAGTACGATAGTTGACGCGGCTATTGCCACCACCCCCTGCAAAAAACCCAGTGCCAATTTCCAGATGATTTGGATTCTTCAGCATCCATGTAACAGTGCCATCTGTGGTCGTGGACTGGTTGATCGTTGCGGTATTCCATGATGGCTCAGACGCTCCAGATGTCCCGGCAACTGTCGCTATGTAAACATTGGTTTGCGAGCTATCTGTCACCAGATCACCAACAGCGTGTATAGAATTTGCTGACCATGCGTTAAAACCCGTAACATTTAATCCAATTCGATAGGCATTCCGCATATGTCGCGCATCAGTTCCCACTCCGGCCATGTCGATTTCATCACCAATTGACCATGCGGCCTGATCAGTATCTGGCCCCAATCCATTCATTTCGTTCATGGCCTGGAACAGTCCCCACATGCCTTCCGTGGCAACAGGACCTGTTCTGAATGTATCTGTTTGAATGTTCGCGTGTTGGTTTTGGCCCCAGTTATGGCCTTTAACCGTCATGCGCACATAGACAGGATGCATGGACCCATATCCACCATCTTCCATTGTATCACTGACGTTTAATAGGGTGAGTCCTTCTGATAATCCCTCACCAGGCTTTTTGCTGGGATCGTTATTATCTGCAACAAGTCTCATCATTTCTGAATTTAAGGTATTTGGACCATAAGTGCGACCGTATTCCAGTGTGCCGTTCGCATATGTTTCGTACATATTAGCAGTCGGGTCTTTATACCACATATCCACACGCCACCCGTTACAACCATATCCGGGTGACCCATTGGAGCGGAACAAAATATATTTATGATCTGTTTTAGGATACCAGGGCTGACAATTACTTGTGGATGGCCACAATATTCCTGCCGGATACCATGCTACACCTTGTGGTATTTTTTGATACCACGCACTCATTTTATCTGCGTCAGAAGGACTGCCATCAAATGCCAGACCAAAGATACGCGTATTGAAAAAATCGGCCAGACCATCAGCCACAGTGAATGATGTCCCGCCCAAATATTTTACAGTTCCGCTGCTTGCATCCCCGGAGAGCGGGGCTGGCATCATCCCACGGGTATCAAGTGCGGCAACTGTTGTGCCTATATCAGTCTGTTGCACACTACCGTCTGACATCAGTCCAATCTGAGCCAGCGTGCCTGCTGATCCATCGGTATAGAGAGACGGGACACGTGTGTCCTTACGAATACCACCGGGCGGCCAGAGGGCCGCGTACCCTCCAGAGGCGGACGGTGCAGCCATACGGAGCATGGTGCGTGGTGCGCCTGCATTGCTGTTAGCTGCGGTCACGGCGCTGTATTGCGGCAACGTGTGGTTTGGTCTTACCGGAACTGCCTGCGCGAAAGCAAAAGACGGTGCCGCCAGAAATGTGAGTAAGGCTAAATGTTTAATCATCCCGCGGTCCTACCGAAATCCAGAGTGCGCCACCATTATTATACCATGCCCTATTATACCATGCCCTTGCGATGCTGGGGTCGGAATCCGGCAGATCAGCAGCCAAGAGCACATGGCCATCCTACGTGCCGAGGATCTCCATGGCGCCAATCATCAGGCGGAGGGATCGAAGAAGAGGTGGTCCCCATTTTTCGGACAAGGCAATAAGCTATAATCCGGCCTGAGAGAGGACGGGTTTTATGGGCAAGGTTACGCGCAAGAGATATGCAGCGGAGTTCAAATCACGGGTTGCCCTGGAAGCGATCCGTAGCGAACTGACGCTGGCGGAACTGGCGTCGAAACATGGCGTGCATCAGACGATGATCGCTCAATGGAAACGGCAGGCGATCGAGGGGATGGCAGCGACCTTTTCCGGAAAGACGGTGTCTGAGCCTCCGGTCAGTCCGGCTGATGTGGAGAAACTGCACGCGAAGAGAGGCGAGCTTCTCGTGGAACGGGATTTTTTACGCGATGCCTCTGCTCGGTTGGGCGTGATCAGAGGCGGCAGATGATTGACCCGAAGCGAGCGCGTCTGCCGATCATCCGGCAATGCACGCTGCTACAACTCAACCGGTCGGGCGTGTACTATCGGCCTGTGCCACAGAACGAGGCCAATCTGGCGTTGATGCGGCTGATCGACGCCCAGTTCCTGGAAACGCCGTTTATGGCTCGCGGCAGATGACATGGCATCTGCGCCGCCTGGGACATGAAGTGGGGCGCAAGCGGGTCCGGCGGCTCATGGCGATCATGGGTCTGCGGGCGATCTACCAGAAGCCGCGCACGACTGTACCCTATCCGGAGCATCGGAAATATCCGTATCTGCTGCGGGATCTGGTCATTGAGCGGCCTAACCAGGTCTGGTGTGCCGATATCACATATATCCCCATGAAACGGGGATTTCTCTACCTCGTGGCGATCATGGACTGGTTCACGCGCAAGGTGCTGTCCTGGCGTCTGTTGAACACGATGGACGCGGAGTTCTGTATTGAGGCTCTCGGGGATGCGCTATGGCGCCCCAGAGATTTTCAACACGGACCAGGGCTCACAATTCACGACACCCCGTTTTACAGGGATCCTGGAGAAGCGTCAGATCCGTATAAGCATGGACGGGCGTGGGTGCTGGCTGGACAACATGTTCATCGAGCGTCTGTGGCGGTCGTTGAAATACGAATGTGTCTACCTGCACGCATTTGAGACCGGATCAGAACTTCGCGTGGGGCTCACGAAATGGATCACCCATTATAACGGGCAACGTCCCCATACGGCCCTGGCTGGACGAACGCCTGATGAGGCGTATTATGGCGCGCCGACACCATCTGGTCCGGGGTTAACGCCGGACCAGATGGCCAACAGCAACGCCGTCAGAATGGCGGCATAACATCAACTGGGTATAGCTTATTCAAACCCAAAAACTGTCCGAACAGACGGGACCACCTCTCCAATATGAACTCACAGCAATATGATCGAGACAAATCGTCATCTCATAGCTGGACAAATGGATACTGTAACAGTATTCATATAACCTAATATTAAAAACAGTCTCATAAGTGGGAGGATGTGGCTGATCGTAAGATCAAGCAAGAATTACATGCAATGTCAGCCTAAACTGACCTCGGGACATCTAAAAAATTTGACCTGTCCAGTGTAAGGCAACATTAGTCTTTTTCTAAATTATTGCGTGCCGGAGCCTCCATGAAACGCCTTGTCGTTGACCTCGATGATACCTTGACCAAAAACAATCCCGATCTGTCGTATGCAGACAAAGAACCAAATCTGGAATTGATAGAAAAACTCAATGAATATAAAAAACAAGGCTTTGAGATTCTGATACAAACTGCCCGAAATATGCGTACCTATAACGGCGCCATCGGCAAGATTAACGCTCACACATTGCCTGTTATTCTAGAATGGCTGGACAAACATGGTGTGCCGTATGATGAAGTTTATGTCGGCAAGGCGTGGTGCGGCACGGAAGGTTTCTACATTGATGACCGTGCAATCCGTCCATCAGAATTTCTTAAGCTATCCCTCGAAGAAATCCATCATCTTATTGAAACAGATAAATGACCAACATCAACCTTATCAGCATTATCGCATCAGGAGCTTATGTTGGCTCCGAGCTCATTGCAGAATTTGGACACTTACCACCGGCCTTCATGCCATTAGGTGTAGGGCGTTTATATGAAATGCAGATTGCCAGCCTAAAGCAAGACATGCCAGAAGATGCGCCAATCTATATCACTCTGCCAGAAAGCTTTAAGGTACCGGATCATGATCTGGAATTTTTCGAGGTCCAAGGGGTAACACCTATTTTTGTACCCGATGGCTTAGAGCTCGGAGCATCTATTGTCTTCGCTATAAATAGTGTTGGCTCTTACTCCACTGGCCTTCGACTTCTGCATGGAGACACCCTGTTAGATCGCCTGCCTTCTGGGCAGAACATCGTCGCCTCACATGCAGAAGGAGATGATTATTGCTGGGCCGCCATCAATCATTCAGGCACACGTATCAACAGTCTGGAAATCATAAAAGTAACATCAGAAAATCAGTTAAACCGCCCGGTTGCCTGTGGTTACTTTACCTTTTCGAGCTGTAGCGAGTTTGTCCGGCTCATGGTACGCCACAATTACAGTTTCCTGGATGGTCTTAACGCTTACAATCGTCTTTATCCTATGCGAATGGCAAGTATCGATCATTGGTATGACTTCGGCCATCTGCAGACTTATTTTCATTCACGTCGTATGGTAACAACAGCTCGCGCATTTAACTCTTTACAAATTACGCGAAATTATGTTAAGAAGTTTTCATCTGACAGCTTTAAAATGCAGGCCGAAGCTAACTGGCTGACCCATATTCCAGCAGAAGCCAGACCTTACAGCGCACGCCTACTGGATAGGGGCCAAGATGGTGCGCATGAGTTCTATATTACGGAATACCAATACGCTCCCAACCTTTCAGAACTCTTTGTTTTCTCAAGTATTGGGCAAGCATCATGGCGAAAAATACTCAGTTCCTGCACAGAGTTCCTAGATGTTTGCGCTTCCCACAAAGGAACTCAGCCACGCGCCCATTATACAAGCCAACTCATGGGAACAAAAACCTTCGAACGGCTTGAGCGCTACGCCCAAGAAAGTGGTTTTAATATTGAGCAGCCACTTTCTTTAAATGGCAAACCCATGCCTTCTCTAGTACAATTAGCTACCCTACTGGAAGAGATGCTTCCAGATCAGGATACGACAGAGCCATCTACTATTATGCATGGCGACTTTTGTTTTAGTAATATTCTATACAATTCACGCAATAATCGCATTTCTGTTATTGATCCGAGAGGATACGTTACTAACGGAAAACATGATATCCATGGAGATATCCGTTATGATATCGCAAAGTTTTGCCACTCTATTAATGGTTTGTACGACCTTATTATCGCTGGACGTTACCAGTTAACACAGCAGAATATGTACAGTTTCTCTCTGGATTTTCCTCCATCAAACCAACGTATTTGGTTACAAAAACAATTTTCTGAGCTGACCATTGCGGGTATTTCCCCATCCAGTCCAGAAATTGGTGCTATGACAGCTTCATTATTCGTCAGCATGCTTCCTTTGCATGCTGACCGGCCAGATCGGCAAACAGCTTTTATTGCAAACGCGTTGAGACTATTTTCTGACTTGGACAAGAGGTAATCATGATCATTATTCCTATGGCGGGCCTATCAAGCCGCTTTACGAAGGCTGGCTATACCAAACCTAAATATATGCTGCCTTTGCATGGCAAAAGTGTATTCAAACATTCGGTAGAAAGTTTTTCACGCTACTTCGAACAGCTTCCCTTCGTTTTCATCGCACGAACGATCGCAGATACACCTGACTTTATTCGAAAAGAAACAAAAGAGTTAGGTATTCGTGATATCCGTATTGTTGTTCTGGATAATGAAACCACTGGTCAGGCAGAAACAGTAGAAATTGGCATTAAAAAAGCCTCCCTCAACGAACAAACACCTTTGACTATTTTCAACATTGATACATTCCGCAAAGACTTCCATTTTCCTGAAACAAACTGGTTCAAACACTCAGCCGGATATTTGGAGGTTTTTCGTGGCGAAGGCGCAAACTGGTCCTACGTTGAACCTCGGAAAGGATATGATGAACCATTAGTGGTACGCACCACAGAAAAACAACCTATTTCCGATTTGTGTTGTGATGGTCTCTATCATTTTGCCAGTTCTTCGTCTTTTCTTGATGCACTGACACAGGAACGAAAGGCTCCGTCTTTACCTGAACTCTATATCGCACCACTTTATAATCATCTGATTAGAGCGGGCAAACACGTACACTATAATCTTATTCCAACAGAATTAATTACATTCTGTGGTGTTCCTGCTGAATATACCGCTTTAGGGGGCTCCCCTCCTTAATTCCAGATCCTCTTTTGTGAAAAAGACTGCAAAGATATATAGAGGCCATTACTGCCAGACACAATCTTTGCATTCTTTTCCTAAATATAGTCTGTATTTTTAAACATATAGCACGGAGGAGGAGAGTTCGAAAACCCTCTTGGTTTTGAGGCCCTCTCCGTGATTCCATTTTTCCGGTTTTTATTGGAGGAGTGGCGACATGAAACAGTCCGGTTTCTTTGATGTTGAAGAGCGGCTTTCTCGTTTGAGCGGGCTTGGTGATCAACTTGAAGCGTTTTCCCGGACTGTGGATTTTGAGGCGTTCCGTCCGGAGCTGACCAAGGCACTGGCCTATTCAGACGGAAGCAAAGGCGGCCGTCCTCCGTTTGATCCAGTGCTGATGTTCAAAATTCTGGTTATCCAGACGTTGAACAATTTGGAGGGTTCGAAGAACCGTTGATGGTTTCTCCTTTTGCCTGATTTCAGTTTTTTGTCGTGTTGATTGCTGGTTCGTGGACCTAATTTTCACCCTGCGTTTTGAGCAGAGTGAGGGTCTTATGCCCTGGATTGCTACGCGATCGCGTTAATCCGCTCCAGGAGGAGAAAGCGGCGCATATTGTAGACGATATTGGCTAGCCTGATCCTCATGGTGGCTCGCGTTATGCCTACGGTTCGGACGAACAGTCCCGTCTGTGACTTCTGATCAGCAAAAATATGCTCGACACGCGACCGGATAACGGATTTTCCTGCATTCGATTTCTGGATATGTCGTGGCATCGGCTTAAGATGAGGCTTTTTCCTGTGAACCTTGAAGACAAAGCCATGCTTCTCCATGAAGGCCTCATTGGCTTTTGAACGGGGCTGTATCTGCCCAGACATTA
>NZ_JACRVR010000061.1:0-9377 GCF_018811975.1 Acetobacter sp. P1H12_c | reverse complement strand
GACGACGGGGCGTCCGCTCGCCGCTCTCACGTTCCCGACGCAACCAGCGGATCGCCGTCGAAATCCCAACACCAAACCGCGCCGCAATCGAGCGGGCCGATGCTCCCGCAGCTCCAGCCTCCAGAACCCGCTTCCGAAGATCATCACTCAATGCTCGTGCCATCACCCTCTCCATCAGGAAAAACGGTGAATCACAAGACGCCTTCACTGTCACCTCTCGATTCAGGATTCAGTGGAACTGCTCTAACCGAGCTACTTTCTTGCTTGCGGCCTTCGCGATGGAGAACATGCTTAAGGCATTCCTTGTCTATGAGGATCCCTCCTTGATTGAAGAGGGATTTATATCAAAAATCACCACTCATAACCTCTGGAGCTTGGCTAACCGCACATCATGTATTCCATACAAAGCACGCGACCGATGGGTGTTTGAGGCACTTTCGGAAGGGAACGAGAGTTGGGCACGTTATCCTTGCGGACGTGATGCTGACGATATCCAACGGGAGGGTCAGTTCACGGTCAGGCTTTGGGGAAAATATTGTTCTATGATGAATATTTACACAGTAAAAATGAAGAAAATGCTTTCCAAGGGGTGGGTTGGTCCGTTTGGATTTTATGGAAAGTGGGAAATTATCGATTCATTTTAACACTACTCTGTGTAGGTTAACTTGACCGTTGTTCTACGGATAAAAAAGCTTCTTTCGCGGGCATTCACAAAACTACCGGTTCAGCTTTGAAGCGGACGCTCGTTCCGTGTAAAAGCACTGAAACTTCGACACTCCGCGGTCCCTAAAGCGTGCAAGGGCAGCACGGAGCTACCACGGGCGCATACCATGACCCCAATTAGCCAAAAACGGTTCGACGCATTGGCCGGGTATACCCGGCTGCCAGCGACCGGCTCCGCGATATGGAGGCGGCGGGAGAAGTGACTCTTCTTATTCGGGGGCGTCGCGGCATAGCGCTGACCGAAGCCGGGGAGATGCTGGCACACCATGCCCGCACGATCCTGCACCAAATGGCCCAAATGCGGGGCGATATCAGACAATATGCCAAGGGGCTGCGGGCTTCGGTACGCGTCTTCGCGAACACCGCCGCGATTACAGAGTTCCTACCTGGGAGCCTTGCCCCTTGGATGGCTGCTCATCCCCAGATCGACGTTGACCTGAAGGAGCGCGGGAGCGGTGAGATCGCCAGAAGTGTCAGCGCAGGCTTTGCTGAGATCGGCATACTGTCCAGCGCGGTCGACACGGGTGATCTGATCGTGCGGCCCTTCGCGATCGACCGCCTCGTTATCGTGGCGTCCAGAGAGCATCGGTTGACCGGGAATAGAGCGGTACGGTTCGCCGACCTGCTTGGAGATCAGTTCATCGGCATGGCGGGCGGTGCTCTGCAGGATCATATCGAAGATCAGGCATCCCGCCTCGGGTCGAAGATGAAGATGCGTGTGCGTCTTGGCAGCTTCCAAGGCATTTGTCGGATGGCAGGAACTGGGACGGGCGTCGGCATCATTCCTGAATCTGCCGCGCGACGTTGCCAACGGGCGACACAGATCAAGCTAGTCCGGCTGTTAGACGAATGGGCGACACGCCGCCTGTCTTTGTGTGTGCGCGATGAAAACGATCTCACCGCGCCCGCCAAGGCGCTGTACGATCACCTGTCCCGAAGAGGTCCGCAGCATCTTTAAAATGGCAGATACTTGAAGATCTATTTTTGCTTTCCTGTCAGATCGCATGATATGGACTTGTCCTGACCCGAAGTGCGATCAGCAAAGCTGAAAACAGCAGAATGGCACTGGCGACACCAAAAACACCTATCACCCCCCCGACACTGAACATCAGGCCACCCACGGCAGCCCCTGCCGCAATGGCGGACTGTACGGAGACGACCACCATCCCGCCGGCGCTTTCAGCCTGATCGGGGACCGCATGAGCAACCCAGTTCGACCACGCGACAGGGACGCCACCAAAGGCCATTCCCCACAGGACCACCAGAAGAACCTGCCCTGTTATCCCAGTTGGTAGGAAAATCAGCCCCAGACCTGCTGCTCCAATCAGAAGGGGCATGATGACGAGGGTGGCGCGAAGGCTGCGCTCCAGCACCCATCCTGCAATCAAGGTTCCAATGAAGTTGGCCAATCCAAAGGCCAATAACACCAGCGCCATACCGCTGACATTGATCATCATCACACTCTCCAATACCGGTCGGATATATGTGAACAGGGCATACTGACCCGTATGGACAAGGGTGCAGCTCAGCATCCCCACACCAATGCCAGGTCGGCGCAGGACATCCAGAATGGTTCCTAAACGGGCGGGACTGGTCGGTTTCAGGGGCGGAAGCGTGCAAAATTGGAAAGCCAGAGTTAGAACACCGAGTGCCGCCGCCGCTAAAAAGGCTATTCGCCACCCGTATACTCCACCCAGATAACTACCGAGTGGCACGGCGACGACGGTTGCCACAGAAATTCCGCTGAAAATGATGGATAAAGCGCGCGGCAGAAGTGGTGCCGGCACAAGGCGCATCGCCACTGCGGCTGCCATACTCCAAAATCCTCCCAAGGCAATGCCCAGCAGGACCCGCATTGTGAGCAGTACGAAGAGGCTGGATGACAAAGCGGCGAAAAGGTTGGACGCGATCATCAACACACTGAATGCAAGCAGCACAATGCGGCGATCGACCCGTCGCGTCAGGCTTGCAGTCAATAGTCCCGAAAACATGGCGATCACAGCCGTTACAGTTACAGCCTGTCCGGCTAGAGCTTCTGAAACACCTAGTCCCGCTGCCATGGGTGTCAAAAGACTTGCGGGCAGATACTCGGCTGTGAGAAGCCCGAAAACCCCCATTGCCAGTGAAAAGACGGCCATCCATGCGGGAGATGTCGGCTCAATGTTCTCTATACTGGCGATGTCAGATCCAGAGGTCTCTAGAAATTCGTCACTCATGAAAAACGTCCTTAGAATTGACTTTGCAACCTAAGCTAGACGGCATGCGCGGGACGATCTATGACTGATAATCCGTTTTTCTTGATCAAAACACCGGAATATTTTTAGCGTTGGACCAGATCGCCCCATCCTCAGATCTCATGAATGAACTGCTTCTCGGAATGCGTCTGCGCGGGCTTCAGTATCGTCGTGTTTATGCTGAAGCCTCTTTTGGTTTTGCTTTCAGGGCAAAACCCGGTTGCGCCTATTTCCATTTCATGGCGACCGGCACGGGAAAACTTCGGACCGAAAATTGTGAGATTCAGACACTTTCAGCTGGCAATGCGGTTTTTCTTCCGCAGGGAAGTGCCCATCAGATATT
The DNA here is from genome assembly GCF_018811975.1 of Acetobacter sp. P1H12_c. Classification (NCBI taxonomy): domain Bacteria; kingdom Pseudomonadati; phylum Pseudomonadota; class Alphaproteobacteria; order Acetobacterales; family Acetobacteraceae; genus Acetobacter; species Acetobacter sp. P1H12_c. The sequence goes on along the minus strand of NZ_JACRVR010000061.1, from coordinate 6,077 downwards.
CTCTGATCCGGCAGTGCCGGTTCAGGATATCGATCACTGCGATGTCACTACCCTCAGCGAAACCGTATGTGCCGTAGAAGGCTGCTTTAGCGGCACACCTCACACGATTTTCTTCAGTGGCTGCATGGAATTTGATCTCGGTGGCCTTCATGGGCTTGTCCCCCTGATGCCGGAAATCATGATGATTGACGCTACAAGCCAGCGTTACGACGAACTCATGCCGATTTTAGCGGCCATGGAGCAGGAGGCGCGTGTCGGACGCATAGGAGATGCTGGCATCCTCGCACGTCTGGCAGATGTCGTAATGGCAGTCATTGTCCGGGGCTGGGTTGAATGCGGTTGCGGCAACAGTTCTGCTTTTGTAACGGCTCTTCGGGAACCAAAACTGTCCCGCGCTATTCTTGCCCTGCATCGTCATCCCGGACACGACTGGACTGTGGCGGAACTGGCAACTGAAAGTGGTCTTTCACGATCGGTGTTTGCAAAGCGCTTCCAGGAGGTGATTGGCGTTTCACCTTTGCGTTACGCTGGAGAACTGCGAATGCGCATTGCCCGGACTTGGCTTGCTTGCGACAGAATGTCTATCGAGAGCGTTGCCGACCAACTGGGTTATAAGTCTCAGGCAGCTTTCAGCCGCGCTTACAAACGTATTGTTGGTGTACCGCCCGGTTATAGTCGGCGGGGAGTGGAATAATAGATTTCATTCCGCAGCTTTTTGGTAATGATCAAGCAGAAGCTTGTCTGCTTTGCGCCAGATGATATTCGAAAGCTGACCTTTCGTTTCCGTCCTGACATGCCTGTCAGCTCAGTGATACAAAAGCAGACGTGCAGTAATCGCCTCTTGTCGGTCATTCGGGGGCAATTTACGTTTTCTGAAAGCAGACATGCAATACTGCTCAAAGATCAGGGATGTCGCTATTGAATGGTAGGATTGAAGCGACCGGTATGGACTGGTTAACAGAGAAAACTTGATGTAACGGTGACGCATGACTCCACGTGCTCACAGTTCAGCTTACCTGCTGGCCTTCTGGCCTCTCGTTTTGCTTGCACTGATTGCACGCCTGACATTTGGCGGAATTGCTTCCCCAACAGCACTGATCGACGATCCCCTCAAAACTTTTACACAGCTGAGCATTCTTTGCGATGCTCAGAACACATCGTCTGATCCAGACGGACAGAACCATCACTCAACCGCTCCCGACGATGACGGCTTTCTTCTGTCCGAGGCATTGGATCTGCTTATTATAAGCATCGTTTTCTGTCTTTTTGTGGACTTACGTATTGCTGCCATTCGTCAGTCATGGATGTTCACATCCATTCGGGGGCCGCCAACACCAAAACGGACTTCTCTCTGCCCGCAGGGACCTCCTGCCTGATCTGAATTGAAAGAGCCGCTCACCTACCATGCAGGTGAGCATTTTGTGCTGTCTCTTCAGGTTCCTTCACATGTTTCGTACGTCTTGTTTTTCACTTCCGTTTTACGGGACACTTACGGCTGCCGCCATTTTCTTGGCCAGCACTCCACACGCTGCCATCGGTGCAGAGAAGCCCCGCTCGCCTTTGAGTCAACATGCTCCTTCTGTAATCAAAACCCACAAAAACCCCGTCAAAACCGAACAGATTCTTGTAACGGGATTAAGCCGGTCGTCTGCCCTTACGCGTCCGGCAGGCCAGACGACTTATAGTTCTGACAGAAGTAATTTCGCGAACCAGGTTGGCCAGAGCGTTGCCGATATGGTGGTGACCATTCCCGGTGTCAGCTTTACGCAGGGAAATGGCCCCCGCGATACGAATATTTCCATTCGTGGGTCGGGAGACCGTCAGTCCTATGGCCTAAAGAATCTGCAGGTGCTGGAAGACGGCTTTCCCATGACCCAGCCCGACGGGACTGCCCGGGCCGATCTGATCGACCCCCATGCTTATCAGGGTGTCGATGTTTTTGAGGGGCCTGCCTCAACCCTGTATGGTAATTATGCCATCAACGGCGCCATCAATTTCCGCACCCGGAAGGGAACAGATATTCACGGGCTGGAACTGGGCTCCGATTTCGGCAGTTTCGGGATGTTCAACAACTATGCAACGCTCGGTTTTGGCAATAACCGCTATGACCTGATGATCTTCGGCAGCGATGTGCGCGGAAACGGATTCATTGCCAATAGTCGTTATAATACCTCGACAGAAAATGTGCGGCTTCGTGTCAATCTGACGTCATCGGATCGTCTTATCCTGAAATTCGTCAACAACGTCACGGATGCTTTTCTGCCAGCAAGATTGTCCCTCAACCAGTATCGGGCCAATCCCTACCAGCAGGGGTGCGTCAATGCGTCCAGCGCGGCAGCCGGATGCGCGTCCGTCAATCTGCTGGTCAATGGTCGCTATGGCGCGAAGGTTGCTATGAGTCCTGAATCCGCAGGATTGGGGCGCTTTGATCGGCGCACGGTGGTTGGCCTGCGCTGGGAGCATGATTTCAACAGCTACACAATGTGGCGAAACCAGTTTACATACGATCAGCGCCATATCGACCAGCCAACGTCCCCTATGGCGTATGTCGGTCCTTATAATTCCTATAATGTAAGCAGCGACATAACCAACCATGCGCAACTTGCTGGCAGAGCGTTGGAAACATTTGCTGGCGTGAATTTTGATTATCTCGATTTTGGTTCACAGACTTACAACATCATGCCCCTGGGCGGTGCAACACGAGGGGCCATGAATTCCGAAAGCTACGGGCACCAGTGGAATCTCGGAGCGCGCTTTCAGGAAGACTGGCATTTTGCACCCGACTGGCACATTGTCGCCGGGCTTGGCGGCACATATTCCGATATTGGCGCAACCGAAACACTCTATGGCTACTCCGCAACGCTCAACACCCAGCGGGCCATCACAGCCAATCGTTTCTATTTCAATCTCGCGCCAGAAGGCGCGTTGATTTATACGCCATCAAAAGACTGGACGCTTCATACCCGTGTTGGCACAGCCTATGGCACCCCATCCTCTTCCAATCTTTTCATTACGCCACAGGGGGAATACGGGAACAATACACAACTGAAAAGCCAGACAAGTGTCGGCATTGATCTGGGCGCTGACTGGCATCCCTCTTCGACGATCAGCATTCAGGCAACAGGTTTTTACGAGTTTTATAAGAACGAACTGGTCAGCCAGTCTGCCGGTGTCAACACCGTTGGTTCCTACACTTTTAACGCACCCGCGTCCGAACATCGTGGTGTTGTTCTGGGGGTGGAGTGGAAGCCGTTGCCCAAAATGCTTCCCGGCGGTCGGGTTAAACTGAGCTACACCTATGATAACCAGATTTATACCAATTATACCGAAGTTCTTTCCAACAGCACGCTCTCACACAGCTTCAGCCGTAAAGGGCATTATATCCCCGGGGTCATTCCCAATTTCCTCAATGCCCGCTTTCTCTACGACCAGCCTGACGGTCCACTGGAAGGACTGGGCGGATACGCGGAAGTCACGTGGCGTGATTCTTACTGGCTGGATAACGCCAATCGCCTGAAAGCGCCGGGGTATGCGCTGCTTAATCTTGAAATACATTATGATCCCCCTGCCCGGTTTGGCTGGGCGCATCGTTTGCACTGGTATTTCGAGGTACAGAACGTCGCCAACCAGACCTATATCGCGGGGGCGACAAACATCAGCGATAAACTGCAGGCCAATGGTCAGCAGGCCGACGCTATGACACTCATGAACAGCACAGGCTCCATCTACGCGGGTTCGCCCCGTGCGTATTTTGGCGGCGTGCGGATCAGGTTTTGAGGGGTAGTACCATGACCATGCACAGTGCCACCCTCTGGCCAGACCGTCGCACGCTCTGGCGCTGGCATTTCTTCGCAGGGCTGTTCTGCCTACCTTTTGTGGCCTTTCTTTCTCTGACCGGGACAGTTTATCTTTTCAAACCCCAGATTGATGACTGGATTGACTGGCGATATGACCATCTGCCCATAGCCTTGTCGCCCTCTCCCCAACGGGACGTTCAGGCAGCTTTATCCGCAGTGCCGCAGGGGGCTTTTCTGGCTTATGAACTTCCCCGGACTTTGCAGAGTGCGACGCGTGCTCTTGTCAGCAAGCCGGACGGAGAAGCGGTGCGCGTCTATGTGGACAGGAATACCCATACCGTTCTGAAAACTGTTCTGGAGGAGAACAGATTTGAACGGCTTGTTTTTAGGCTGCACGGCCAGTTGCTATTGGGAAATGTGGGTTCTGTCATTATGGAAATGGTTGCATCATGGACCATTGTGCTCATTGTGACAGGCGTGCTGCTCTGGTGGCCGCGCCATCAGAGTGGACTGGCGGGCGTTGTCTATCCACGCCTTGGAACAAAGGGGCGAACCCGATGGCGAGACCTCCATGCTGTCACTGGTGTTTGGACGTCCGTGTTTCTGGTGCTGTTTCTGGTATCCGGTCTACCGTGGTCCTTCGTCTGGGGACATGCCCTGCAATCGGTCGAAAACACGGTTGGTCGCCTGACCTCCGTCAAAGACTGGGAAATTGGCGCTGTGCCAGCCGCAGCGGTCATTGCCGGGCACCCGGTCGGACAATCACAGAAGCGGCCTGCAACAGGCAGCATGGATATGCCCGGTATGGACATGCCAACCGTCTCCACTTCTTTTCCGGAAGGAGACTTGTTAAGCAGTCTGAATACTGTTGTACAGACTGCGAGCACTCTTTCCCTGCCAGCTCCGGTCATCATTACGCCGTCTGCCTCTCTATGGACTGTGCGTTCCGACACGCAAAACCGACCTTTGCGGGAAAGTGTGACAGTAACACCCGACGGCCATGTGGTGAAACAGGAAACGTTTGCCGAGAAAGGCTTTATGGATCGGATCGTTGGCTACGGCGTTGCGGCGCATGAAGGCCAGCTTTTTGGAAAGATGAACCAAGCCATTAACCTTTTAGTGGCAGTCGGCTTACTGATGATGAGCTGTGCAGCAACAGTGTTGTGGCTTAAACGCAAACCTGTGGGTTCCTTGGGGGCTCCACCCACCTTGCCCTCTCAAAAATATGGAATGGTTGGTATGATGACCCTTGTCATTCTGGGGCTGCTTCTACCAGAACTGGGGGCCGCAGTACTTGTTCTGGTTCTCGCAAACCGGATGTTTGCGAGATTAGGTCCGACCTGACATCACGGGGATGGCAAGAGCCGTCTGAGTTCGCTTGCAATCTGATGGGCACTGGCATCAACGGGGATCATGCCAACCAGATGGTTGTGTCCATCCATGAGATAAAGAAGTGAACTATGATCGACGAGGTAGCCTGAGCCATTGGGGGCATGACGTCGTGCTGAGACATGAAAGGCCTTCATAACCGGCTGAAGCTGACTTTCGGAGCCGGTCAGGCCGACAATATGAGGTGAGAAACGCTCGACATACTCCTGTAACACTGCAGGAGTATCGAAATAGTCTCAGTCCCGCAGCCCCAGAAAACAGAAACACGATGATACCAAGCAAAGGAAATATCTTTTTCCACTCCTGCCATCTGGAAGGGGGCACTTGCTTGGTTAATGCAATCTTTATGGGCTTCTTGCGAGTCATCGCGCCATCATAGCAAACAGTATGCCGAACGACAGCAAGACATCTCCTTTCAATTTCCATGGCCGCTTTTTACTGCCTTCAAACATAAAGCCGACCTTCCGGTCTCCCCCGATAGTGTTGAAAAAGTCCCGCTGGAGTTTCTCATCAACATTTAGGTTCGATATCATAACGTATAGAGCGTTGTAATCATGGGGAATTTTCATTCCCAATTGCATACAAAATCCTGAGCGGACACCTCAATCTGACTTTTTCAACACAATCCCCCCAAAGCGGTATTATACCAATTTGCTTTTGCTATGACCCATGAGCCCAGTCGCGCAATCCGAGAGACATAATGCGCCATGGCTGGTCGGTGAGCTGGTTCCACGCATGGCAGGCGATATCGACGATATCGTCATAGGTTTTGAAGATTCTGTTTGAGAGCCATGTATTACGCATGAACTGCCAGACGTTTTCCACCGGGTTCAGTTCAGGTGACCGTGGTGGAAGCGGTAGGAGAGTGATGTTGGGGGGAACCGTCAGTTT
>NZ_JACRVR010000060.1:0-9509 GCF_018811975.1 Acetobacter sp. P1H12_c | reverse complement strand
GAAATAGTCTCAGTCCCGCAGCCCCAGAAAACAGAAACACGATGATACCAAGCAAAGGAAATATCTTTTTCCACTCCTGCCATCTGGAAGGGGGCACTTGCTTGGTTAATGCAATCTTTATGGGCTTCTTGCGAGTCATCGCGCCATCATAGCAAACAGTATGCCGAACGACAGCAAGACATCTCCTTTCAATTTCCATGGCCGCTTTTTACTGCCTTCAAACATAAAGCCGACCTTCCGGTCTCCCCCTCTGTGCTGCCTGTCTGCTCAAGGAATATGAAGCAGACAGGCAGGATACGCCTTCAAGTCAGACATCGAAGTGGTGATGGTGGCTGCCCGAAAGCAGACGTTTTTAGGTGAACCGCGATAAACCGCGTTTGGGACCTAACCGACCGACAGCTTCGGAGCGCCTCGCCGCAAATTCCGGACGCTACACGGAAGTGATTAGCGATCCTTTGGCGCCCTCATTCCGCACAGTGCGCGCCCCGGAGGTGGGACATGATCACCGCCGCTCGTTCAGCCTTATCGTCCCCTTTCATTGAGATCACCAACACAATTGATCTCTCGGGAGCCCATCTTGCGATAACTTTGTTTGTAAGCATATGTTATTTCTGGTTTAAAGGGGTTCGGGGGATTGGCAACTTTGATTGCAAATTCTGATTTTAAGTCGATCGCGCCGAAAGCGATTTCGGAAGTCGCTTCAGCCGATCATGTGCAGGCCGGTCTACCGATCCCGAAAGCCATCCGTGTGCAGGTCTTTTCTCCGGATGACTGGGAAGGCTTCACGGAGGAGTGGGCGAGTTCGCTCAAGGGTTATGCGATCGTGCGACGCTTTGCGGGCGCTGGCGACATGGGGCTCGACGTCACCGGTTTTACCGCCGCCGCAGGGTTCAGCGCTCCATGGGACAATTACCAGTGCAAGCGTTACGATCATCCGTTACGTCCTTCAGATATTCATGTCGAAATCGGGAAGATCATCTACTATTCGTGGCTCGGTGAGTTTACCGTGCCGAGAAAGCACTACTTCGCCGCAAGCAAAGACGTCGGCACAACCGCTGCAAAACTTCTCCTTGACCCGATGAGTCTGAAGGAGAGCACCCGGGACGCCTGGGAAAGGCAGTGTCGGCACGAAATCACTAAGACGGCAGATGTGGCACTTACGGGCAGTCTTCTCTCCTACTTCAATGCGTTTGATTTCTCGATCTTCGGGTCCAAAAGCGTATTGGAACTGATCGCCCAGCATGAAACCACCAAGTTCCATGCGATCCGTTTCGGCGGCGGCCTTCCACCACGCCCAGCTTCACATGTTCCGCCGGCTGAGCCTGCTGAACACGAGAGCCGGTATATTCGGCAACTCCTCAATGCCTATGGGGACCACCTAGGTGAACAGTTGCCGGACGTTACCGCCCTCGCTTCGAAGCAACAGCTTCACCGTGACTTCAGCAGGCAACGTGAACGCTTTTACAGCGCGGAAGCGCTAAGGAATTTCTCGCGGGACACCGTGCCTGAAGGGACGTTCGACGCTTTGCAGGAGGAAGTCTTTCAGGGTGTCGTCGACATATGCGAGGGTTCGCATCTAACAGGGTTCGAGCGTATGAAGGCCACCGTGTCGCAAGCGGCGCAGGTTGTTTTAACGTCCAATCCATTAGCCCCCGCCACACGCGTTCAGGACCGGCAAGGCATTTGCCACCAGCTTGCGAATGAAGACCGGCTTTATTGGATACCGACAGATGAGTAAGCGGCTGAGCCCGTTTAACAGCCCTTTGGAAACGGGCGTGCGCGCCCTTGCGATCTTGGAGGCTGCCCATCCGAATGGCTGCGATTTGCAGCGGCTTGTCGAGCTTGATTACCTTGTTGTGCATTCCAGCGACGCTGGAGGTCCAGACAGCCTGCACGTGCCATTGCCGATGCGCGCTGGCGAACTTCTGGTTCGTAGGGAAATCATTGAAAAGGGATTGCTTCTGATGGCGAGCCGGGGGTTGGTCGAGCGGGTAGCGCGCCCAGATGGGATACTTTACCGTGCAGGCGAGGCTGCGGCACCTTACATGGCAGCATTGAGTGCACCATACTCGGTTGAGTTGAGGGCGCGAGCGGCCTGGGTTATTCAAGCATTTGGCCATATGACCACCGATGCGATCCGCACGATTACTCAGCGTTTCTTTGAGAAATGGACTAGCCAGTTCCAGCCTGGTCAGCTTCGAGGGCCTCGCGTATGAGTGGCTATCTCCGTCTGGATAAACTGGGTTTTTCAGGCCCCTCTAAGCGCGCTGAGATTAGCTTTTCTCGTGGCGTCAACGTTATCTGTGGTGCATCGGACACCGGCAAATCCTTTCTTGCTGAGGCGATCGACTTCATGCTCGGCGGCTCCGACCTGAAGGAGATCCCGGAAAGGGAGGGCTACAGTGCTTTATATCTGGGTCTGTCCGGTCCCGAATCCGAATCATGGACTTTCGAGCGTGCGATCTCGGGCGGGAATTTCATTCTTCGCCAAGGCGATACCGCTCATACGCTACGTCAAGCGCATGCACATGAGCGCATTGATAATGTGTCAGGATTTCTGCTCGAAAAAATAGGCCTCCTCGGCAAGCGGATCCTGAAGAGCAGCGCGAAGAGCACGACCAACAGTCTCAGCTTCCGCAACCTAGCCCGCCTCGTAATTGTGCAAGAAGGTGAAATTCAACACAAGGGATCGCCATTCTGGGGTGGGCAGTACACCCTTAAGACGGCCGAACTCGCCACCATCAAGCTGTTGCTAACTGGGATCGATGATTCCGCTGTTGTGTCCGTCACGGCTGACGAGCCAGACCAGACAGGACAACTCATGCTGCTCGACGAACTAATCGCGGATCTCGCGTCGGAAATTACCGATATGGGAGAAGAGAAAGCCGAGTTGGAAGCGCAACTCGAAAGGCTCGAAACCTCCGCAGCTGAACATCGGAACAGCGTGGCAGACGCGCAGCTGAACCTCGAAGATCGGATGTCTCAGCGCCGCGAGCTGGCAAACCAATCGCGTGAAATTACCAACCGGCTCGACGAGATTGGTGAGTTGCTCGCCCGCTTCGAACTTCTTCGGGAGCATTACGCAGTTGACCGTGATCGCCTGCAGGCAATCCAAGAGAGCGGCACATTATTCGCCTACGTCGAGCGCGTGGCCTGTCCGCTATGCGGAGCAGGGCCCGAAGCTCAGCATGCCGACGCTGATTGCGACGGAAATGTCGCGGAAATCGTTGAAGCGGCGACGGCCGAAATTGGAAAAATCGAGCGACTCTCTGAGGAACTCGCCTCCACAGTAACCCAACTGCGGGCCGAAAAAGATCACCTCGAAGATTTGCAGGCAACGGTCGTAGAAGCCTACGCTACCGTCGATGGCGACATCCGGCAGACTATGGCGCCCGAAGTGGAAGCTGCTCGAGCAAAGTTCACCGACATCATCGAGACGCGGTCAGCCGTCCGTGGATTTTTGGCTCTTTTTGATCGGCGAGACAAGCTCGAAGCACGCCGCGCAGATCTGGATGATGTCGCGGCCGAACCTGCTGAGAAGACCAAGGTCGCAGTCGGATTCTCAGAGGCTGTCGCCCACCGATTCTCGTTGAAGGTCGAGCAAATTCTCAAAGCGTGGAATTTTCCTGGTGAATGCCGTGTCCATTACGACAAAAATGCAAGTGATTTTGTCATCGACGGAAAACCAAGAGGAAGTCGCGGTAAGGGCTTGCGTGCGATAACGCATGCCGCCGTTTCGATCGCCTTGCTTGAATATTGTCAGGAACATGGTCTGCCGCATCCAGGCTTCCTAGTGCTGGACTCCCCGCTTCTAGCCTACTTCAAGCCTGAGGGCGATGAGGACACCGCGCTACAGGGTACAGATCTGAAGGAGCGGTTCTACAGCTATCTTAAGGCACACCATGGCGATGGCAGCCAAGTAATAGTCATTGAGAATCAGCATCCACCTGACAGCGAACTCGAGGGGTTGAATCTTACGATATTCACAGGAAACCCGACCGAAGGTCGCTTCGGGCTTTTGTGAGTCAGACTATCGACGAACGTTGGCCGTCGCGCAGTCGTTGCTGTGTGATCGGGTATGGAAGCTGCAGGTCCGCACTTGGGAGCTCACAATTGGACGCTAAACGAATGGGATGGACCGGTAAGCTCCGTGAACCTGAGTGCTGCGAATGACTGCTTTCGGCTATTGCTTCCCGATATCAGACATTCCGTTCGCCCCCCATAATTGCCCTTCCCCGCTGATATTTTCACGTGGAAGGGCGATATCTTCCTCAAGCGTTTTTAACCCAGAACCTCGTTGTCGCATTTCTCCGCGAGGTCCATCCAGCCTGCCGCATGGCTTGAGCAAGTGCCCGTTGATGGATCGTAGACAATGGCCATTGATACTGAAGTAAACCTTCGACCACCAACCGTGAGGTGATGTGACCTTTTTGAGAGGTAGCCCAGACTTCGAGCACTTCGGGCATCCGGGCGTCGGGCCGCTCCTCGAATGTCGGAAGCTGCTGAGGAGGAGCTGGTAGTGGTGGCGCCCGCTCCTGCTCTTCCCGTGAGGAATAAAACTCCTCTGCGATGATCGAGATACGCTCATCGGGAGTTTCAGACGTTTTTCGCAGTGTCCCGAACAGATGCTCGGCCAGAAATTCAGCGTGCTCACGAAGGGTCAACTCTGCTTCCGGGTTAGCAATCGCCCCGGTCTCGATTTCCTCCCATGCTTTACCCAACCCGATGGGTTCCCAATAGCCGCGGGCGTAATGCTCCGCCAGGTTCTCCTGAGTGACCGCCATCCACCGGCCTTGTATCACGTTGAAAATTTCAATGCGTTCGGGAAGGCATTTCCGTCGCCGGCTTTCCCTTAGCCATTCCCTGCGTTTTTCCTCATTATGTACGGGAGAGTCGCCGCGCTGCTGCAGATCATAAGGCTGCCTACTGGCCTTACTCCGGACATCCTTCCATATCTCGCCTGGATCACCGAAGCCTCGGACGGACAGCGGACAGAGTTCCAGGATATTTTCCGTAGTGGCCAGACACCACCGCCAGGTAATGATGTTCCATACCAGAAGACGGTCAGTCTTTGGCTGATATCTGGTATTGCGTGCCAACCATTCCCTCTGGTTTGGCCCCGACAGCATTCTCACTGCGTCATCGCGCATGATGATATTCCTCATTGGTTTCCAAGTTTCGTTCTGAACGGATCTGAGAAACCGGTTGAGGCGGCCCTGTTGGCCATGGCACGATGCGGATGCGCGCAATCGCCCGGCCCTCTTTCGAAGGTCGGGACGCATGTAACTGTCTGATATGCCAGTATTTCATGGCGATCAGACGTCGATTGTGAGTGATTTATGATGGAAGTGGTTGCGGGGGCCTGCAACCAAAGAAAGCTGCTGCTTGTCAGCGGGTTCGTAGAGAGGCTCGCTGCATGACATAGTCGATTGATAAACAATCGTTTTTATCAATATTCTATCTCGCTGCGACCTCTTTCGGTCAGACCGTGTCAGCCAGCCAGTCGTCGGTTCGAAGACCCTCCACCCGCTGAAATTCCCGCAGATTGCCGGTCACCACAATCAGCCCTCTGCTCCGGGCATGCCCGGCAATCATGAGATCATAGGGACCTATGATACGGCCATTCCGTTCAAGAGCAGCCCGAATATCCGCCGTATGGGCAGCCGCTTCACTGTCGAATGGCAGGACTGCCAGCCTTGCCGCGAAGTGCTCGACTTCACGCCGTGTGCGCACGGGATCTGACGAGCGTTCCGCGCCATAAAGCAGCTCATACAGAACCACGTCCGAGAGGCAGAGTTCCTCCGCACAGCTGTTGAACCTCGGACGCAACCCCTGTGGCCTATCCCGCAACACCCGGATACAGAGGTTCGTATCCAGCAGGTAACGCAGCATTCAGAGCGCCTCACGTTCCTGCATGGCCGGCTGGTTCCGCTCCCCCAGATCCACCCCGGGAGCCGCAAAGAAATCATCCCACGCTGCATCGGCCGGTGCGATGATCCGCCGTGAACCTTCGGACACAATGACGACGTCACGCACCTGCTCCCCGAAGGCGACCATCTTCGGCAGGCGCACTGCCTGCGAGCGGTTGGATAGAAAGAGTGTCGTACGGGTCAGCATCGGCTATTCCTTCCCATGGATATGCATCATGTATATCCCATTTGAACGAAGTTGTCCCGTACTTTCGGGCCCCTCCGCACCACATGCATACAATCCGGACAGGTGATACAGTGGCCCTTCCGCCTGCTCCATGATGGGATCGCTCTCAATCTCTCCCTGCAAGATAAAAAGACAGCATTCATGACAGACACCTTTATTATTTCGACAGCAATGGGGGGCAAGCAGAATGTCAGCTATCAGACAACTCAACCATAGTATCTGCCATTCATCAACATAGCATCGACTGTGCGCTATACGCACATTGAAAATATTAGGACCCTATTTCCTGATTCCGAGAAGAATACCATACTATAGATTAAAAATTAATTCCGAATACTTTTTTCAGAAGCAATTCAGGATTTGATAGAATGTTCTCTCCAGAATTCTGGTTGAGCATCGAGGAAGCGAGTCACTCTGTCACTTTTCGGGACGACTACCTCGCTTCTTGAATCTGCATAATGGTTATGAACGCAACTCTATCGTGTTTTGCTCAGCTTCTTGATAAATTATGGGCCACGTCAGAACCGAAAAAATAGTCAATCGGAGGGAGTTAGAGCAGTTCCACTGAACCCTGAATCGAGAGGTGACAGTGAAGGCGCGATGTGATTCACCGTTTTCCTTGATGGAGACGGTGATGGCACGAGCATTGAGTGATGATCTTCGGAAGCGGGTTCTGGAAGCTGGAATTGGGGGAGCGTCAGCCCGCTCGCTTGCGGCACGGTTCGGTGTTGGGATTTCGACGGCGATCCGCTGGCTGCGTCGGGAACGTGAGAGCGGCGAGCGGACGCCCCGTCGTCAGGGTAAACCGCGCGGATCACGGCTGGACGCGCATGAAGCGTTCATTGCCGGCATGATCGAAGCGCAGAAAGACATCACGCTCCACGAAATGATGGCGCGTCTGGAAAGCGAACGGGCCGTCGGGATCGGTCGCAGCATGCTCAGTCGCTGGCTGCGGCAACACGGATGGACATTCAAAAAAAGACCGCTCATGCACTGGAGCAGGAGCGTGAGGAGGTCCTGAAGCGACGACAGGAGTGGTTTGATCTCCAGCCTGACCTCGATCCGAAGCGTCTGGTGTTCATTGACGAAACCGGCCTCTCCACGAAGATGACCCGTCTGCGCGGGCGTACCTTGCGCGGGGAGCGTTGCCGCGCCGGTGTGCCGCACGGTCACTGGAAAACCACGACTTTCACCGGGGGGCTGCGTCTGACAGGCCTGACCGCGCCCTTCGTGCATGATGGTCCCATGAACGGCAGGATCTTTCAGGTTTATGTCGAACGGGTTCTCATCCCGACACTGAAGCCGGGCGATATCGTCGTGATGGACAATCTTCCGGCGCATAAGCTGCCGGCGATACAGAAGGCCATTGAGCAGGCAGGGGCGGAACTGATGTTCCTGCCGCCATACAGCCCGGACTTTAATCCCATCGAAATGGCCTTCTCAAAACTCAAGGCCTTGCTGCGCGCCAAAGCCGAACGGACTGTCGGTGCTCTGTGGGATACCGTCGGCGCGCTGCTTCCGGCTTTCACTCCCAGTCAATGCGCCAGTTTCTTTACAGCCTCTGGATATGAGCCAGATTAAAGTGGAACCGCTCTAAGTATTCATCAGCGTCGATCCGTCGAGACGGCGTTGTTCGATGGATTCCGGACCTACACGGCGAACAATCGGCAAGTGCACGAGCGCTGCGCAGCTATCGTGTCCCAAACCATCCAGCGTCTCAATGCACGGTCAACCTTACAGGATGAAAATCTTCCGCCCCTAGAGGCGCTACACGAAGAATTGGAATTGATGGATCAGATTATTCGGCTGGCCAGCCCGGCGCAGTTTTCGCATACGCAGGAAGACCTGGATTTGGTCGCTCGCACTCGTGCAGCCATCGATGAACTCGCATCAATCGAGGAAAGCAACGCCACATGAGTTGGTTCGAGGGATCAGAACCGTCGGAACTGGAAATGCGTCGAGAGATCAGTCTGTACCTCAGTGTGGCGCATGGTACCAAGAAGCATGTCCCTCGCACGCAGGTACTGCTTCGAAACTTGTGGATGGAGGCTCGCTTACGTGCTGTTGATGTTTGGCCAAGTCTGAACACGTTGGCCGATGTTACGTCACGCGGAACCTGTTTAGTCCCGTGTTTTGATGGGTTGGATTGATGATGAATTTTTCTGGCTCTGAAGTCCATATTTTGCAGACATATTCGTAAGGTGTGAGGCCACTCAGGGTCTTGAGGCTTCGCCCGAAGTTATAGGCTGCCATGAAGTCATTGAGATGTGTCCTCAACTGCTCATGACTATCGTAATGGAAGCGTTTGACGGTTGCTTCCTTGATCGTCCGGTTCATCCGTTCAACCTGACCGTTCGTCCAGGGATGATTGGGTTTCGTCAGACGATGTTCGATCCCGTGAGCTTCGCAGATCATGTCGAAGCGCATGGGGCGAGACCAGGCCGTATTGCGGTTACGGGGCTGGTCAGCGAACTGGATGCCGTTATCTGTCAGAATGGTATGGATCCGATAAGGAATGATGCTCAGGAGATATTCGAGGAATTCCCAGGCGGTCTTCCGATCGGCTTTCTCAACCAGTTGTGTGACAGCGAACTTGCTGGTCCGATCGATGGCGACGAAGAGATACAGCTTGCCTTCAGCAGTTTGGACCTCGGCAATATCGATATGAAAAAAGCCGATGGGATAGCGTTTGAAACGCTGTCGTTTGGGCTTGTCTCCCTCGATATCCGGAAGCCGGGATATCCCGTGGCGCTGAAGGCAGCGATGCAGAGCCGAGCGTGTCAGATGAGGGATGCTGGCCTGCAGGGCATAAAGACAGTCATCCAGCGGCAGCAACGTATGCCGGCGAAACGCCACGATCATCGCTTCGTCCGTCTCGGACAGGACCGTTGAGCGCGGCTCTTTAGGGCCTGTCTTCTGATCTTGGACACTCTGTCGCTTCCGCCACTTTGCAACTGTTTTTGGGTTGATCCCGAACTCCTTGCTCAGCGACGCGAGCGAAGCCTGCGATCGCTGTATTGCTGCTCGCACGGCGTACGTAGTCGTGGCGCTCCCATGACGTATCTGCCCCATAAGGCTTCCTTCCACTCGCGTGAAAATAATACCCCATCAAATCCCGGGACTAAACACCTTATGTGTTTCCAGCCTGTTATGATGACCTCATGAACGCCCCTGGCCAGGGGCGTTCATGAGGTGAGATACAGCGCTTAACACCTGGTAGCCTGACCACGTTTTCTAGCAGGCTGATCTCGCCTCTCTTCACCGTCTCGAACAGTTGACGGCGGCCCGCTTTCGGGACCGCGAACATAAGAAAGAGAGAGTGATATGTCTGCGCAAACCGTCATTGGAATAGA
>NZ_JACRVR010000006.1:0-108907 GCF_018811975.1 Acetobacter sp. P1H12_c | reverse complement strand
CGTCCGGCTGTGGTAGCGGTGGCCGATGTCAAACCGGCCCGCCCCGCCCCGGCTGCCCGCCGGGACCGTATTGTGGCGGATGAAGACACCGTGCCTGCCCCCCGTGCGGCTGTAACCGTTGCCGAAGAAGCACCGACACGCGCCACGCCTGTTCTCCGCCCTGCGGTGCATCATGAACATGCACCCCGCCCGGCTGCGGACGATACGGATGACGTGGCTGTCCGCATGGCACAGCTCAGCGCCCCTGTTCCGGCCGCACGGCCTGCAGCAACGCGCCGCGCTGCGCCGTCCCAGATTGCGGAAGCCTCTTCGCGCACCAGCCAGCCAGCCGCCCGCACGCCGGTTACTGTTGCAAGTGCTGCTGATGCACCGCAGCCTGTGCGCCATAGCACGCCTGCTCCGGTCCGTGTGGCTGCGGCAACGCCCAGAGCCTCTCTGGCGGACAGCGACGGGGACTCTCAGGTGCGCCATCCGCTGCCTGTCACGGTGGCAAGCTGGCATGCCACCCGGCAGCACCGGGCCGCAACGCCGTCCGCCGGATATGTTGAAGCCCGGGCCACATCCTCGTACAGCGGTGGCTCTCTGCTGAGCCACAGTGAAGATGCGCTGCCAGCCCCGGTGCCGATGACCAACTGATTTTTTCAGACGTATTTTAAGGTGACTACATCCCGATATGGCCGTTCAGCCGCACGATTATGATACGCCACCCCCTGTGACGCGCACAGTGCGCGTCACAGGTGAGGACCTTCGTGCACGCGCCCACCGGGACCAGATGCATGTCAGATTGCTGGGCGTTGCAGGCGGGTTTTGCCTGCTTTTTWCTGTTGTGGCGCTCAAGCTGTCCGTGGCGACCGTTCTGCACCCCATGGCACCGGAAAAGCGGCAGATTGCCTCGCAGGTGCCCGAAATTCCCAAAATTGACCCCAAGGGCAGTCTGGCGGGAGACTTCTCTCTTCCGCAGGTACACCGGGCGTCCATTATGGACCGTAACGGCCAGACACTCGCGCTCTCCCTGCCGGTGGCGCAGGTCTATGCCAACCCGCAGGAACTGATTGACCCGCAGGATGTCACCAAAAAACTGAAAACCGTTCTGAAAGACCTGAACGAGGAAGACACCACCCGCAAACTCTCCCTGCCCAAGCAGTTTGTATATATCGCCCGAAACATCACACCCCAGCAGGAACTCGCTATTAACAGCATGGGGATTCCGGGCATCTATTTTGAACCCGGCGAACGCCGCCATTATCCTCTCGGCCACATGGCCGCCCAGATTATGGGCACAGTGGATATTGATGACCACGGCGTGGCCGGGGTTGAACGGTATTTTGACAAACGGCTGATGAGCGACCACCGCCCGTTGCGGCTGTCACTGGATGTGCGTGTGCAATCCGTGGTGCGAGACGAGCTGGCAAATGCCATGACCACCTTTCAGGCCATTGGGGCCTGCGCCATTGTGATGGATGTGCGGACGGGTGAAGTTATCGCCATGGTCAGCCTGCCGGACTATGATGCAAACGAATTTTCCCACGCCACGAACGATGCGCGCTTCAACCGCGCCGTGACCGGCCTGTATGAACCCGGTTCAACCTTTAAGCTGCAAACGGCGGCGATGGGGCTGGAGACCGGGACCATTCATATCTGGGACCGCTTTTCTTCCATCCCCATCCATATTGGCCGCTTCACCATCTCTGACATGAAGAGCGACCATTTTGCACCGTGGATGAGCCTGCCGGAAGTAATGGCCTTCTCCTCCAACCCGGCAGCAGCCCATATCGCGCTGGATGTTGGCGGCACACGGCAGGCCCAGTGGTTCAGGGATATGGGCTTTTTCGCACCTGTGCCGATTGAACTGCCGGAAGCCGCCCGTCCGCTTGTGCCGCACCAGTGGGGAATTTCCACCACCATGACGGTCGGCTTCGGGCACGGTATGGCGGAACCGCCGCTGGCCATTGTGCGCGGCACCGCCGCCACGGTGAATGGCGGTATTCTCGTAACACCCACTCTGCTGGAAAAAGAAGAGAACACCCCCGCCCCCACGCAGGACGCGGCCCTCGCTCAGGGCGTGCAGACCGCAGCACTGGAACAGGCGCAGGCGGAGAGTGACCCGGATCCTGACGCCGGCAAGCTGACCGTCGGGACGGACGGGCTGGCTATCCCGCAAGGGCGACGTGTGATTTCCGAGAAAAACTCCGCCCTGCTGCGCCGCCTGCTGCGTCTGGACGTAACGGGCGGCACAGGCAGGACCGCAGAATCTCCCGGCTACTTTGTGGGTGGCAAAACCGGCACGGCGGAAAAAATCGGTCCGCACGGCGGCTACCTGAAGCACGTCAACATCTCGGCATTTACCGGCATTTTCCCGATGAACGCGCCGCGCTACGCCGTGTATGTCATGCTGGACAGCCCCAAACCAACGCCGCAGACCCATGGCTGGACCACGGCAGGCTGGAACGCAGCCCCCACGGTTTCCAAAATTGTCTCGCGCATCGGGCCAATGCTGCAAATCTTCCCCGATACCGCGCATGCGGAACAGATTGACGCCAGCATGGCGCTGCCCATGCATCCGGCTGTGCCGCGTGGCGTCCGCCCGCTTGGGCCGGGGAATGACCCCGGAGACCCGCGCAAGGCAGAGGCTGAGCGTCAGGCCGCCAAAGCCGCCGAACGCAAAGCACTAGCTGACAAAAAAGCGGCTCTGAAAAAACAGGCTCAGGAGGTGATGGACGAATGACCACACGCCTTTCCACCCTTCTCCAGACTTTCGGCCTTCAGGCCACTGGCCCGCAGGATGATCCGGTTCTTACCGCCATCACGCCAGACAGCCGCGCCGTAAAACCCGGCACGCTGTTTGTGGCGCTGCCGGGTACTAAAGTTGATGGCCGGGCTTTTATTCCCGCTGCCGTGCAGAACGGGGCCGCCGCTGTGCTGGCCCCCACAGGCACCGTCTGGCCTGCGGATGTTCCGGCCTGCCCGCTGGTGCTTGCCGACACACCACGCCATGTGCTGGCTGTTCTGGCAACCGCCCTTGCCGGGCGTCAGCCGGAGTGCCTCGTGGCCATTACCGGCACAAACGGCAAAACCAGCACCACAGATTTCCTGCGCCAGATCTGGGCGTTACAGGGGCTGAAAGCCGCTGGGGTTGGCACGCTTGGGCTGACAGGCGTGGACGGTCTGGGCATAACCATGCCCTCCCTCACCACCCCGGACCCGGTTGCTCTGGCCAATGGGCTGGCGGCCCTCGCGCAGGCAGGCGTTGAGCATGTTGCGCTGGAAGCCTCCTCCCACGGGCTGGAGCAGGGGCGGCTGGACGGGCTGCATCTGTCCGCAGCCGGGTTTACCAACCTGACGCGCGACCATCTGGATTATCACGGCACGCTGGAGGCCTATCGCGCTGCCAAGCTGAAACTGTTTGAAACCGTTCTGCCAGAAGGCGCTCTGGCCGCCGCCAACGCGGATATGGATGCGCAGACATTAACAGAGCTGCGCGCCATTGCAGCCCGGCGCAGCCTGACCCTGCGTCTGACAGGCGAAAACGGCACCACCCTCCGCCTGCTGCGCCACACCCCTCTGCCTGCCGGACAGGAACTGGAGCTGGAGGTTTGCGGGCAGCGCCAGACTGTCACGCTGGCTCTGCCGGGCCGCTTCCAGACAGATAACGCCCTGCTGGCCGCGGCTCTGGCCGCGCCGGATGAGGCCGCCCTGCCCGGCATCATCGCTCTGCTGCCGCAGCTTACGGGTGTGCGGGGACGCATGGAGCGCGCCGTGGTTCTGCCTAACGGGGCCAGTGCCTATGTGGACTATGCCCACACGCCGGACGCCCTCGCCCGCCTGCTGGCCTCTCTCCGCCCGCACGCCCACGGCAAGCTGGTTGTAGTGTTTGGCGCGGGCGGTGACCGTGACAGGGGCAAGCGCCCCCTGATGGCGCAGGAAGCCGCACGCGGAGCAGATATCGCCATTATTACGGACGACAATCCGCGCACGGAAAACGCCGCCGCCATCCGCGCGGAAGTCCGCACCGGCGCGCCGGAAGCTCTGGAAATCGGGGACCGCAGACGGGCCATTGCCGAGGCCCTGACCATGCTAGGGCCAGACGATGTGCTGGTTGTGGCCGGGAAAGGCCACGAGCAGGGGCAGATTATCGGCACGGAAGTCCATCCGTTTGATGATGCCGCCGTCCTGCGGGACCTTGCTGCGGCTCGTAAAAACGCACCCTTAGAACAGGCAGACCAGGCATGACGGCACTCTGGACACGTCACGAACTGGAAGCCGCAACCGGCGGCACATTCGCAGGCCCGTGTGACCCGGTTGTCAGCGGTATTTCCATTGATACGCGCACACTCGCCCCCGGTGACCTGTTTGTTGCCCTGAAAGGCGACAATAGTGACGGGCACGCCCACATTGCCGTCGCTCTTGAAAAAGGGGCCGCCGCCGTTCTGGTGCATGACACCACGGGCAATACCGACCCGCGCCTGCTGGTGGTGGACGACACCATGAAGGCCCTTCAGGCGCTGGCCCATGCGGCCCGTGCGCGCTTTACCGGCAAGATGGTGGCCGTGACCGGCAGCGTAGGAAAAACCACCACCAAGGAAATGCTGCGCCTGTGCCTCGGCGCACTCGGGCCAACGCATGCGGCGGAAGCCTCCTACAACAACCACTGGGGCGTGCCGCTTACGCTGGCGCGTCTGCCGCGTGAGGCCGCGTTCTGCATCAGTGAAATTGGTATGAACCATCCGGGTGAAATCCTGCCGCTGGCCAGCATGGTGCGCCCGGATATTGCCGTCATTACCACCATTGGCTCCGCGCATCTGGGCTATATGGGCAGTGTGGACGCCATTGCGCAGGAAAAAGCGGACCTGATTACTGCCCTACCCGCAGGCGGTGTGGCCATTGTGCCGGATGACGCACACGGTCAGACATTTTTTTCCGCTGCTGCCCGTCAGGCTAATGCCACCCTGTGGCATACGGGCCTCAAACGTGACAGCTTTGTGCATCTGTCCGGCCTGAAAAGCCTTGAAGGGGGCAGCCAGTTTATCGCCCACGCAGGGAGCCGCTCCGTGCCCGTCACCCTGCATGCTCCCGGCACCCATCTGGCGCGGAATGCCCTGACGGCACTGGCCGTTTGCGCCGCTCTGGGCGGAGACCTGAGCAAAGCCGCAGACGCACTGGCCAGCTTCCGGCCCGGCAAGGGCCGCGGCGCACTGGCGCAGATTGCTGGCGGGACCGTGACCCTGCTGGATGAAAGCTACAATGCCTCCTCCGCCTCCATCCGTGCGGCGCTGGATGTTCTCCGTCACCTCCCGGCCACGCGCCGCATTGCCGTTCTGGGCGATATGCGTGAACTGGGAGATTTTTCCACCTCCGAGCATCAGGCGCTGGCCCAGCCCGCCGCTGATGGTGCCGACCTTGTTTTCTGTTGCGGACCCCACATGAAATCCCTTTTTGAAGCCCTGCCCAAAACGGCACAGGGCGGCTGGGCGCAAGACGCCGCCACTCTGGCTCCTCTGGTCTGCGCCACGCTGCGCAGGGGGGACGCCGTTCTGGTCAAGGGCAGTCTGGGGAGCCGCATGCGGGATGTGATTACGGCTCTGAACACTCTGAGCGACGTGGAGCCTGTCTGATGCTGTATTTTCTGGTCTCCCACCCGCTGACAGATGCACATATTCCGCTGCTCAACCTGTTTCGGTACATCACGTTCCGGGCAGGTGCCGCCTGCTTTACGGCGCTGGCCATCAGCCTGCTTCTGGGCCGCCCGCTGATTGCCATGCTGCGGCGGATTCAGCGCGGTGGTCAGCCCATCCGCGCCCTTGGCCCGGAACGCCATCTGCTGGAAAAAACCGGCACCCCGACAATGGGTGGCGTGCTGATCCTGATTGCGCTGTTTGGCTCCACGCTGCTCTGGGGGGATCTTGAAAACGGCTTTGTCTGGGCCGTCATGCTCACCACGCTGGCTTTTGGCGCTGTGGGCTTTGCGGATGATTACCGCAAGCTGGCCCGCCGCAATACAGACGGCGTTTCCAAACGGATGCGGCTGGGCTGCGAGTTTTCAGCCTCCCTGCTGTGCGGCTGGTTCCTGCAAAGCCTGATGCCGGATGACCTGACCAATCAGCTGGCCTTCCCGTTTGTGAAAGACCTGCTGCTTCCGCTCGGGTTTGCGTATCCTATCTTCGCCATGATCACCATTACCGGCTTCGGCAACGCTGTGAACTTCACCGACGGGCTGGACGGGCTGGCGATTGTGCCGGTGGTGATTGCCGCCCTTGTATTTGCCATTCTGTCCTACGTGGTCGGCAACCATGTTTTTGCCGACTATCTTCAGGTTCATGCCGTGCCCGGCACCGGGGAACTGGCGGTATTCTGCGCGGCTCTGGTCGGCGCGGGTCTCGGCTTCCTGTGGTTTAATGCCCCTCCGGCGTCCGTGTTCATGGGGGATACCGGGTCCCTGTCTCTTGGCGGGGCACTGGGTGCGCTGGCTGTCGCCATCAAGCACGAACTGGTGCTGTGCATTGTGGGCGGCCTGTTTGTGGTGGAGACCCTCTCCGTCGTTATTCAGGTGTTCTGGTACAAGCGCACCGGACGCCGCGTGTTTCTGATGGCTCCCATCCATCACCATTTTGAAAAAAAGGGCTGGGCCGAGCCTAAAATTGTCATCCGCTTCTGGATTGTGTCCGTCATTCTGGGGATGTGTGGTCTGGCCACACTTAAACTGCGATGAATCCTTTCCCGCCCACTCTCTTTTCCGGCCAGCATTTTGCAGTGCTGGGTCTGGGCCGGAACGGCCTGCCCGCCGTCTGTGCCCTCGCGCAAAGCGGGGCCACAGTGCAGGCATGGGATGATGGCGAGGCTGCCCGCGCAGCACTCGCCAAAGCTGTCTCTGGGCTCCCGCAGGATGTTGCGGCCCGGATTACCTGCGCGCCTATTGAGAGCCTGAGCGGCGCGGATGGCCTCGTGCTCTCCCCCGGTATCCCGCATGTGCTGCCCAAACCTCACCCGGTCGCCATAATGGCGCAGGAGGCGGGGGTACCGATCCTGTCCGACGCGGAACTGCTCTATCGCGCCGTGCGGAAAGCAGGCAGCAAGGCGCGGTTTGCTGGCATTACCGGCACTAACGGAAAGTCCACCACCACAACGCTACTGGCCCACATTCTGGCCGAGGCCGGGATACCCGTAGCAGCAGGTGGCAATCTTGGCCCGGCAGCACTTGCCCTTCCCCTGCTGCCGGATAACGGCGTGTATGTGCTGGAAATGTCCTCCTACATGCTGGAACGGCTCGATACCCTGCGTTTTGACGCCGCCTGCCTGCTGAACCTGACCCCGGACCATCTGGACCGCCACGCGGGCATGGAGGGCTATGCCCGCGCCAAAACCCGCGTCTTTACAGGCCAGACCGTACAGGATTTGGCCGTGATTGGCGTGGATGATGACTATTGCCGCGAGATTGCCAGAACACTTAAAGCTGGCCCAGCACAGTGCGTGACCATTTCCGGTGCCAGCCCGGAATGCGACCTGTACGGGCAGGACAATGCCATCTGGCACGCGGGCCAGTGTATCGCCCGCCTCGGCCCGGCGCTGCCCGGCAGTCATAACGCGGAAAATGCCGCCGCTGCCTGTGCCATGGCACGTTTTCTGGGCGTGCCGGAGGCCGCACTGGCTGCCGCCCTTCTCTCCTTCCCCGGCCTGCCGCACCGGCAGAAACTGGTCGCGGAACAGAACGGCGTGGCGTTTATTGATGATAGCAAAGCCACCAATGCCGATGCCTCGGCCCGTGCGCTTGGCTGTTATGACCGGCTAATCTGGATTGCGGGCGGCATGGCGAAAGAGGGGGGCATTGCCTCGCTCACGCCCTATTTTCCGCGCATTGTCCACACGTTCCTGATCGGGCGGGATGCCGCACAACTGGCCGGGACACTCACAGCGCACGGCGTACCCTTTACGCTTTCTGACACGCTGGAACATGCTGTGCCCGCAGCTTATGCGGCGGCCAGAAGCACCGGCACCCCTGTCGTGCTGCTGTCCCCGGCCTGCGCCAGTTTTGACCAGTTTTCCGGGTTTGAGGCCCGTGGACTGCGCTTTCTGGAACTGGCGCGCGCGGTAACGGAACAGCCGCAAACCGGAACAGGAAAGACCGACTGATGGCAGGCTCCCGCATTGATGACTCCCTGTTCGGGCGCTGGTGGCGCAATGTGGACCGCACGACGCTCATCTGCGCGTTCGTGCTGATCGGTTTTGGCTATATTCTGATGCTGGCCGCCAGTCCGGCTGTTGCGGTGCGTATTGGCGCCTCCCGCAACATGTTTATTTTCAAGCAGGTGATGTTCCTCACCATTGCAGGGCTGATTGTGGTGAGCGTCTCCATGCTCTCCCGCAAAACGGTGCTCAGGCTGTCTCTTGTGGGCGGCGCGCTGATGCTGGGGGCAACGGCTCTGACGCTGGTACACGGCATTGAAATCAAAGGCGCGCGGCGATGGATCGCCCTGCCGATGATGTCCCTTCAGCCTTCAGAATTTCTCAAGCCCTGCTTTGCCGTCGCCACTGGCTGGCTGCTCACCCGGCGCCGCGTCTCCCGCTATTTCCCGGGTATGCTGCTGGCGTTCGCCCTGTTTGGCGTCATTCTGATGCTGCTGAAATCCCAGCCGGATATCGGGATGCTCACCGTTATCACCACCGTTTTCCTGACGCAGCTTTTTGTGGACGGGCTGAACCTGATCCTGTTCGGGCTCGGGGTGGCCGTCATGATTGGCGCGGGTATTGCAGCCTTCTTCCTGTTCCCGCATGTGCGCTCCCGCGTGGAACGCTTCCTGCACCCGAATGTGGGGGACCATTACCAGATTGACACCGCCCTCCGCGCCTTTGGCAATGGCGGCCTGACAGGCCGTGGCCCCGGTGAGGGCCGCGTGAAAGATCTGCTGCCTGACGCCCATGCTGACTTTGTGTTCGCAGTGGCGGGGGAGGAATATGGTCTGATTGTCTGCATGCTGATCATCTGCGTGTTTGGCGTCATTGTGGTCCGTACCCTGCTCCGGCTGATCCGCGAGGATGACCCGTTTATCGTCATTTCCACCACGGGCCTTGTCACAGGTTTTGGCCTGCAGGCGTTTGTGAATATGGCGTCCTCCTTGCATCTCATCCCAACCAAGGGCATGACGCTGCCTTTCATTTCCTATGGCGGGTCTTCCGCCATGTCCGTGGCGCTGGCCATTGGCATGGTACTGGCTCTCACACGGCACCAGCCGGGTGAACGGGCGCCGGGTAGCGGAGGCTTCATGACCACTCTCAGACAAGGGCGGCCTGTATGACCCAACGCACGATCGTCATTGCCGCAGGCGGCACCGGCGGACATTTCTTCCCGGCTGAAGCGCTGGCCGATGCTCTCGCAAAACGTGGCCACCGGCTGGTGCTCATGACGGACGCCCGCGCTGGCGCGCGCACGACAGGTGTTTTTTCAGGCGGCAAACAATATGTGCTGCCCGGCGCTGGTGTGGCCGGGCGTGGCCCGATGCGTGCCTTTAAGGCCGGTCTCACTCTGCTGAGCAGCGCATGGAAAGCCCGTGCCATTCTGCGCAGCGTGCAGCCGGACGCCGTGGTAGGGTTTGGAGGCTACCCTTCCGTGCCCCCGCTGCTGGGCGCCCGCCTGCTGGGCCGGAAACATCCGGCACTGATTATCCATGAAGGCAACGCCGTGCTCGGCAAGGCCAATGCCGTGCTCTCCCGCTTTGCGGATGTAATCGCAACATCTTTCCCCTCCGTCGCCAAACTGCCGATTGGCGCCCGCACTGTGTTTACAGGCATGCCGGTCCGCCCCGCGATTGCCGCGCTGGCGGGTGAAGGCTGGACGGCACCGGATCAGACCATCACCCTGCTGGTCTGGGGTGGGTCTCTGGGCGCGAGCGTGTTTGCAAAGGTTGTGCCCGCAGCGCTCGGCAAGCTGCCTGAAGACCTGCGCGCGCGCCTGCGCGTGACGCAGCAGGCGCGGCAGGATGATGTTGAAGCCACCCGCAAGGCCTATGCCGAAATGGGCATTACCGCGCGCGTGGAACCGTTTCTGAATGATGTGCCCGCCCTGTTGCAGAGCGCGCATCTGGTGATTGGCCGGGCGGGTGGCTCTTCCGTCGCGGAAATCACCACAGCGGGCCGCCCCTCCATTCTGGTGCCCCTGCCCATTGCCGCGAGCGATGAACAGACCGAAAACGCTCGCGCCGTCACCACCGCAGGTGCGGGCTGGATGATCCGCCAGCCGGACTTTACTCCCGCTGCTCTGGCAGACCGCCTGAATGACCTCCTTACGGCCCCGGAAGAGCTGGCGCGCGCTGCGGCCGCCGCTGCCTCACTCGCCCGCCCGGACGCCGCCACACGCCTTGCCGATGTTGTAGAAGAATGCTTGCACCTTTCCCCCTCGCCCACCTGTCCGCCACCCCCCAGCCAGACGGAGTTCAGCGCATGAGAGCCCTGCCCCTTTCCATTGGAACGATCCATTTTGTCGGGATTGGTGGCATCGGCATGTCTGGTATTGCCGAGGTGCTGTCCATGCTGGGCTATTCCGTGCAGGGGTCTGACATCGCGGAAAACGCCAATGTCAAACGGCTGCGCGCAGCGGGTATTCCCATCACCATTGGTCATGATGCGGAAAATCTGGGGAAAGCACAGGTTGTTGTCATTTCCACCGCCGTCAGCCGGGATAACCCGGAAGTGGTTGCGGCCCGCAGCCGCCTGATCCCGGTTGTGCGGCGTGCGGAAATGCTGGCGGAACTCATGCGCCTGCGCTGGTCCGTGGCCGTTGGCGGCACACACGGTAAAACAACCACCACCAGCCTGATTGCCGCGGTGCTTGAAGCCGCGCGGCTGGACCCCACCGTGATCAATGGCGGGATTATCGAGGCCTACGGCACCAACACCCGTATGGGCAAAGGGGACTGGATGGTAGCGGAAGCGGATGAGAGCGATGGCTCCTTCCTGCGTCTGCCCTCCGTGATTTCCGTTGTGACCAACATGGACCCGGAACATCTGGACCACTGGGGCTCAGCCGAGGCGATGGAAGCGGCGTATGACCAGTTTGTCTCCAACGTGCCGTTTTATGGCTTTGCCGTGCTGTGCATTGACCATCCTGCCGTGCAGCAGATGATCCCGCGCATGTCCGACCACCGGATTGTCACCTACGGATTCTCTCCGCAGGCGGACGTCAGGGCGGAAAAACTGATTACCGACAAGATGGGCGCCACGTTTGAGGTCACACTGACGGACCGCTCCACCCGCCGCACCCGTAAGGCAGGCCCGTTCCGCCTGCCCATGCTCGGCTCGCACAACGTGCAGAACGCGCTGGCCGCCATCGCCGTGGCGACCGAGATGGATATCAGTGATGATGTGATCCGCTCCGGTCTGGCCGCCTTCCGGGGTGTGAAACGCCGCTTTACCCGCACCGGGGAATGCAATGGTGTGACGGTGATTGATGATTACGGCCATCATCCCGTGGAAATTGCTGCCGTGCTGAAAGCCGCGCGGCAGGCCGGGGCGAACAATGTTATCGCCGTCATGCAGCCGCACCGTTATTCCCGCCTGAAAATGCTGTTCTCGGATTTCTGCACCTGCATGAATGATGCCGATACCGTCATTGTGGCGGACATCTATGCCGCGGGTGAGCAGCCGGACCCGGATGTGACGCGCGACAAGCTGATTGAAGGCCTGCGCGAACGCGGGCATCGCTCTGTTGTGCCGCTGTCCAGCCCGGACCATCTGGCGGAAATGATCAACGCCATCGCCAAACCGGGCGATTATGTTGTCTGCCTCGGCGCAGGGACCATCACCAACTGGGCGCAGGCGCTGCCGGAACAGCTTAAGGCCCTGCACGCAGCGGACGGCGGGCGGGCGGCATGAGCCTGTCTTCTGCCTCCATGACGGATCTGGTGCAGCAGGCTTTTGCGGAAACCCGTGGTCGCCTCACGCCTCAGGCACCCCTTGGCCCGCGCACATGGTTCCGCGTGGGCGGCGCGGCGGAATGGCTGTATCAGCCTGCGGATGCGGAAGACCTCGCTTCCGTCATGCAGCGCCTCTCGCCCGAACTGCCTGTGACAGCACTCGGGGCCTGTTCAAACGTGATTATCCGGGATGGCGGGCTGGACGGCATTGTCGTCCGTCTGGCGCGCGGCTTTTCTGACATCACGGTGGAAGAAGACGGGCTTGTGGTCGGCAGCGCCTGTCTGGACGCAACCGTGGCCGAATACGCCGCGCAGGCCGGTCTGGCCGGGCTGGAATTTCTGGCGGGGATTCCCGGTTCCATTGGCGGAGCCGTGCGGATGAATGCCGGGGCCTATGGGTCTGATATTGCAACCGTGCTGGACTGGGCCGACATCATCACGCGCGATGGCAGCCTGATGCGGCTGGATGCGGGCGCTTTGAAATTTGGCTATCGCCGCTCCGGCCTGCCGGAAGGCGCCCTGGTTATTCGCGCCCGTCTGCGCGGCACACCGGACAAGCAGGCGGATATTTCCGCCCGCATTGCGGATATTCGCGCAACACGGGAACTCTCCCAGCCTGTCCGGGCCAGAACCGGCGGCTCCACCTTCCGCAACCCGGACCCGGATCTCTCCCCCCGCAAGGCATGGGAACTGATTGACGCCGCGGGCTGCCGTGGCCTCCGGCGCGGCGATGCACAGGTGAGTGAGAAACACTGCAACTTCCTGATCAATCTCGGTCAGGCCTCGGCAGCCGATCTGGAAGGTCTGGGCGATGAGGTGCGGCAACGCGTTGCTCAGCAGTCCGGGGTGCAGCTCCACTGGGAAATCAAACGCATCGGCAAGGCAGAAGGACCATCCGCATGAGCAACAGCAAACGGATTACCGTTCTGATGGGCGGCATGTCTTCCGAACGGGATGTCAGCCTCTCTTCCGCCAAAGGCGTTGTTGAGGCCTTGCGCAGCCTTGGCCATACCGTAACTACACTGGACGCCGGTGCTGATCTGGCGGCACTGGTTACGGCCCTTGCCGAGCAGAAACCGGACGTCGTGTTCAACGCGCTGCACGGGCAGTTCGGGGAAGATGGCTGTATTCAGGGCGTGCTGGACTGGCTCGGCATCCCCTACACCCATTCCGGCGTGCGGGCTTCTGCCACTGCCATGGACAAAGCCGCCGCCCGTGCTGTTTTTCTCTCAGCCGGTCTGCCGGTTGCAGAAGGCAAAGTGATTGCCATTGAAGATCTGGCCGAAGCCGACCCCATGCCCGCCCCGTATGTCGTCAAACCGGTAAGCGAGGGCTCCTCCGTTGGCGTGTCCATCGTGCGCGCCGGGTCCAACACGCGGCATGAAATTATTAAAAGCTGGCGCTACGGCCCCCATGCTCTGGTGGAAGATTTCATCCCCGGCAAGGAAATTACGGTCGGTGTGCTGGGAGACCGTGCCCTGACCGTTACGGACATTACGCCCACCCCCGGTGCGGGCCGTGATTTTTATGATTATGACGCAAAATATACCAGTGGCGGCTCCAGCCATGTCCTGCCTGCGGACATTGATGATGCTGTGAGCAAACAGGCCTGTGCCGTCGCGGTTGCCGCGCATCAGGCGCTTGGCTGCTCCGGCGCATCCCGCTCGGACTTCCGGCTGGATGATACCGGCCCCGGCCCGGCCCGGCTGATCCTGCTTGAAGTCAACACCCAGCCGGGAATGACAGCAACCTCCCTGCTGCCGGAACAGGCTGCCTATTGTGGCATCAGCTACCCGGAACTGTGTGGCTGGCTGGTTGATCAGGCGACCTGCCGCCAATGAGACCCCCGTCCTCCCCGTCCGACCGCCCGTCACGCCTCGGGCTGTTTGCCAGACGCCAGAAACGGCTGTTCCGCCCGCTGTTTGGCGTGCTGGTTCTGGCTGCGCTGGGGGGAGGAGTCTATCTGTATCTTCAGCAGCCGGGCGCACAGGAACGCCTTGCCCCGCTGCGGGACAAGGTTCTCAGTTCCGCCCCGCTGCGGATTACCAGAATTCAGGTGCAGGGCGCGCAGCTCACCAGTGACGCCGCCATTCACAAAGCCCTTGGCGTTGCGGTGGGGGACCCTGTGCTGAATTTCAGCGTCTCCGACGCGCGGGACCGCCTGAACGCCCTGCCTTTTGTGGATCACGTAACGGTCGAGCGCCATCTGTCGGGTGAGATTAACGTCACCATTACCGAGCGGCCGCCTTTTGCCGTCTGGCAGCATAAAGGGCATTTTGAACTGATCGACCGGCAGGGCAAACGTGTGCCTGATCAGGGTATGACAGGCAAAGATGCCGAAGCCTTTACCAAACTGCCGCTGGTGGTAGGGGATGGCGCGAACGAGGCTGCTGCCGCTCTGATTGACGCACTGGGGCAGGAACCCTCCGTGCGGGACCACGTCACCGCCGCCGTGCGTGTAAGCGACCGGCGCTGGAACCTGACCCTGCGGGACGGCGCAACGGTTTTCCTGCCAGAAGGCGAGGAAATCCCCGCCATTCATCGTCTGGCCAAGCTGGATGCCACCACCCATCTGCTTGACCGCCCGGTGGTGCTGATTGATATGCGTCTGCCCGACCGCCTGACCATCCGGGAACGCCCGCCGCAGCCTGACCCTGCACCCCAGCCCGGCACGGACGCCGCTCCCGGCGGCCACGCTCCACAGCCTCCATCACAACCCGGCAGCCCACAACCCGCTGGCCGGCAGGGAAGTCCCGCATGATCAACCGCGCGCGCCCGTCCTTTTCGCTCAACTCTGACGCTCAGTCCCGTTTGCGCAAGAAAGCCGGTTCACCCTCCTCTTCATCCAGCCTTCGGATGAGCGGGGATGACACCATTCTCCCCCTGCCCCCGTCCGAGACCAACAAGCGCCCCCGCACCTGGCGCAATGGCTATTCGGCCGTGCTGGATATCGGCTCCACCAAAATCACCTGCCTGATTGGCAAAGGCGAGCCAAATGGCAGCCTGAAAGTGATCGGCTGTGGCTGGCGACGGTCCGCCGGGGTGCGTAACGGAGCGATTACGGACCTGCACGCTGCGGAAGCCGCCATCCGGGCGACTGTCGGGCAGGCAGAACTGATGGCTGAACGCACGATTGACCGCGTGGTGGTCAACCTCTCCTGCGGGCATCCGGCCAGCCGGCTGTTCAACGTGCGCTGGCCTGTGGGCGGCCGCGTGGTGACGGAAGCTGACATCCGCCGTGTTGTCACAGAAGGCCGTGTGCAGGCCACAGTCGAGGGGCGTGACGTTGTCCATACTCTGCCGATTGATTTTACGGTGGATGATACGGAAGGTGTGGCGGACCCGCGCGGACACCTTTGCGAAACCCTGAAGGCGCGCCTGCATATTATTGACGCTGCCTCCACCGCGCTGCTCAACCTTGAAACCGTGCTGAGCCGTGCGGAACTCAAGGTGGAAGCACTGGTATCCTCCCCCCTCGCCTCCGGCCTGTCCGTTCTGGATGCTGATGAACGTGAACTTGGCACGACCGTTGTGGAAATGGGCGGCGGCACGACCTCTCTGGCTGTTTTTGGAGAAGGCCAGATCCTGCATACTGCGCAGATCAGCGTCGGCGGGCTGCACGTCACGCGCGATATTGCACGCGGCCTCAGCACCTCTCTGGAAAATGCGGAACGACTCAAAACAGTTTACGGCAGCGCGGATCTTTCGTCTGACGTGGAAGATGAAATTCTGACGGTTGAACTGCTGGGGAATGACGTTCCTCATTTTGAACAGATTTCACGTGCACAGCTTGGCCGTATCATCCGCCCCCGCATGGAGGAAACTCTTGAACTGGTGCGTGAAAAACTGGACGGCGCAGGGCTGGGCAATGCCGCCAGCGGCCGGATCGTGCTGACAGGCGGCGCCTCTCTGCTGGACGGGATGCGCCCGCTGGCTGAACGTATTCTTGGCGCCTCCGCCGCGCGTGGGCGCAACGGTGGCCCGGCCTTTACGCGCTCCGTCCGGCTCGGGCGGCCCAAACATATTCTGGGGCTGCCGGAAAACACGGCGGCAGCGGCGGGATTTGCAACAGCTGCTGGCCTGCTCTCATGGGCTGCCAGTGCGGAACGCCCGTTTGGAGATGTTGAATTCCGTGCAGCCCCACCCTCGGGGATGTTACAAAAACTCGTCGCTTTTATTCGTGACAGAGTTTGATACAGTCAGAGAAATATTGGTAGATTCACTCTAGCCTCAACCTAAAAATTTCGTTAGTTTGCCCCACTTGCCCGGGAGAGCCTCATGACACTGAACCTGACCGTTCCACCTCAGACACATGCTGATTTTTCGCCGAAAATTACGGTTTTCGGTGTTGGGGGCGGTGGCACAAACGCAGTTGATAACATGATTGCGTCCAGCCTTCAGGGTGTGGAATTTGTTGTTGCCAACACGGATGCGCAGAGCCTTGCCAAAAGCCGGGCGGACCGCCGTGTGCAGCTTGGCCCGCACCTGACCCATGGGCTGGGTGCCGGTGCAAAGCCGGAAGTAGGCCGGGGCGCTGCGGAAGAAGCGGCTGATGAACTGGCGCGGTATCTGGATGGCTGCCACATGGTGTTCATCACCACGGGTATGGGTGGCGGCACGGGCACCGGGGCGGCTCCTGTTATTGCCCGCATGGCGCGTGAGCGGAATATTCTGACGGTTGGTGTTGTCAGCAAGCCTTTTGATTATGAAGGCAAGCGCCGGGCCCGTATTGCGGAAGAAGGCATCAAGGAACTTCAGCAGTATGTTGATACGCTGATTGTCATTCCGAACCAGAACCTGTTCCGCGTCGCGAGTGAACGGACAACTCTGCGTGAAGCCTACAAGATGGCTGACCATGTTCTCTACATGGGTGTGCGTGGCGTGACCGATCTGATGATGGCTCCGGGCTACATCAACCTCGACTTTGCCGATATCCGCAGCGTCATGGCGGAAATGGGTAAAGCCATGATGGGCACGGGTGAAGGCGAAGGTGAAAACCGCGCTGTTGAAGCCGCCGAGGCCGCCATTGCCAACCCGCTGCTGGAAGACACCTGCATGTCCGGCGCGCAGGGCCTGCTGGTCAACGTGACCGGCGGTGAAGACATGACGTTCTTTGAAGTGGATGAAGCCTGTAACCGCATCCGCCGTGAAGTGGCGGAAGACGCGAACATGATCTTCGGCTCCATTATTGATGAAAACATGAACGGCAAGATCCGCGTGTCCGTTGTGGCCACGGGGATTGATATCGGCACGCAGGCCAATGACCGCCTGCATCTGGTGCCGGTTGAAAACGAAGGTCAGGCTGAACAGCAGGCCGTTGCAACGGGCACGGGTCCGTCCGTCATGGGGGCCCCGGCCCAGACTGCCTCCGGCAGCCACATGCAGCAGCCGTCTGCGCCGCGCATGGACCTCGGCATGCAGCAGGCCCGCCCTGCCGCTCCGGCCCCGCAGGCGTATCAGCCGCAGCCGGGTGGGCAGCATGTCTCCCCGCCGCCTGCCCATAGCGTCCCCGGCCAGATCAACACGGCTCCGGCCGCTGCGGCCCCTGCACAGCCTCAGCCGCAGCGCCCCGCAGCCTCCCCGCGTGCAGGCCTGTTTACGGAAGCCCCGCGCTCCCCGTATCTGCCTGAATCCAGCCAGCCCTCTTCCCGCAGCCTGTTTGGCCGCGTGACCGGCGCCTTCCGCCGGACGGGCATGGGTGAAGAACAGCGGCATGAACCGGCGGCAGAACCGCAGCGCCCCATGGTCAGTCCCGCTGGCCAGCAGGGCCCGAGCGTGCGTCCGGCTGACACGGATGATGCAGGGCTTGAAATTCCGACCTTCCTGCGCCGCCAGTAATCAGGCGCAGTTTTCTGCCGCGCTGCTCATCAGGGCAGCGCGGTTTTTTATGTAATAGACGGCAATAATGATTGACTCGCCAGAACAGAAGGTGGGCTTTAGCGTTACCCTGCACGTCTTTTAAACCGCGCAGGAAAGAAGCCAGAGCCATGGACAGTCTGCTTATGGAACCCATCACCTACTCCGCCCCGCCGGAGTCCGTTACTGGTCCCGCTGCCCTGCCATCAGCTCCACGTTCCCCTGCTGTCCAGCATACGCTGCACCACACCATTTCCTGTGTGGGCACAGGCCTGCATACCGGAGCCTGCATTACCCTCACCCTCCAGCCCGCCCCTGCCGGGCATGGGGTTGTGTTCAAACGCTCCGATCTGAACGCAGCGTTTCTGCCTGCACGATTCGACTATGTGGTGGATACGCGCCTCAGCACCGTGCTGGGGGACCCGACAAACCCCGCCAACCGGATTGCCACCATTGAACATCTGATGGCCGCGCTGAATGGCTGCGGGATTGATAATGTTCTGGTGCTAGTGGACGGCCCGGAAATTCCGGTTTTTGACGGATCTGCCGCTGATTTTGTGTTCCTGATGGATTGCGCTGGCCGCGTGACGCAGGACGCTGTGCGGCACCGGATTGACGTCCTGCGTCCGGTCCGGGTCGAGCAGAATGGCGCGTTTGTGGAACTCAGCCCGGCGCCCGTGCAGAGCCTGCATCTGGATATGAGCATTGATTTCCCGGCAGAAGCCATCGGCAAACAGACATTCTCAACCGAGCTGACCCCGGCCACCTTCCGTCGGGATCTGGCACGCAACAGAACCTTCACGCTGCGGCAGGAAATCGAAGCCCTGCACAAAGCCGGTCTGGCGCGTGGCGGCTCTCTGGAAAACGCAATTGTTGTGGATGGGGCCGAGATTCTCAACCCGTCTGGCCTGCGCTGCCCGGATGAATTTATCCGCCACAAAGTGATGGACGCCGTGGGCGACCTATATCTGGCTGGAGCCCCCCTGCGCGCCCGCTTTACCGGCCACCGCTCAGGCCATTGCCTGAACAATAAGGTGCTGCGCGCTCTGTTTGCGGACCCGTCAGCCTGGCGCTATGTGCCTGCCCATGCGGGCTTTTCCCTCGCCGCGGCGTAAGGTGCCTGCGCCCAAAATACAAAGAGCGCCTTCATTCCCTTTTCTTGAGCGCCATGCGTGCTATAAGACGAGTTCAAACTGAAGAGCCGGGATGCCTGTGAGCCTCATTAATTCTCTTTCCGTTCGCTGCCGCATACGCCATCTGGCATCGGCTGGTCTGCTGTTGGGCTTGTCCGGGTGCGGCCTTTTTGGCGGCGGGAAACCCGCTCCGGCTCCCAAGCTTGCATCCCCGGAAACCCTTTATAATAACGGGATTGATGCTCTGCGCACGCAGCGTTACACGCTGGCGGCCGCAGAGTTTGAAGTTCTACAGCAGAACTATCCCTATTCCGGCTACATTGCGAACGCCCAGTTGATGGAAGGGTATGCCTACTACCTGAAAGGCAAATACCCGGAAGCCGTGCAGCAGCTTAACCGCTTTATTGGCCTGCACCCCACCAGTGCTGATGCCGCTTATGCCTATTACCTGCGCGCACTGTGCTTCTATGAGCAGATTGCGGACGTCAAGCGTGACCAGCAGGGCACCGTGGAAGCCATGGATGCGCTGGAAGAAGTGATTACCCGCTTCCCGCAGTCTCAGTATGCGCGGGATGCCCAGTTGAAAATTGACCTGTGCCGGGACCATCTGGCCGGGAAGGAAATGCTGGTTGGCCGGTATTACCAGCAGGAACGGAACTATGAAGCCGCAATCAACCGCTACCAGCGCGTTGTGCAGGACTTCCAGACAACCAACCATGTGCCCGAAGCTCTTGAGCGTATGGTCGAAGTCTATCTGGACCTCGGCCTGACCGATCAGGCGCGTAAATCCGGTATTGTGCTGGGCTACAACTATCCCGGCAGCAAATGGTATCGTTACGCTTATAGCGACCTGAAGCGTTATAAGCTGCTGAGCAACAACTTCCCCATTCCGGGCAAGGTGATTACAGCGCAGACCCAGCCTGCCCCAACAACACAGCCGCCGACCGCCACGGGCACCGCCCCGGCTCCCTCGGCTCTGGATATCAAAGCCGCACCTGTTCAGCCTGTTAAAAAACAGCGCATTGAACCACAGGTCGATCAGGCTCCGGTCCTGCGTTAAGCAGAACGACATGGCACACACATCAGACCCACGCCGGAGCCACCGCTTCCGCGTGGGTTTGTTGTTTTATGGGCAGACAGCGCTGCGGATGAGAGCTATAAGCCGCAAGAACGTATAGTGAACAGTCTTTCGGACCGGACATCATCATGCTGACAAACCTTTCCATCAGGGACGTCGTGCTGATTGAAGCACTGGATCTCTCCCTGCATGCCGGTTTTACCGCCCTGACGGGTGAAACGGGGGCGGGTAAATCCATCCTGCTGGACAGCCTTGGGCTTGCTCTGGGGGAACGCGCCAACGCGGGCCTCGTCCGTGCCGGGGCGGAAGAGGCCCGCGTTACTGCCAGCTTCGATATCCCCCAGACACATGCCGCTTACGCTCTGCTGAAAGAACAGGGCATTCCGGCGGAAGCGGGTGAGCCGCTCATGCTGCGCCGCATTGTCTCCCGGGAAGGCCGCTCACGCGCATGGATCAACGATCAGCCGGTGGGCATTACGCTCATGCGCCGGGTGGCGGTATCTCTGGTGGAAATTCAGGGCCAGCATGAACAGATGGGACTGGCTGATTCCAGCACACATCGCGGCCTGCTGGACGCCTATGGTGTCCCGGCTTCTTTGCTGCGCGATGTGTCCGCCACGTTTGATAGCTGGCAGAGCCTGCGGCGGGATCTGGACACGGCCCGGAAAAACCTCCTTGAAGCCGCGCGGGAAGAAGAATGGCTCCGGCATACGGTGGAAGAACTCACCACCCTTAATCCGCAACCGGGGGAAGAGGAGCAACTGGCCTTGCAGCGCCACGGCCTGCAACAGTCCGAACGACGCGGCGAAGCCATTGCGGCCGCCCTTGCGGAACTGACCCCGCGTGACAGACGGAACAGCGGCCCGGCAGCTGCCCTGCGTGGGGCTAGCCGTGCCCTGCAACGCCTGCTCCCTGCCCCCACAGCGGAACAGACAGGCATTGACCCGCTGGAAGCCCGCACAAACGAGGCCCTGAGCGCGCTGGAAAGTGCAGAAAACGCTCTGGCGGAAGCGGAAAACCTCCTCTCCCGTCTGGCGGATGAGTCAGAAGCCAACCCGCGCCTGCTGGAAGACATTGAGGAACGCCTGTTCACGCTGCGCGCCGCAGCCCGCAAACATGACGTAACAGTGGATGATCTCCCTGCCCTGCTGGCGGATCTGTCCGCCCGCCTGACTGCGCTGGAAACAGGAGCCACACAGCTTGATGCGCTGGAGCAGGCCGTTAAAGAGGCCCGCGCTCAGTATGAACAGGCCGCCACCCGCCTTTCTGCCGCGCGGGAAAAAGCCGCGCGCAAGATGGAGCAGGCTGTCACCAAAGAACTCAAGCCGATCAAACTGGATAAGGCCCGGTTCTTTGCGCAGATCGAACCACTCTCACCGGACAACTGGAGCCGGCAGGGGATGGAACAGGTCCTGTTCCTGATTGCCGCCAACCCCGGCCAGCCGCCCGGCCCGCTGGCAAAAGTGGCCTCCGGCGGGGAACTTTCCCGCCTGATGCTGGCCCTCAAACTGGTGCTGGCAGGCCAGTCCGGTATTGGCACACTGGTGTTTGATGAAATTGACGCAGGCGTTGGCGGCGCAACAGCCGCTGCTATTGGGGAACGCCTGCACCGTCTGGCCCGCTCCGTGCAGGTTCTGGCCGTTACCCACAGCCCGCAGGTTGCCGCCAGTGCGGATGCCCATTTGCGCATTGGCAAAATTGTGCGTGACGGGCAGACTGCCACCCACGCAGCCCCCCTCAGCCACGCAGAACGACAGGAAGAAATTGCCCGTATGCTGGCCGGGGATGTGATTACCGATGCCGCCCGCGCCGCAGCCGCCAGCCTGCTGAAACATGAGAATGACTGACTTCCCGGACCTTACTGCCCTGACCGCCGCACAGGCCAAAGCTGAACTCACACGGCTTGCAGACCTCATTGGCCGCTACAATACCGCCTATTACACGGAGGATGCCCCCGAGGTAAGCGATGCGGAGTATGACGCGCTCCGTAAACGCTACGACGCTCTTCTGGCTCTGCACCCGGATGCAGAACCAGCGGACAGTGCCGCGCGCGCCGTTGGCGCCGCGCCAGACAGCGCTTTTGGCAAGCACCGGCATCTGGTGCCCATGCTCTCACTGGATAACGTGTTTGATCAGGCGGAATTTGAAGCCTTTATCAGCCGCGCCACCCGCTTTCTGGGTCTGAGCGAGGCGGATGCCTGCAAGCTTGCGTTTGTGGCCGAACCCAAGATTGATGGACTGTCCATCAGCCTGACCTACGAAAATGGTGTGTTTGTCCGCGGCACAACACGCGGCGACGGGACTGAGGGGGAAGACGTTACCGCCAACCTGCGCACGCTGAAGGATCTGCCGGAACGCCTGCATGGCTCCGTGCCGGAGCTGATTGAAATTCGCGGCGAGGTCTTTCTCTCCAAAGAGCATTTTCTGGCGCTTAACGCAGCACAGGAAGAGCTTGGGCGCAAACCGTTTGCCAACCCGCGCAACGCGGCCGCCGGGTCTCTCCGCCAGCTGGATGCGCGGGTTACGGCCCGACGCCCGCTCTCACTGTTTGCGTATGCCATGGGCTTCTGTTCGGAAAAACTGACCCTGAGCCACTGGGATTATCTGGAACAGCTCAAAACGTGGGGCTTTCCGGTCAATCCGCTGTCCGTGCGTCTGGAAGCCGCCAGTGGCGCGGAAGCGTTTTTTGAGACAGTCAGCCAGAAACGCGCGGCCCTGGCTTATGATATTGATGGGGTTGTTTATAAAATCGACAACCTGACCCTTCAGGAGCGGCTGGGCTTTGCCGGGCGTGCGCCCCGCTGGGCGGTTGCGTGGAAATTCCCGGCGGAGCAGGCTGTCACGACCCTGAAAGCCATTGAAATTCAGGTTGGCCGCACCGGCGCGCTGACCCCTGTTGCGCATCTTGAACCGGTCAATGTGGGCGGTGTGCTGGTTACGCGCGCCACCCTGCATAATGAAGATGAAATTGCCCGCAAGGACGTCCGGCCCGGAGATACCGTACAGATCCAGCGCGCCGGGGATGTAATCCCGCAGATCCTGTGCGTGATCCCTCCCGGCCCAGATGCCCCTCCCCGGCAGGAACCGTTCCGGTTCCCCGACCACTGCCCGGCCTGCGGGGCCCTCGCTGTGCGGCCGGAAGGGGAGGCCGTGCGGCGCTGTACCGGCGGCCTGACCTGCCCGGCCCAGATTGTTGAACGGCTGATCCATTTTGTCTCCCGCACCGCGTTTGATATTGACGGGCTGGGCGAGCGCAGCATCCGCGAATTTTACGATGCCGGTTTCCTGCACACACCGGGCGATATTTTCCGCTTGCAGGACCATGCGGAGGAAATCATGAAGCGGGATGGCTGGGGGGAGCAGTCTGTGCGCAACCTCATGCAGGCCATTGAGGCCCGGCGCACCATCCCTCTCTCCCGCTTTATCTATGCGCTGGGTATCCGGCGCGTCGGGGACAGTAACGCCCGCCTGCTGGCCCGGCATTACGGATCGTATGAAAACTGGCTGGAGCAGCTCCGTAAGGCCGCACTGATCGGCTCGGACGAGCGGCTGGAACTCGGGTCCATCACCGGGATTGGCAGCGTGATCGCGGAGGATCTGGTGGCCTTCATGCAGGAAGATCACAATCTCGCAACCCTTGCGGACCTGCGCGCCTCTCTGACCATCACGAATGAAGAGGCCGTGTCCGGCGGGGCGCTGGCAGGCAAGACGGTTGTCTTTACCGGCACCCTGCACACCCTCACCCGGCAGGAAGCCCGCGCCATGGCTGAACGCATGGGGGCAAAAGTGTCTGATTCCGTCTCCAAAAAGACCGATCTGGTCATTCTGGGAGAAAAAGCGGGATCAAAAGCCAAGAAGGCCGAAGACCTTAAAATTGCCACTTTGGATGAAGCCGGC
Organism: Acetobacter sp. P1H12_c; assembly: GCF_018811975.1. Classification (NCBI taxonomy): domain Bacteria; kingdom Pseudomonadati; phylum Pseudomonadota; class Alphaproteobacteria; order Acetobacterales; family Acetobacteraceae; genus Acetobacter; species Acetobacter sp. P1H12_c. The sequence continues at coordinate 85,043 of NZ_JACRVR010000006.1, read as the reverse complement.
TGGAATGCTTTTTGCGCAGGTGAGGGACCTGATTTTTCTGCCTGATAACGCAAAAAGAGTCGTTGCCCGGACCAGAAATCTGCGCCATGCTACCGGGCAGCGAAGGGGTGGAATTCGTCGTCCAGAATAAAAATAAAATTTCGTTCGCAGACCAGCCTGTTTCCTCGTTGTTTTCCCCCTCGTGCGGGCAAATGAGGCCTCTGCGTTCGCAACAATAAAGTGAACGGCAACATGACCAAGTGGATCTACAGTTTCGGCGCAGGCCAGAACGACGGCAACGCCGGAATGCGCAATCTCCTCGGCGGCAAAGGCGCAAACCTGGCCGAAATGTCCAATATCGGCCTGCCAGTGCCGCCCGGATTTACCATCACCACTGAAGTCTGCTCCGCCTTTTACGAAAACGGCCGCAAATATCCGTCTGACCTCAAGGACCAGCTTAACGAAGCGATGGCCCGCGTGGAAAAGGCGATGAACCTGCGTTTTGGCGATGCGGACGCCCCGCTGCTGGTTTCCGTGCGCTCCGGTGCGCGCGTCTCCATGCCCGGCATGATGGATACGGTGCTGAACCTCGGCCTGAATGATCAGACGGTTGAAGGACTTGCCCGCTCCTCCGGTGACCCGCGCTTCGCATGGGACAGCTACCGCCGCTTTATCCAGATGTACGGCTCCGTGGTGCTCGGCGTCTCTCATCATCGCTTTGAAGATCTGCTGGAACAGACCAAGCGTGAACTCAGCAAAGATGATGATACCGAGCTGACAGCCGAAGAATGGAAAGTTGTCCTTAAAGGCTACAAGGACATCGTGCTGAATGAAACCGGCACAGCCTTCCCCGAAGACCCGCAGGACCAGCTCTGGGGTGCCATCGGGGCCGTGTTCGGCTCATGGATGAACCCGCGCGCCAACACCTACCGCAAGCTGCATGATATTCCGGCAAGCTGGGGCACGGCTGTGAACGTACAGTCCATGGTGTTCGGCAATATGGGGCAGGATTGCGCCACCGGCGTCTGCTTCACACGTGACCCGTCCACGGGTGAAAACGTGTTCTACGGTGAATATCTGATCAACGCGCAGGGTGAAGACGTGGTGGCCGGTATCCGCACACCGCAGCCCATGGCGGCCGAGCGCGCAACGCCTGACCAGAACCCGATGGAAAAGGCCCTGCCGGAAGCCTATCAGGAAATGCTCAAGGTGCGTGACCTGCTGGAACGCCACTACAAGGACATGCAGGACATTGAATTCACCGTGCAGAGCAACACGCTCTATCTGCTCCAGACCCGGTCTGGTAAGCGCACGGCTGCCGCTGCCCTGCGTATCGCCATCGACATGGCGCAGGAAGGGCTGATTACAAAAGAAGAAGCGATCGCCCGCGTCCCGCCTGCATCTCTTGACCAGCTTCTCCATCCGATTCTGGACCCCAAAGCCGAGCGCAAGCAGCTTGCCCGTGGCCTCCCCGCCTCTCCGGGTGCCGCAACCGGCGTGATTGCGTTCTCTGCGGAAGATGTGGAAGACCGCGCCAGCAAAGGCGAAGACGTCATTCTGGTCCGTATCGAAACCTCTCCGGAAGACGTGCATGGCATGCACGCCGCCCGTGGCGTGCTGACCACCCGTGGCGGCATGACGTCTCACGCCGCCGTTGTAGCGCGTGGCATGGGTCGTGTCTGCGTTGCCGGTGCCGGCAGCATCATGGTGGACTACAAAGCCCAGACCATGACCGTGAACGGCCACACGCTGAAAGCAGGTGACTGGCTGACGCTGGATGGTGGCACGGGTGCCGTCTATCTCGGCCGCGTGCCGACCATTCCGCCCACGCTGTCGGGTGACTTCTCCACCCTGATGGGCTGGGCGGACTCCGTGCGTCGCCTTGGCGTCCGCGCCAACGCGGAAACACCGGAAGATGCTGAAACCGCCCGCCGGTTTGGCGCGGAAGGCATTGGTTTGTGCCGCACGGAACACATGTTCTTTGGCCCGGACCGCATCGGCCATATCCGGCAGATGATCATGACGGAAGAAAAAGGCGCGCGCGCCAGAGCCATTGGTGCTCTGCTGCCGTTCCAGCGTGATGATTTTGCGGCCCTGTTCCGCATTATGGCGGGCCTGCCCGTTACCATCCGTCTGCTTGACCCGCCGCTGCACGAGTTCCTGCCGCACGGGGAAGCTGAACTGAAGGAAGTGGCCAAGGCACTGGGTCAGGATGTGGAAGCGCTGCGCGCGCGTCGCTCAGCTCTGTCCGAAGCCAACCCGATGCTTGGCCACCGTGGCTGCCGTCTGGGGATCAGCTACCCGGAAATCTACGCCATGCAGGTGCGCGCCATTACGGAAGCCGCCCTCGCCATTTCCAAGGAAACTGGCAAGGCTGTGATCCCGGAAATCATGATCCCGCTGGTTGGCACCAAAGCCGAGCTGGATCTGGTCCGTAAAGCCAGTGAGGCCGTGATTGCGGATGTTCTGAAAGAACAGAACGCCACTCTGGAATACCGCATCGGCACCATGATCGAGCTGCCGCGCGCAGCCATCACGGCCGACAAAATTGCGGAAAGTGCTGACTTCTTCTCCTTCGGCACGAACGACCTTACTCAGACCACACTCGGCCTCTCCCGTGATGATGCCGGGTCCTTCCTGCCTGACTATGTGGAAAAAGGCCTGCTGCCGCAGGACCCCTTCATCTCCATTGATCAGGAAGGCGTTGGCGCTCTGGTGCGGATGGGCGTTGAAAAGGGCCGGGCTACCAAACCGGATATCAAGCTGGGCATCTGTGGTGAACATGGCGGGGACCCGCTCTCCATCACGTTCTTTGAATCTGTCGGGCTTGATTACGTCTCCTGCTCCCCCTTCCGTGTGCCTGTTGCACGGCTGGCAAGCGCACAGGCTGCTCTGGCTGCACGCAAAGCGGTAAAAGCCTGAAGAAAAGCGTGGCCGCCCCTGTTTCGGGGCGGCCATGACCCTGAGTGACCAGCCATGCAACAAAACACCATCACTCTGCATCTTGTTTCTGAAGCCACTGGCCAGACACTGGATGCCGTCGCACGGGCCTGTATTGCCCAGTTCCCCAATACCGATGTCAGACTGCGCCACTGGAATCTGATCCGCTCGCGCCTGCAACTCCGCCGCGTTCTGCGCCATATTGCGCTGGACCGCGGGCCTGTCATGTCATCCCTGACGGACCCGGCTTTGCAGGCCGATATGGAAGCCGGATGTGTGAGCCTTCAGGTGCGCCTGCTGGATGTGCTGGATAATGCTGTGACGTTTCTCTCCGAAGAAACAGGTGAGACCGCCACACGTCACCCCGGCGGCCAGTATATCATGGATGAAAACTACTATCAGCGGATTGAGGCCATGCATTACGTGCTGGCTCATGACGATGGACAGGAAACGGATGATCTGAATGAGGCGGACCTCGTTCTGGTCGGGGTTTCCCGCGTGTCCAAAACGCCAACCTGTTTTTATCTTGCCAACCGCGGCATTAAAGCGGCCAACGTCCCGCTTGTGATGGGAATTGAACCGCCCCCTTCCCTGTTCACGCTGAAACGCCCGGTAATCGGGCTGACGATTGACCCGCAGACCCTGATTGAAATCCGGCGGACTCGTCTTTCCCAGATGATGCCAAACAGCCGCCATGCCGATCCTTCAGCAGACTACGCCTATATTGACCTTGAAAAAGTGCAGGAAGAACTGCGCTGGGCCCGCCGCCTGTGCCGCCACCACAACTGGCCGGTTATTGACGTGACCCGACGCTCTATTGAGGAAACATCAGCCTCCATTCTGGATCTGATAGCACCGCAATAAACTCCGTCTCCTGTCCGCAGACGTAAAAAAAAGCCCCGGTCAACGGGGCTTTTTTGTAAGGAAACCAGAAGGCTCAGTCTTCCAGTTCCGAGGCTTCAAGCCGCTGGACGCGAATGGCCTGCCCCTGTGCATTATAATAGATAATGCTGCTGCCACGGCGTTCAGCATAGCCATCGGGCTTGCCATCCTGTGTCCAGAACAGCAGACGGTTGGCGTCAGCCTGCTCCTGCACTTTATCCCCGGCAGGACGATAGCGGAATTTGCTGAAATCCTTGTGGGCACGCGGCAGCGGGGGTTTGGCCGCAAGATGGTGCATATCCGGGCCTTTGTGGCCTTCCTCGCCGCCCTCTCCGTCATCATCATCCGCCAGAGCGGGAGAGACCGTCAGAACAGGCAGAGCAACAGCCCACAGACCAGCAAACAGAACACACCCTTTACGGAACCACTGTGCCATAGCGCGTTGACCTCCCGCGTTCAAACAGCCTTTAACGCCCTGATCTTTGCCCGTTTTTACCACCGGGCGCAATGCAGGAGGGCTGTTCTCCGCCGCTCACAGCACAGCCTTGCAAATCAGTCACCTTTTCTGGGTGCAAGCTTCTGGAAAATAGCCTCAAAGGCCGGGTCTGCAAAACGCCCTACTTCCCGGAAGGCGATGGCCTCCTCCACTTCTGGCTCGTGCCGTAGCCGTTGCTCCAGAAGCTTCATGACGCCCGCTGCCGTATTACCCTCTGCATAGAGCAGGAAAGGCATATCAAACCGCTCATTGTAGGATTTATTGAGGGACCGAAACTGAGCGAATTCTTCCGGTGAGAGCTGGTCCAGCCCGGCGGGAGCCGTCGTGCCCGAAATAATCCGCTCCCGCGGGGAGGCCACGGCCAGCAGGGTTTCCAGCCCCGGATAAGCCCGCAGGACCCGCAGACGGGCTTCCTGCGGTGCGCCACGCACCATAGCCATCAGGGTGCTTTTCAGCGCGGAGATATCCGCAAAAGGCCGACATTCATAAGCCTCTTCCGCAGCCCAGGGTGCTTCCCTGAAAACAGACCCGAATGTCGCTATAAACTCAGAGCGCTTCATGGCGTTAATCGCGCGCGTTACGGACTCGTCCATACAGATATCTCTCCGTTTCAGCCCTGTTGCGGCAGGTCTGGCCTGTTCATTTCCACTCATGTGGTACGCATCCGTCCCCATCAGGTCGCCTTGAGGATGCGAGAGCGGAACAAAACAGACAACGCCTGCCAGCACCTATCGTTCATGCATCATGCGCACAGCCAGCCCCTTGCCCACAAGGCTTTGTTTTTTCACCCGCAAGGACCTTGTCGGTCCTCCGGGCGGGCCTTTATCATGCGCGTCATGACGGAAACACTGACCGGGCCGTTCACGCTGGAACGGGATATCAAAAAAAGCCGGTTTGTGGCCCGTGCCGCGCCCGTGCAGAGCAGTGAGGAAGCCGACGCCTTTATTGCCGGTATTATGGCCGCAGAGCCGGATGCCACGCACCATTGCTGGGCATGGCAGGTGGGGCCGCACTGCCGCTGCCATGATGCCGGAGAACCCTCCGGCACGGCCGGACGCCCTATTTTACAGATGATTACCGCACAGAAGCTGGATCTCGTCGCCATCGTCGTCACCCGCTGGTTTGGCGGGATCAAGCTCGGCGCGGGCGGGCTCGTGCGGGCCTATGGCGGCACAGCGGCGGAGTGTCTGCGGGAAGCCCCGAAGGAAGAACTGATTGAGCGCATCCGGCTCAGTTTCCACTGTCCGTTTTCACTGCTGGCTCTCATGCAGGCAAGACTGCAGGACTGGACGGGGATAGAAAGCGCGCCGCCGGAGTTTGACAGCACAGGAGCCCTGATTGTGCTGAGCCTGCCTGTTGAACAGCAGGAGAGCATCACACATCGCATTCAGGATTTAACCAGCGGGCAAGCCACTGTCAGCGTGGTGGAGGACTAGGAGCCCCGCCTGCACAATTTTCCGCACAGGCAGGCTTCAAACCCTCCGGTCACGTCAGCGCGGTGTAACCCAGCCGTTCCCGGTCGCGTCACCCATCTGGCCGGAACCATAAGGGCCGCTGCTTTCATAGGCAGAACCATAACGGGACAGGTCAGAGCCGGTCACGGCATCACGATGCACTTTTGCCAGATGGTCCGGGTCCGCACCGTGGTTGAATTCCATGGACGGCGCATCCTGATAGCCCGGCGGGAGGCTACGGTGACCATGCACAGTCTTCTTTTCAGCCGATTTCTGGCCGGACTGGGAAGAGGCATCATCCCCGAAGGAAATATTGTCATCAGGCGTCAGAGCCGGGTCAGCATAGGCAGCGGACAGCCCCGTAGCCAGACTGAACCCAAGGCAAAGCCCGGTGAGCAGAAGTAAAGACGGTTTACGCAGCTGCGCCATTGCGCGTCACCCCGCGAAAAAAAATGAACCCTAACCTGCACTCAGAGATCTGGCGCGGGCGACAAGCAGCCAGTATCGCACCAACCCACGAAAAAATCCAATCAGCTTTCATCACGAAACAGTCCGCCGATCCTGTGGGCTGCCCCGCTGGCTATCCTGCTGGAAACAGAGGGAAACCGAGAACCCCACGCCCCTTTGCGGTAGCCATACCCCAGCAACACGGGGGCCATTCCTCATGCGCAATACGTATTGCAGTCATTAAAGAACAGCACCATTTAACCCTAACAAAATTTGCGTATTGCGGCGGTTTTAGACATAAAGTCACGCCCTCACGCTCACTGAACGTGTAAGGGCCTTTCTTTTTCCATCCGGCCTTCCCTTTTATTCAAGAATGAACAGACAGGATCGACCTATGAGTGCCTCGCTCAACCAGCCCCACCCGACGTCTAAAGCCTGGATGCCGGATAGCTGGCGGTCGTTTCCGGTCCGGCAGATGCCCACCTATCCGGATCAGGAGACTCTTAAAGCGGTTGAAGGCCGCCTGAGTTCCTACCCGCCGCTGGTTTTTGCCGGTGAAGTGCGCCGCCTGCGCGCACAGCTTGCCAAAGCCGCCAAAGGGGAAGCCTTTGTTCTGCAAGGCGGTGCCTGCGCGGAAAGCTTTGGGGAATTCAAGGCGGACGTTGTGCGCGACACATTCCGTGTCCTGCTGCAAATGGCGGTTGTGCTGACCTTTGGCGCAAAAGTGCCGGTGATCAAACTGGGCCGTATGGCCGGGCAGTTCGCCAAGCCACGGTCTTCCGATACGGAAACGCAGGGCGATGTGACGCTTCCGTCCTACCGCGGCGATATCATCAACGGGCCGGAATTCACGGAAGAAGCCCGCATCCCTGACCCGCTGCGGATGGAAACCGGCTATTTCCAGTCCACCGGTATCCAGAACCTGCTGCGCGCCTTCTCCCGCGGGGGCTATGCCAACCTGCATGAAGTGCATCGCTGGAATCTGGGCTTTGTGGAACGCTCACCGCTGGCCGACCGCTACCGCGTGATGGCCGAACGGATTGGCGAGACGCTCTCCTTCATGCAGGCCTGCGGGATTGACGCCGCCTCCGCCCCGCAGGTGGATGAGACAGAATTCTATACCTCTCATGAGGCTCTGCTGCTGCCGTATGAGCAGGCTCTGACCCGCATCGATTCCACATCTGGCGAATGGTATGACTGCTCTGCGCATTTTGTGTGGATCGGGGACCGCACCCGCCAGCCGGACGGCGCGCATGTGGAGTTCCTGCGCGGTGTGCGCAACCCCATCGGCATCAAGGTTGGCCCAACTACCTCTATCGAGGATCTGGAGCAGCTTCTGGAAATCCTGAACCCGCAAGATGAAGCCGGGCGCATTACCCTTATCTCCCGCATGGGGGCGGAAAAGCTGGGCAACCACCTGCCGCAGCTTATGCGGGCGGTCAAAGGCACGGGCCGTACCGTGACCTGGCTGACAGACCCGATGCACGGCAACACCATCTCCACCTCTCACAAGGTGAAGACGCGCTCCTTTGATGCCATCATGAAAGAAATCAAAGGCTTCTTTGATGTCAGCAAAGCCGAGGGCGTCCATGCAGGCGGCGTGCATCTGGAAATGACAGGCCAGAACGTGACGGAATGCGTCGGGGGCGCCAACTGCCTGACGGAAGATGATCTGGGCAGCCGGTATGAAACCTTCTGTGACCCGCGCCTGAATGCGGAACAGTCTCTGGAAATCGCGTTCCTACTGGCTGAGGAACTGACGGGCAAACGCTGAGCGCTGCCTGACGGGTCTCTTCATCACAGAACCGGGGGGTGTCTTTACCGCACCCTCCGGAGAGACCATGATCCGTGCACCTAAAACCGGAACGGAGCGCTGAGAGCATGACGCATTCCCCCAAAGGCACGGATGCGCCCGGCCTGACGAACGCCTACACATCGGCCCCGCTGGCTGACGCCACCATTCATGCGCGGACGGATTCCTACTTCAATCGCACGCGGGAAATTGTCTCCCATTTTGGCGATGCGCAGGTGACGTATGCCTTCTTCATCCGTCGTCCGGTTATTTCCGCACCGGGGCTGATGCTGGAGTGGCTGAAAAACGTCATGGCCGAACGCAACAGCCCCTATTCGGTTGATCTGGTTCACCCGGAAGGCGACTGGGTCGGCGCGGGTGAACCGCTGATGTACATCACCGGCTCCTTCACCCATCTGGCGGATCTGGAAACGCTGCTGCTGCAAAAGCTCGGCAGCCCCTGTGTTGCGGCGCACCGTGCCTATCAGATTGCCATCTCCCTGCCCCAGACGAGGTTTCTGGCGATGGATGCCCGCCACTGTGCGGGCTTTGAAATGCAGGAACTGATGGCCTACGCCGCCTCTGTTGGCGGACGTACCGCACAGCGCGACGGTGCTATCGGTTTTGTCGGCACCGCGAATGATGCCGTAGCCCCCTTTTTCGGCACGCAGGATGGCGCGGGCACCATGCCACATGCGCTGATTGGCTATGCAGGCTCAACCGTGCGGGCTGCCGAAATGTTCCATGAGATGTATCCAGAGGCGACACTGGTCGTGCTGGTGGATTATTTCGGGCAGGAAATTACGGATGCTCTGGCCGTTTGCCGCCGCTTTCCGCACCTTGCGGCGGAAGGCCGACTGGCCGTGCGGCTGGACACACATGGCGGCCGCTTTCTGGAAGGGCTGAACCCGCAACTTTCTTACGCCGTGCTCGACCGGCACGCACCGGAGTCGTTACGCCGCTACCGCTCAGATTCAGAACTGCGCTATCTGATTGGCACCGGCGTTTCCGCCGCAGCGGTCTGGCGGATGCGGGATGCGCTGAATGAGGCCGGTTTCCCGCAGGTGAAAATTATCGCCTCTTCCGGTTTTGGCGTCACCAAATGCGCCTGTATGGCCGATGCCCGTGCGCCAATTGACATTGTTGGCACCGGATCTTTTATCCCGGACCGATGGAACGAAACATACGCCACAGCCGATATTGTCTCCTACAACGGCGTGGAACGCGTAAAAATCGGACGTGAGTTTCTGCTCCCGTCCGCACAGAAGACACAGAAAGGCAAAGAGGCATGACGGAAACCTCCCCTCCCGAGGATAAAACATGGCGCGTGCGCATTATGGATCTGTCCGGCGGTGCGGAAGATAATATTTCTGAAGAAGTCGGCGGGTTTCATGACCTTGCCCACGCCAACGCCTTTGCCCGCACCTATGTGCGGGACAGTGTGGAACGCTGCCGCATGCCCGGCTCCTCCGCCAAGGACGTGCTGACGGCATGGATGAGCTTTGGGGAAGATGCGCTGGTGATCGACGCGGGCGAAAGTGGCTGGCACTCCGCGAATGAACTGGATGATTTTGCCGCCACCCGCGCCACCCCCATGGAACGGGACTGGCGCGCTCTGGACCCCCGCCGTCTGGTGGAAGATGAGGATGCGGACGAGGACCTGCCCGGTGCCAGGGATGAGCCGGAAGAGCCCTCCTTTCACTAATCCTGTCTTCCACTCCGGCGGAGGCTGGTATTTCCCCTCTGCCCACGGCATAGAGACCCTATGAAGCTTCGTTTTGCGCCCAGCCCCACCGGCATGCTGCATGTTGGCAATGCCCGTCTTGCTCTTGCCAATGCCCTGTTTGCCCAACGCAACGGCGGCAGCTTTCAGTTACGTATTGATGATACGGACACAGAACGCTCCCGCGAGAGCCATGTGGAAGCCATCCAGACTGATCTGACATGGATGGGCATTACGTGGGACGAAACCTTCCGCCAGACGGACCGGCTGGACCGCTACGCGCAGGCCATCAAAAAGCTGAAGGCCTCTGGCCGCCTCTACCCCTGTTTTGAAAGCGAGTATGAACTCGCGTCCAAGCGGGAAACCCAGATCCGCCAGCGTCGCGCCCCGGTGTATGACCGCGCCATGCTCAAGCTGACCCCAGAACAGCGGGCATCTGCGGAAGCAAACGGGAAAGTCCCTTACTGGCGCTTTAAACTCTCGGATACCGTCGTCCACTGGCGCGATCTGGTGATGGGGGACTGTCAGGTCAAACTCCCCTCCGTGTCCGACCCTGTTCTGGTCCGCACCGATGGCACCGTGCTCTACACACTGGCCTCCGTGGTGGATGATCTGGAAACAGGTGTGACCCACATTATCCGGGGTGAAGATCACGTGACCAACACGGGTGTTCAGCTTGATATTGCGGAAGCACTGGGTGCGCGCCCGGACCATTTCCGGTTTGCACACCTGCCGCTGCTGCTGGATGAAAACGGGGGCAAGCTGTCCAAACGCTTTGATGCGCTCTCCCTGCGCACCCTGCGGCAGGACGGGATTGAGGCCGAAGCCCTGATTTCCTATCTGGCGCGTCTGGGCAGCTCGGATGATCCGGTTCTGCTGCCGTTTGCCGAACAGGCCGCAGTCTATGATATTTCCCACATCTCCCGCTCTGCCGCGCGGTTTGACACCCACCAGATGCTCGGGCTGAACCACAAACTGCTGGGCCAGTTGCCATTTGAGGCGGTGAAAGACCGCCTGCCGGAGGGCGCAACGGAGGCTTTCTGGCTGGCCGTACGCGGTAATCTCGACCTGCTTTCTGAAGCCCGGCTGTGGCACACCGTGACGGATGGCACGCTGATCCCGCCGGTGCAGGAAGAGGGGCAGGATTTCCTGAAACAGGCCGCTGATCTGCTGCCTGCGGAACCGTGGGACACCACGACATGGAAGACCTGGACAACCGCCCTGCGTGAGCAGACAGGCCGGTCCGGCAAAGCGCTGTTCCATCCGCTCCGCCTCGCGCTGACGGGTGAGGAACAGGGGCCGGAACTCAGAGACCTGCTGCCTTTGATTGGCCGTGCCCGTACCCTGTCCCGTCTGGTACCCGGCAAGGCCTGAACTTCTTACCCCATAAAGCAGGAGAGAGTGTGCGTCATGATATCTGGCTCCCCCTCTCTCCGGCACACAACCCCGCACCACAGGATGGGCCTGACACCCGGCCCCGCTGATGCGTTGCTGATTATTGATGTGCAGAATGATTTCCTGCCCGGCGGCGCTCTCGCCGTGCCGGAGGGAGACGCCATTCTGCCGGTTATCCGGCAACTGACCCCTCTCCCCTTTGGTCTGATTATCACCTCGCAGGACTGGCACCCGGCACAGCATGTCTCTTTTAAGACAGCGACACCGGCTGGCCCATGGCCGCCCCACTGCGTGGCCGGGACGCAGGGGGCCGCGTTGGCGGCAGACCTGACGGTACCCGCAGATACACTGGCGGTTTTCAAGGGCACGCTAACGGATCAGGACAGTTACTCGGCGTTTGGCGGAGCAGATGCACAAGGCGCGTCTCTGGCGGCGCTGTTACAGCGCCACGGCATAAACCGCGTTTTTCTCTGCGGACTGGCGCTTGATTACTGCGTGCAGGCCTCTGCACTGGACGCGCGCAAGGCTGGTTTAGAAACTGTTGTGCTGACAGATGCCTGCCGGGGCATTGCGCATGATCTCACGCCTGCTCTTACCGCCCTGCAGACCGCAGGCGTAATACTCTGCACATCGCAGGATCTTGCACCCGATATCCGCAACTAGAAACGCTTCCGGTCCCGCAAAAGGCTTCCGGTTGGGGCATACAGCACTGAAGATTACTCCGTTTCCAGTTTTCTGACCGTGACAGCCCCCGGAACATCAGGCACTCTTTTCGTCAGTTGTGATCAGAACAGTGTTCGATAGTCCGGAAACCGCATGTTACCGCCTTTATCCCGCCGCTCTTTTGGTCTTGGCCTGACCGGTCTGCTGGCCCTCCCGCGCAGTGCGGGGGCCTCAACGCCTATCATGACATCGGATGTGCCGCCGCCCACGCTGGAAGTCCTGAAATGGGCACCCGCAACACGCGCCGCCCTGCAAACCGTTATGGACGCACACGGCCATTATGCGGAAGGATATGACCCCAACCAGCGCCCCTACGCCGTGTTTGACTGGGACGAGACAGCAATTGTCGGCAATGTGCAGGAAACGCTGTTCCACTTCATGCTGGAGCATTTCAGCTTTCTGCTCCCCGCCGAACAGTTCCGCCATCTGCTGCATGTTGGCGGCTCTGAGCACCCGCTGACCACGCAGTTTAAAAATCTTGCTGGTCAGCCCATTATTTTTTCCGAGCTGATACAGGATATTCTGGAAGATTACCGCGCCCTCGCCGCGCATTACGGGCATATGCCGCACCCGCTCCCGCGTGAGGAACTCGCGGATGATCCCGCGTTGCAGGCTTTCCGCGCCCGTATGGCGCTTTATCATCAGGCCTTGCGCGCCATGCATGGGGAGGAAGCTGCCCAGCGTGGCCTGATCCGCCTGCTGGCAGGCCAGACCGTGCAGGATGTTGTGGCCCTGACCCGCGCTGCGAATGAAAGCGCCCTCGGCCAGTCCATAGAGCGCGTGACATGGAAAAGCCCGGCCACCCGCCCCGGCAGAACCGGCCCCCTCAGCGTCACCCTCACGCAGGCGCTGCGCCTGACGCCGGAAATGGCAGACCTGTTCCAGATTTTGCAGGAACAGGGGATAGACCCGGTTATCTGCACATCGTCACTGGAAGAGAGCGTCGCTATTTTCGCAACTTCTGCGGAATATGGCTATAATTTACGCCGCGAGCATATTTTTGGCGCACGGCTCAGCCAGCACAAAAGCGTCTATGCCGCAACGGAAGAAGCCAATTACCCATTCCCGTTCGGGGTTGGGAAAACCGCTATCATCCACACCCATATGGCCCACCGCAAACAGCCGCCACTGATCATTTTTGCAGGCGAGGATAGTTCCGGCCATCTGCTTTCCGCCTTCCCCCAGACCCCGCTCTGCTGCCTGATTAACCGCAAACAGACAGCGGATATGCAACCTTTTCTGCAAGACGCCGCCAAACAACGGGGCACATCCTCCCCGCGCTTTGTTCTGCAAGGGCGTGATGAAAATACTGGCGAGTGGCGGCCTGACGAAGCCAGTATTTTTCTCGGCGAGACCAGCCCGACACTCCCGTAAGGCTCGCGTTTGAAAATCCATCCGTTGCCTCAACAGCTTTTCCAGTCTGTCGCACGAAATTTTTCAAATAGCCTCAGCAAGCGTGATCCCGCGCCATAGAAAAAGGGCCTGCCGGAACAAACCGGCAGGCCCTTTTTTAAAGACACCCAGAAACTGGCTGGCTTTTTAGTTCTTGGTTTTGTCAACCAGACGGGATTTTGCAATCCACGGCATCATGCCACGCAGCTTTGCGCCAACGGCTTCAATCTGGTGCGCATCGTTACGGGCGCGCGTTGCCTTGAAGCCGACATTGCCGGACTGGTTTTCCAGAATGAAGTTACGGACAAACGTGCCGTTCTGGATATCCGTCAGAATGCCTTTCATGGCCTTCTTGGTTTCCGGCGTAATCACGCGCGGGCCGGACACATATTCACCATACTCAGCCGTGTTGGAGATGGAGTAGTTCATGTTGGCGATACCGCCTTCATAAATCAGGTCCACAATCAGCTTCGTTTCGTGCAGGCACTCAAAATATGCCATTTCCGGAGCGTAACCGCCTTCAACCAGCGTTTCAAAGCCAGCGCGGATCAGTTCGACCAGACCACCACACAGAACAGCCTGTTCACCAAACAGATCGGTTTCAACTTCTTCCTTGAAGCTGGTTTCGATCACGCCTGCACGGCCACCGCCGATGGCAGAAGCGTAGGACAGAGCGATATCCAGAGCGGAACCGGATTTATCCTGCGCGATAGCCACGAGGCAGGGCACGCCACCACCACGCTGATATTCAGAACGCACCGTGTGGCCGGGGCCTTTCGGGGCGATCAGGAACACGTCCAGATCCGGGCGGGCTTCAATAATACGGAAATGGATTGCCAGACCGTGTGCAAAAGCCAGAGCAGCACCCTGCTTCAGGTTCTTTTCCAGAGAGTCCTTATAAAGAGCGCCCTGCCCTTCATCCGGCGTCAGCACCATCACAACGTCAGCCCATGCAGCCGCTTTATCCGGCGTCATGACCGTAAAGCCAGCCTGCTGTGCCTTTTCAATCGCGGAAGAGCCTTCACGCAGGCCGATCACGATTTCCTTAACGCCACTGTCCTTCATGTTGTTGGCGTGGGCGTGGCCCTGGCTACCGTAGCCAATAACAGCAACTTTTTTGGATTTGATCAGATTCACGTCGGAATCGCGGTCGTAATACACACGCATTGTCATATTGCTTTCTTCCTTATTCTGTCAGAGCGCGCACGCCCTGCTCTTTCACCTTCAGAGGGACTGAATCGTCTGGGGTCCACGGCAGATTGCAGCGACTCCGGTACGGGAGACCTCAACCAGCCCAAGCGGACGCATCAGCTCGATGAAACTGTCAAGTTTGTCGGTGGAGCCTGTCAGTTCAAACACGAACGACGTCGCGGTTGTGTCCACCGCCCGCGCGCGGAACGCCTGCGCAATGCGCAGCGCCTCGGTGCGGGGTTCGCCGGAGGAGACGACTTTGATCATCGCCATCTCACGCGCCACATGCGGGCCTTCCGCCGTCAGATCCACCACGCGGGAGACAGGCACCAGACGCGCCACCTGCGCCTTGATCTGGCGGATATCAGCCAGACTGCCAGTCGTGACGATATTGACGCGGGACTGCACGCCATGTTCATCCACCGGAGCCACAGTCAGGCTCTGGATATTATAGCCACGGCCGGAAAACAGGCCGACAATGCGGGCCAGCGCCCCGCTTTCATTATCGACCAGAAGAGAGATGACCGCAGAGCCGGGAGCTTCCTGCTGCATTGAAAAACTTCCTGAAAACACGCCAGAACACGCCGTGTGCCTCACACGGCAGAGGAGAAAGGTGGGACGATCAGACGAGCATCATGCCCTCACGCGTGACTTTCGCGTCGCGTCCTTCCTGTTCCGGGCCAAGGATCATTTCATTATGGGCCGCACCTGAGGGAATCATCGGGAAGCAGTTTTCCCCTTCCGTCACGCACAGATCCACCACCACCGGACCATCATGCTCAAGGGCGGCACGAATGGTATCATCCAGTTCCTCCATGCGCGTTGCCCGCAGGCCTTTTGCGTGGAAGCTTTCCGCCAGTTTTACAAAATCCGGCAGGGCATCACTATAGCTTTCGGAATAGCGGGAGCCGTGCAGCAGTTCCTGCCACTGGCGCACCATGCCCATATAGTGGTTGTTGATAATGAACAGCTTAACCGGCAGACGATACTGCGCGATGGTGCCCAGTTCCTGAATATTCATCAGGGTGGAGGCCTCACCAGCAATATCCAGCACCAGTGCGTCCGGGTGCGCAATCTGCGCGCCCACGGCGGCAGGCAGGCCATAGCCCATGGTGCCCAGACCACCAGACGTCAGCCAGCGGTTCGGCTCATCAAACCGGAAATACTGCGCCGCCCACATCTGATGCTGCCCGACTTCCGTTGAGACATACGTATCCCGGCCCGTTTCACGCGCCAGTTCATAAATCCGGCGGATGGCCTGCTGCGGTTTGATAACGGCGTCCGGCGCCTGATCCTGCGAGAACCGCAGGCAGTTGAGCGCACGCCACGCCTCAATCTGCTCCCACCAGGCCGCCAGATCAGCCTGATGCGCATAAGCGGGTTCTTTTTCCCACTCTTCGATCATCATTTCGATAATGCGCCCGGCATCACCCACAATCGGCTGATCAACAGGGATGATCTTGTTGATCTGGGAAGCATCAATATCCGCATGGATCTTGAAAGAGTCAGGGGAGAACGCATCCACCCGGCCCGTCACGCGGTCATCAAACCGGCTGCCCAGCGCAATGAGAACATCACAGCCGTGGGTTGCCAGATTGGCCTCATACATACCGTGCATGCCCAGCATGCCCAGATACTGCTTATCATTCCCCGGATAAGCCCCAAAACCCATCAGCGTGCAGGTAATGGGGAAGCCCGTCAGCCTGACCAGCCTGCGCAGATTTTCACAGGCTTCCGGGCCAGCGTTGATCACGCCGCCCCCGGTGTAGAACAGCGGACGACGCGCCTTTTTCATGGCGGCAACCGCACGTTTTACGGCCTCACGGTCCGGCTCTGCCGTGCCTTTGGCAACACGCATCTGGGTCTGGCTGGCGGCAACATACGGTGCATCGCCCACCGTGATATTTTTCGGCAGGTCAATCAGCACCGGTCCGGGGCGGCCGGAGCGGGCAATGGTAAAGGCCTCATGCACTGCCGGGGCAAGATCTTCCGGGCGGCGCACCAGATAATTGTATTTGGTCACCGGGCGGGTAATGCCTGTGGTATCCGCTTCCTGAAACGCATCATTGCCAATCAGGGAGGACGGCACCTGCCCGGACAGGCAGACCAGCGGGATGGAATCCATCAGCGCGTCCAGCAGGCCAGTGACGGCGTTGGTCGCACCGGGGCCGCTGGTAACCAGCACAACACCCACCTTGCCGGTGGAGCGGGCATAGGCTTCCGCTGCATGCACAGCCGCCTGCTCATGCCGGACAAGCACATGACGGATACGGTTCTGCTTAAACAGGGCATCATAAATCGGCAGCACAGCACCGCCGGGATAGCCGAAAATAACCTCCACACCCTGCTCATCTAACGCGCGCATAAGCACTTCCGCGCCCGGAAGGGTCTGCGGTTTCTGTGCATCGGGTGCTGAGGAGGCGGTCTGCGGTGTCATCTTATCCTGTTCTCCCATGGAAGGGCTGGGCCGCATCTTTAGGGAACCTGCGCACCAGCGTCAATCCCGGAAAGAATAAAAGAAATAATTTCGTGCCATTTTCTTTCCGAAAATTTCTCAAAATCCGGCATACACATATCAAGATCATATGTGAGACCGGATTGTGTCAGGGCGTGATGCGTAAACCACGTCGCCTGACGCCGCGTATAACGGCCAGTTGCAAGGGTCGCGAGGCGGATCGCCTCCTCTTCCGGGATCTCGCCGCGCAGCATAGCCGCAAGCTCCGGCACACCATGCGCCCGCATGGCAGGCAGAGCTGGGTCCAGTTTTTGTAATAACAAAGCGCGCACCTCGTCCACCGCGCCCTGCTGCATCATGGCCTCAAACCGCAAAGCGATTCTGGCGCGGAGGTCTGGCCGGGGCGGCAGCAGGCGCAACGCCACAAACCGGCACGGCGCAGGCGGCAGCCCCGGCTGAGCCTGCCACCATGCCAGACTGCGGCCCGTGCCGCGCCACACTTCCCACGCGCGGGAGACACGTTGCGCATCAACCGGTTGCAGGCGCGCCGCCATGTCCGGGTCAACCTCGGCCAGTCTGGCATGCACGGCGGGCGCCCCTTCTTCCGCCACCAGCCTGCGGGCCTCCGTCCGGGCGGCTTCCCCACAGTCCGGAATTTCCGCCAGACCATCTGTCAGGGCGCGCAGATACATGCCCGTCCCGCCGCACAGAATGGGCAGACGGCCAGCAGCCCATGCCTCCTGCATGGCGGCCAGCGCCTGCGTACGCCACCAGGCCACGCTGCCTTTTTCCGCCGCGGGCAGCACCCCATAAAGCCGGTGCGGCACGCTCTGCTCGTCGTCGGCACCCGGACGCGCTGTCAGCACATGCAGATCCCGGTAGACCTGCATGGAATCCGCATTGATAATCGTGCCACCGAATTCCCGCGCCACGGCAAGCGCCAGAGCAGATTTGCCCGAGCAGGTCGGGCCGGCAATAATCAGGGCCGGAGGGATCAGGGCTGCGGGTTGGGTTGTCTGGTCTTCCGCTTGCTTCATGCAGGCATTCCTGTCACACACCGATCTGAAATGATGAGCTTTGTTCTGACACTTGTCGCACAACGCGACGCCACCACCCTTGATAACGCCACCATCGCCCTTGCGCGCGATACGCTGGACGGCGCACGGGACGTCACCCTTCTCTCACCGGAAGAAGCGGTGGATATCCCCTGCCCTGCCACAGCGGCGGAGCGCCTGCCTGCCCTGCATGCTGCGCTGGAAGGCCGAGCGATTGATGCGGTCCTGACACATCAGGCCAGCCGACGCAAACGCCTGCTGGTCTCTGACATGGACAGCACCATCGTCGCGAATGAAACGCTGGATGATCTGGCGGCCCACGCAGGCATTGGCGAAAAAATTGCCGCCATTACCACCCGCTCCATGAATGGTGAGCTGGATTTTGCCACGGCTCTGCGGGAACGCGTAGCTTTGCTCAAAGGCTTTCCCTCCGCTTTGCTGGAAAAAGCATGGAACGATGTCACGCTGAATGAGGGCGCAAAAACCCTCGTGCAGACCATGCATGCCCACGGGGCCCATACGGCTCTTGTGTCTGGCGGATTCACCTTCTTCACGGCCCGCGTAGCAGGTCTGTGCGGGTTTGATGAAGACCACGCCAATACGCTGATACTCGATGATGCACAGGGCGTTCTGACCGGCGAGACCGGCCACCCGGTTCTGGGGCCGGACACCAAGCTGGCCCTGCTGGAGCGTCTGGCGGCCGAACGCGATATTCCCGTCGCGGAAACACTGGCCATCGGGGATGGCGCGAATGACCTGCCGATGCTGAAAAAAGCCGGGCTGGGGCTGGCCTTCCACGCCAAGCCGGTCGTGCGCAAAGCCATTGCAGCCCAGATCAACCAGACGTCTCTCAGGACAGCCCTGTTCGCGCAAGGCTACCCGGCATCGGCTTTTTCAGGCACATAACGCAAAGACCAGCGCCCGAAGGGAGAAAACCACACCATGCAGCTTGACCCGCGTGATTTTTCTTCCTTCCCCATTGTCCGCATCATTCTGGTGATTATCGGCTGCGCCCTGATGGCCTACTGCGTTCAGTATTATCTGGTACTGCCGCCGGACTCGCCGGAGCACGTCATGCGGCATGTGGCTGCCCTGATTGTCGGCACGCTCATTCTGCTGGGAACAATCTGGGTTTAAAAAGGGCGGGCTGCCCCGCCCTGCCCTCAGGACTTCTTTACAAATTCAGATTTCAGGTTCATGGCCCCGATCACGGGGATCTTGCAGGCAATGTCATGCCCGTCCCCGCCATCTGTCAGGCGGATACCTTTTACTTTCGTGCCGCCTTTGACCACCAGAGATGATCCTTTGACCTTCAGATCCTTGATCACGGTCACAGTATCTCCATCCGCCAGCACATTGCCGTTCGCATCCCGGATTTCTGCAACGCCATCCACACCGTCCGCGTCTGCGGCCTGATCCTGCTGGCTCCATTCATGCCCGCACTCCGGGCAGATCCACAATGCGCCATCCTGATACGCATAGGCGGAACTGCATTTGGGGCACTTAACATTACTATCCATAATCAACCTCGTTGTTATGGTCCTGTCCTAAAGCACGGATAACGCGCGGCTCCTACCCCTGCGCCTGCCGGGCAGACAGCACCGGCAACAAAAAGAGGGGCGGCTTTCAGACTTTATTTACTGCGTATCGGACGTCCGGCCCATCCACAGCCAGAGGACAAGCGGCGGGATAAAAAAATACAGCGCAACAGCAACAATCAGCAGCCGTAATTCAAACATCAGGTCGGTATGCAGCACACCCCGACAAAAAATGTTGGCAAGGCCAAGCATAAAGGCCACGCAGACAAAACCACCCAGATTGGCCAGAAAGGACCGTCCGGCATTAATCTGCACAAGGGTTCTGAACACCACGCCACCGGGTTGCTGCTTGTTCATGGCTTTTCCTCTGGTTCTGCTTTGCCTGTTTCTCTTAAGCGCCCGCGGGCGGGAAGTCACTGACCGATCTGCGAAACACAGCCCCTAGAATCCCAGCCGACGGTGCATCTCCGCGATAAGCTCCGGCGTATCATCCAGCGGAGCCGCAACCCACGGTGTCAGTCTCTGTGCCGGGCTTTCCGGCTCCAGCATACGAATACGCCCGGCGGCTTCCAGCCCTTGCAAAAAGCGGGTAATGCGCCGGGACCGGCCCGGCAGAGGAAAAACAAATACGCTGGCTGACCCGGCCACGGCTTCGGACACCATGGAGACGCTATCCATCGTCACCACAAGCGTATCCGCACAGGCTACCAGCCCCTGATACGGGTTATCGCCCTCCCCGTTCCAGACCGTGCCTCCGGCTCCTTCCACCAGTTCAGTCAGCACCCGCAGAGCCTCCGGGTCCGTCCGGCGGGAGGGGGTGACAATCAGGCTGCCGCCCTGCGCCGTTACGGCCCCCGCCAGCAGCGTGCCCAGCCGGTGCGCTTCCGGCACACCAAATGTAAAACGCCCGTTGGAACCACCGACCAGCCCCGCAATGAGCGGGCGCGGCAGAGCCGCAAACCGGGGGGCCCAGTGCGTACGGGCCTGTGCCAGCACCTCCGGCGTCAGACCGTGCAGGGCTGTACGCCCGAGCAGAACATTGGGGCCGGTAATCTCATCATGATCACAGGCCACAATCAGATCAAACCGGTCCAGAGACTGGCGCGGGTTCTGCACCTGCACCACAGGCCGACGCCCCGGTGCGCGCAAAGCCGCACCGACTGCCCCCCCTTTACCGCCAATGCTGATCACCACATCCGCCCGAGCCAGATCAGCCATGCCTGCCAGCCGCGCCCCGGAAGCCGTGCGGAGGAAAGGCCGGGCCAGAACCTGCGGTCCGGCCAGCATCAGCCGCGCCAGACGGGACGGGCTGACCGCCTGAAAACGGCTTTCCCACCCCGCACGGCCTGCCAGCCCGAGCGCCTGAGAACGCATGCCAGCAAAATCTTCCCCTACCACCAGAGCAGAGACAGGGTTTGAACCCGGCACCTTTCCGGCATATACGTCTTCAGCCATCAGGCTCCCCTGCTTTTTTCTCGTTTCACACCCGGTCAGGACGGATACCACACAGCATGTCCAACAGCTTTGAGGCAATGGGCCTTCTGCCGTCTTTGTGCACATGGGCCGCACAGGCTGGCATGGAAGAGCCAACACCCATCCAGCAGGCCGCCATTCCAGCAGCCCTCGCCGGGAAAGATATTCTGGCCATTGCCCCTACAGGCACGGGCAAAACGGCAGCATATGCCCTGCCCATGCTGCAACAGCTTCTGGAAAGCAAACGCGAGCAGGACGTGCTGGTCATGGTCCCGACGCGAGAACTAGCCTTGCAGACGGCCCGCGTTTTCAGAACCTGTCTGGGCCTGAAGGCCGACAACTCCCGCCAGAAAGCTGGCAGCATTGCCGTTATCCCGCTCTATGGCGGTGCAGACCGTGCGCATCAGGCCGAGCGCCTGCTGCATGATGGACCGCGTGTGCTGATTGCCACCCCCGGACGCCTGCTGGACTTTGCCGATGGCGGAGAAATTCTGCTCGCCTCCTGCACCCGCGTCGTGATGGATGAAGGGGACCGCCTGTTCTCCCCTGAATTTTTTGAGGAAAGTGCGGCCATTGTCAGCCTTCTGCCGCCTGTCCGGCAGACGCTGTTCTTTTCCGCCACCCTGCCGGATGCCCTGAAGCAGACCGTGCAGCAGCTCCTGCGACGGCCCGAAGAGATCCGGATCACCCGGTCGGCTGAAAAACGCGGGCCGATCCGTCAGGGCGCCGTCTTTGTGGAACCCGCGCAGAAAACCGGCTTCCTGCGGCAGTTTTTTATGCGCGACCGCACCAACCGCGCCATTGTCTTTGTCAAAACCAAAGCCGAAGCTGATCTTCTGGCTGCCACCCTCAAAAAAGCCCGTATTCAGGCAGCCCCTCTGCATGCCGATCTGTCTCAGGCGCAGCGCAACGCGACCGTCGCCAGCTATGCCGAAGGCAAGCTTATGGTGCTGGTGGCAACCGATATTGCGGCACGCGGGCTGGACCTGCCTGCCGTGAAAACCGTGGTGAATTATGACCCGCCGGATCAGCCGGAAGCGTATCTGCACCGTATTGGCCGCACAGGCCGCGCAGGCCAGACCGGCTCTGCCCTGACACTCTGCGCGGCGGCGGAACGCAAGAAGCTCCGGCAGATTGAACTCGGGGCCTCGGTGCGCCTGCGTATTCTCTCACAGGATCAGGCCTTGCCGGACGCCACCGGAAAGGATGCCTCTGGGCAGGATGCCGCCCCCCGCGCACCACGCAGCGGAAAACCTGCCCCCCGCCGCCCATCTGCCTCTTGAACACGGCCCCAAAAGAGTGGACCATAACGCCATGATCTGCACAGAGAACGCCCGATGAGCGCCAGCCAGCCCGGCTTAGGCCCGGTTCATATTTATGTCTGCCATCATGCTGCGGGCATTGCGTTTGAAGATGACGTCTTCCGCCCCATTCAGGTTGGTCGTGCGCTTGCCACCACCACTCTGCCAATGCGCGGGGATGACACCGGTGACAATATTTCCAGCAAAAACCGGGAATATTGTGAGCTGACAGCACTCTACTGGGCCTGGAAAAATGACCCGGATGCCGCGTGGATCGGCTTCATGCATTACCGGCGCTTTCTGGACTTTGCCTGCACAGGGCTGAAGACTGACCAGTTCGGCTGTATCCCTCTGCCGGACATGACGCCCCAGACCCTCAAACAGATGGGCCTGAACGCCGCCACGGTCCGTAAGACGATTGAAAACACACCGGACGCCTGCGCCATTCTCCCCGAGAAATGGTCTGTGCGGAATGTCGGCTTCACCTCCTTCTACCAGCATTATGTGGAAGCCGATTACCACTTCGCGCATGACCTCGCACTGACGCGGTCCGTTATTGCCGACCTGTATCCCGATGATCTGCCCGCGTTTGATACAGTCATGGCAGCGGATGAAGGCTACTTCACCAACGTCTTTATCTTCCGGCGGGACCTGTTTGACACCTATTGCGCGTGGCTCTTTGCCATTCTGGCAGAAGTGGAACGCAAAGCCGATCTGACCAATTATTCCGCTCAGGCACGCCGCATTTACGGCTATCTGGGGGAGCGGCTGTTCAATGTCTTCATGGCCTCGCCCCATGTGCCTAAAACGGGCGTGATTGAACGCGCGCGCTGCTTTTTTGAAAATACCAAAACCGGCAAGGAAGTTGTCCTTCCCAAAAGCCCTGCGGCCCCAGCGGCAAACACTGTCACCCTTGTTACCGCGGCGGATGAAAACTTTGTGCCGCATCTGGCCGCTCTGCTGGAATCCATCAAGGCGTCCTTCGACCCTGACCGCTTTCTGGACCTGATTGTGCTGGATGGCGGCATCCCGCCGCTCAAACGCAATCTTCTGCGGCGGCAGTTCCATATGGGCCTGCCTGCCAGCAAAGGCAGCCTGACCTTTCTGGACTGCCAGCATATGTATCGCGGCATCAGCACGCATATGCATTTTTCACCGGCGACGTTCTACCGGCTCTCGCTGGGACAGCTTCTGCAAAACCATAAGCGTGCCCTCTATATTGACTGTGACACCATTGTTCTGGCCGACCTGTGCCGCCTGTGGGACACCCCTCTGAACGGCGCCGTCATTGGAGCCACGCCTGACCTGATCATGAAGAACTTCGTAAAGGCCGGGATCCGCTCCATGGAAGAAACGGGCGCCCTGCCCGCCAGCCAGTATCTGAGCGAGTATCTGGGCCTGCAAGGCCGGGGCGATGCGTATTTTCAGGCGGGCGTGATCCTGTTTGACCTTGACGCCTTCCGGGCCGCCAATATTTCCGACGCTGCCATCAAAGACCTCAGCAACCGGCGCTACTGGTTCCTTGATCAGGATATTCTGAACAAATATCTGATCGGCAAAGTGAAAATGCTGGATACGTCCTGGAACTGCGTCAACAGCATCCGCGAGATCTTCCCGCACCTGAATGCCGACTGGCGCGCCAAGGTTCTTGAAGACCTCAAAGACCCCAAAATTGTGCATTACGCCGGGTATGAAGCCAAACCCTGGAACAACCGCCGCGCACCGCTAAGCTTTTTCTACTGGTACTTCCTGCGCAGAACCTTCTGGTATGAATCCGTCTTTAATGGTGAGGCCGGACCGGGGGATGACCCGGCCCCCTTCCGCCACAGCCTGCTGCGCCGCGTGCTGACACGTGGCTGGCATCTGCTCCCCCACCCGCTGCGCAGGCCGTTGTCCGGCGTGGCGTCCCGCCTCAAACAGGCGCTGTAAACCCACATGCCCCAGCCCCCCTCCACGCCGGCAGGACACACGCCGTGCACGGTGGCAGCCGTTATTGTCACCTGTAACCGGCTGGCCATGCTGAAAACGGTTCTGGACCACACGCTTGCCCAGAAGTTTTCAGCCGTGGTGGTGGTGAATAACGCCAGTCAGGATGGCACACAGGACTGGCTGGAAACCCAGACAGACCCGCGCCTGCATTGCCTGCATGAAACCGTCAATAGCGGGGGCGCTGGCGGGTTTGCGCGGGGCATGGAGTATGCTGCGCACCACACAGACTGTGAATGGATGGTCTGTTTTGATGATGATGCCTGGCCGCAGCCTGACGCCCTGAGCGTTTTTCAGTCCCTGCCTCTGCCCCCTGCAGTGGGCGGCGTGGCCGCGGCGGTCTATTTCCCCGGTGGCGCGGTCTGTGACATGAATCGCCCCGGCCTGAACCCCTTTACCAGCGGGCGCGGCCTCCTGCGCCTTCTCAAAAGCCGCAAACCCACCTTTGCCATTGACCCGTCCATCTACCGGCAAAACAAACCTCTGCCCGTTGATTACGCCTCTTTCGTCGGCTTTTTTGTCCGCTCGGATCTGGTGCGCGGCCCGTTGGGCCTGCCACAGACAGACCTGTTCATCTACGCGGATGATACCCTCTACGCGTGGAAATTACGCTGTCTGGGCCGCAAAATCCTGTTTGTTCCCGCCGTTCGTTTTAATCATGACTGCAAGACAACCGTCAGCTTTGCGCGCAACCGGTGGAAAATTTACTACATCGTGCGGAACAGGATTCTTTTTTACAAAAAAATTGCGGGCGGCCTGTTTCTGCCTTTTGCCCCCCTGCTACTGCTCAGTATTCTGAAACTCTACTGGAAAAACCGGACAGTCCCGCATATCCGGGCACTCATGCTTGCCGGGCTACGGGACGGGTTCCGTAACGATACCTCACGCAAACATCCCAGCATTGTGACCCTTGCCGGCGAGTCCTGAGAGCGACGGGATTGCAGCATGAGCCAAGGGAGATAATACTTCCCTCGCCATGCTGTGCCTTACCCCCTCATCTGGCGAAAGCGCCCCCCTGCCAAACCCCATAACAGGCTGGGTTTCGTCATGAGTTGTGCGTCCCGTCGCCAGAACACGCAACAGGGACGCATCCGTCTTCGTACGCTTTCAGAAACACTGCCGCCACCCCAGCTTCCGCTGCCGCGGTTTGAAATCGCCTTACCGCCACCTGACCTCAGCCGCTGGCAGGAGGGCAATTGCGGGGTTCCCGGCGCTTATCACTTTGAAGCCTCTCACCCTGGCCCGCATGTTGCCATCACCGCCCTTATGCACGGCAATGAATATAGCGGGGCCTGCGCGCTGGCTCATCTGCTGAGGCAGGAAGTGCGACCGGAACGTGGCCGCCTCAGTCTGATTTTTCTTAATCTGGCGGCTTTTGCACGATTCGATCCGGGCCGCCCCACACTCTCCCGCTTTATTGATGAGGATATGAACCGCCTGTGGGAGCCGGGGCTGATGGCCTCTGGCCATACATCCTATGAGATGGAACGCGTACGCGCAGTGGCCCCCATTCTCAATACAGTGGATGCGTTGCTGGACCTGCACTCCATGCTCTGGCCTGCCGACCCGCTTTTTTTAAGTGGCCTGACAGAAAAAAGCTGTGCGCTGGCCACGGCACTCGCCACCTTCCAGCCGCCCCCGCCTCTTATTGTGCAGGATAGCGGGCATGAAGAAGGCCCCCGGCTGATTGATTATGTGCGCTTTGCCTCCAACCGCACAACGGCCCGGGCCTGCCTGCTGGAGGCCGGGCAGCACTGGCAGCCCGAAGCCGCGACACTGGCTCTGAATGTCTGTCAGACGTTTCTGGAGCAGATGGGCACCGTCTCGCCCAAAAATCTTCGGTCCCCCTGCCGCCAGAAAACCCGGCAGGTCACGGTGACAGATCATGTGCTGGCCTGCACGTCCCGCTTTGTTTTTGCGAGGCCCTTCCGCAGCGGGGAAGTCATTAAAAAAGCAGGGACTCTTCTGGCATTTGACGGATGTGAAGAAATCCGCACCCCGTATGAGAACTGCCTGCTGGTCATGCCCAACCTCAGGCCGATGCGCGGGCATACAGCCGTCAGACTGGCCCGCTGCACCTGAAAACATCCCTCCGGAGCCTGAGCCGAAGCCCGGCCCCGGAGGGATTTTGTTTTAGCGATTATAGATCGGGAAGCGGGCGCACAGCGCACGCACACGGTCATGCACAGCGTTTTCAACCGCTGCATCGCCTTCCCCGCCAGACGCAGCCAGCGCGGTCAGTACTTCGTCAATCATTTCACCAATCTGGCGGAATTCCGCTTCACGGAAGCCGCGCGCCGTGGCTGCCGGGCTGCCCAGACGCACGCCAGAGGTAATGGCAGGCTTTTCCGGGTCAAACGGAATAGCGTTTTTATTAGCGGTAATGCCTGCGCGTTCCAGAGCATGCTCGGCGGCCTTGCCGGTCACTTTCTTGGGCCGCAGGTCAACCAGCAGCAGGTGAGAGTCCGTCCCACCCGTCACGATATCAAAGCCGCGTTCCACCAGAACTTCCGCCAGAACATTGGCGTTTTTCTGAACGGCTTTCTGGTATTCCTTGAATTTCGGCTCAAGCGCCTCGCCAAACGCCACGGCCTTACCGGCAATAACGTGCATCAGCGGACCACCCTGCAGACCGGGGAAGACGGCGGAGTTGATCTTTTTGGCCAGCGCTTCATCGTTGGTCAGGATCAGCCCCCCACGCGGGCCACGCAGCGTTTTATGCGTGGTGGACGTCACCACATGCGCGTGCTCAAGCGGGTTGGGATAGAGGCCAGCAGCCACCAGACCAGCAAAATGAGCCATATCGACCATCAGGAATGCGCCAACTTCATCCGCAATGCGGCGGAAGCGGGCAAAGTCGATGATCCGCGGATAGGCAGAGCCACCAGCCACAATCAGGGTGGGCGTTGTCTCGCGGGCCAGACGTTCCATTTCCTCATAGTCCAGCAGGCCATCTTCCTTGCGGACGCCATACTGCACGGCATTGAACCACTTGCCGGAATAGTTCGGGGCGGCCCCATGCGTCAGGTGGCCACCGGCCGCAAGGCTCATGCCCAGAACGGTGTCACCGGGCTTGGAGAGCGCCATGAACGCGGCCTGATTGGCGTTGGCGCCAGAGTGCGGCTGCACGTTGGCAAAACCAGCCCCAAACAGCGTTTTTACGCGCTCAATAGCCAGTGTTTCAATTTTATCGACCTCGGAGCACCCGCCATAATAGCGGCGGCCGGGATAGCCTTCCGCATATTTGTTGGTCAGCACGCTGCCCTGAGCCTGCAACACGGCTTCAGACACCATGTTTTCGCTGGCAATCAGTTCAATGCCGTCCTGCTGCCGCTTCAGTTCACTGGCAAGTGCGGCCGCAACATCCGGATCCGTCTTTGTAACCGGCGCGTGAAAGAAACGATCCAGATCCGTCTGGCTCATCAGGAGCTCCTCATTTATCTCGTTCAACCGCCCCGTTACACTGTCCTATGAAATGCCGGGCCGTTCGTTACGTTTAAAACACATCTTGCTAAGAGAGACACTCTAGCCTCTCTATGGGACGAAGACCACCAATTGCTCTATACGTGGTTTTGTTCACGGTCGAGACAGGAGAGAAAACTCTATGACGCAAAGGCCTGCATCTTCCGCAGCGTCATTCCTTACGCGCTGCATGCCTTTAGACAAGCTGGAAACCTCGCAGGGTCTTAAGCGTGTTCTTGGTCCGGGTAGTCTTGTTGCTCTTGGTGTCGGGGCGACCATCGGCGCTGGTCTTTTTTCTCTGACAGGCATCGCCGCGTCTGAAAATGCCGGACCAGCCGTTATTCTCTCCTTCCTGATCGCCGCGATCGCCTGCGGATTCGCAGGGCTGTGCTATAGTGAACTCGCCAGCATGATCCCCATTGCCGGCAGTGCCTACACCTATGCGTATGTTACGCTGGGGGAACTGATGGCGTGGATTATCGGCTGGGATCTGGTGCTGGAATATGCCGTAGGGGCCGCCACGGTGGCGGTCAGCTGGTCACGCTATGTGGTCTCTCTGCTGGATTCGTGGGGGCTTGTTCTTCCACCACGCCTCACAGCCTCACCGTTTGAAACCGTGCAGATGCCTGATGGTAGCGTAACAGCCGGGCTGATGAACCTGCCCGCCGTCTTCATTATCGGGCTGGTGTCCTTCATTCTCATCCGGGGTATTTCCCAGTCTGCCAAAGTCAACGCCATCATCGTTGTGATCAAACTGCTGGTGATTGCAGCCTTCATCGGCTTCGGGCTTTCCTATATCAACCCGTCTAACTACCACCCGTTCATTCCGCCCAATGATGGCACGTTCGGCCATTATGGCTGGTCGGGCATCATGCGGGCCGCGGGCACCATCTTCTTCGCCTATGTCGGGTTTGACGCCGTTTCCACCACGGCGCAGGAAACCAAAAATCCGGCGCGTGATATGCCCATCGGTATTCTCGGCAGCCTGCTGGTCTGCTCTCTGGCGTATATCGCCTTCTCCTTCGTCATGACCGGTCTGGTCAATTACAAGGATATGCTGGGCGATGCCGCACCCGTGGCCACCGCCATTAACCGCACGCCCTACCACTGGCTCCAGCTTGCCGTAAAAATCGGGATTATCTGCGGCTTTACCTCGGTGCTGATGGGCATGCTGCTTGGGCAGAGCCGGGTGTTCTTCGCCATGTCGCGCGATGGTCTGCTGCCGCCCATGTTCAGCCGCACGCATCCCAAATTTCAGACGCCCTGGCTGTCCAACATCTTCTTTATGGTGATCACCTGCCTGCTCAGCGCCTTCCTGCCTATTTCTGACCTTGGGCACATGACGTCCATCGGCACGCTTCTGGCGTTTGTGCTGGTCTGTGCGGGGGTGATGGTCCTGCGCCGCAAATCCCCCGATGCGCCGCGCGCCTTCCGCGTGCCGGGCGGGGATATTATCCCGGTGCTGGGGATCATCTCCTGCTCCGCCGTCATGGTCTCACTCGACAAGCTGACATGGATCCGGCTGATCGTCTGGCTGGCCATCGGCATGGCCATTTATCTTGGCTATGGCCGCTACCGGAGCGTTCTGGCGCGGTCCTGACCCCCGCGCGCATGGGGTTGCATAACGCGGGGAGCGGCGCATACTCCCTCCCCGCTGTTCACCCCCGTCGGGTTTCTGCCTGATCCGGCCGCGCATGCTCCTGTGCCCGGCCAGTTGATCCGACCCGCCCGACACGCAATGGAGATCCCGCCCATGCTGGCTGGTCGCTTCCCTCAGGCCCGCCCTCGCCGTAACCGGTTTGATGATTTCACGCGCAGACTGGTCGCTGAATCCTCTCTGGGCATCAACAATCTGATCTGGCCAATCTTCTTTATGGAAGGCACCAACTCCGTCACGGATGTTGCCTCCATGCCCGGCGTGCAGCGCGTCACGCTGGACCGGCTGGCCGCCCATGTGGAGCCTGCCGCCAAACTGGGCATTCCGGCTCTGGCCCTGTTCCCCATCACGCCGTCAGAAGCGCGGAATGAAACCGGGTCCGAAGCTCTGAACCCGGATAACCTGATGTGCCGGGCCGCCCGCCTGCTGAAAAAAGAATTCCCCAATGTCGGGCTGATCGGGGATGTAGCGCTCGACCCCTACACCAGCCACGGCCATGACGGCATTATCCGTGATGGGTATGTGGTGAATGATGAGTCCGTCACCATTCTCTCCCAGCAGGCTGTCAATCAGGCCGCCGCCGGGGTGGATATCCTCGCCCCGTCCGACATGATGGATGGCCGTATTGGCAGCTTCCGCACGGATCTGGATAAAAACGGGTTTGTTGATACCCGCATCATGTCCTATGCCGCCAAATACGCCAGCGCCTTCTACGGCCCGTTCCGGGACGCTCTGGGCTCCGGCAACCTGCTGAAAGGCGATAAAAAGACCTATCAGATGGACCCCGCCAACAGCGATGAAGCTCTGCGTGAAGTGGAGATGGATATTGCTGAAGGGGCCGACATGGTCATGGTCAAACCGGGCATGCCGTATCTGGATATTATCCGTCGGGTGCGGGACACGTTTGCCGTGCCGACCTTCGCGTATCAGGTGTCCGGAGAATATGCGATGCTGATGGCCGCCATCCAGAATGGCTGGCTGGACCATGAACGCGCCGTGATGGAAAGCCTGCTGGCCTTCCGCCGCGCCGGAGCACATGGCATGCTGACCTATTTTGCGGTTGAAGCCGCAGAACGCATCAAACAGACCTACGGCGTCTGAACAGAGCCGCCGGGGCTTTATGCTCCGGCTTCCGCCTGCATCGCCGTTCTGTGAAACATCCGTTTTGCTGAAAGGGCGTGCGATGCAGGCGGTGCTGCTGTTACAGTCAGGCAGGCCGTGTTTCCGCACCCGGCCCGCCACCCTTATCCCGGACAGGACGTATGGTTTCCACACTGCGACAGCCGCAGTTTTTCTACACAACACCGCCCCAGCCCTGCCCGTATCTGCCGGGCCAGATGGAGCGCAAGGTGATTGCGGATCTGGCTGTCCCCAACGCGGATGCCCTGCATAACCGCCTCTCCCGCGCGGGTTTCCGGCGCAGCCATACGCTGGCTTATACGCCGGTGTGCGAGACCTGTTCCGCCTGCACGCCTATCCGTGTACCTGTGCAGCGTTTTGAACCAGACCGTACGCAACGGCGTATCCTGCGCCATAATGCGGACCTGCATGCCTACGGCCTGCCGCCCGTGACCACGCCAGAACAATATGCCCTCTTCCGCCGCTATCAGGCGGCCCGCCATACAGAGGGTGACATGGCCACCATGACCGCGGACGACTACCGCAACATGGTGGAAGATACCCCCGTAGAAACAATGCTGTTTGAATTCCGCACGGATGATGGCGAGCTGATGATTGTCAGCCTGATTGACCGGCTGGAAGACGGACTTTCCGCAGTTTACAGCTTTTATAATCCGGACCTGCCCCGGCGCTCGCTCGGCAGTCTGGCAATCCTGTTCCTGATTGAGGAAACCGCCCGGCTGGGGCTGCCGCACCTGTATCTAGGCTACTGGATTCAGGAAAGCCGGAAGATGTCCTACAAATCCCGCTTTCGCCCTGCCGAAATCCTGAGGCATGGTGTCTGGCAAATATTGAAGACGCCGCCGCTGCCATGAGTATCAACCGCCTTTTTTGAAAGGCTGATCCTTTGCCTTATTGCCTGTCAGGCAGCGCAACGGCAAAGAAAATTCAGATTACAGCGCTGCTTTCTCAACTTCCCTATCATGAAGATTTTTTAAATATTCATAAATTTTACGAAAAGCATGATCAATGCTCCCATCATCAAAGACTAAACCAGAAATCTTGTGATCCTCTGATTTACAATAAACAATTTTTGTTTTCCCGTTATAGGAAACGGCAAAAATCTTAGTGCCCAGCATAGATTGTACATTTATGGATATTGAAAAATCGCCAGCAAAAACATTTTCGTCAATATATTGAAATAACTCCTCATTATCTCCATAAATCGCATCATCAATCAGCGCAAAAATACGCTCGTATGCCATATCATAAAGTGTTTTATTTATTCTCTTTTCTTTAGACTCAACAATATACTCAGATATATACAGTGCATCTCTTAAAGAAACACCGCCATACCGGCTCCCAAAATCCTGCCCATCAATTCTATAAAACAACTCTCCATTGAGCCATACGCCGCAATAGTGCTCATCAAGTTGCGTGACGATGCAAAATCTATCCCAGTCTCCAAATAGTCTTACCTCCCCTGCGCCCTCTAACATGTCTTACCCACTTTCAGAGCATGTCATCTGACGAGAGAAGAAAGCAAAGCGCGAACACAATCTCCCTGCCGCGGACGGAGCGCAGAGCGTCGCACGCATTCGCCGCGGTACGTCTGCCCTCACCATCGAACCCTTCAGGCCTTCTTCAACGCCCAGGACGGGGCTTCCTTCCCTACGGCCGCCCGTTTTCCAACCCATGTCTGCAAATCCGCAAAGGAACGCGTCCGGGCATTACCGGGCCAGAGCAGACCATCCTCCGCCTTGAAGACAACCGCATTTTTCAGAGATTCACTGGCTTTGCCGTATTTCTGCAGGCCAACGCCCAGACCACGACCCATAACCGGCAACTGCTCCAGCGGGAAAATCAGGAACCGGCGGTTACTGCCCAGCACAGCAACCTGATCCCCCTCCGCAGGCACGCAGAGCTGTGCGCTCTCATCGCCTTTCAGGTTCAGTACCTGACGCCCGGAGCGTTTTTCCGCCACCATGCTCTCTTCATCCACCAGCATGCCACGCCCGGCGCTGGACGCCACAAGGCGGCGCGCACCGGCCTGCACCGGGAAGACCGCAATTACATCTTCATCGTTCGAGAGGTCAAACAGCAGACGCACCGGCTGCCCATCGCCGCGCCCGCGCGGCAGATCCGCGCCTTTTACGGTAAAGGCCCGCCCGTCTGTACCAAAGAAGCAGAGCTTATCCGTGCTCTGGCAGGGAATTGCCAGACGCAGGCCATCCCCTTCCTTGAACTTCTGGTTTTCCAGATCAACCGCATGACCTTTTACAGCACGCACCCAGCCTTTTTCAGACAGGATCAGCGTCAGCGGCTCACGTTCCACCGTTTCCACAACGGAAATATCAACCGGAGCAGGCGCGGACTGGAGCGTGCTGCGCCGCTTGCCCAGATACCCGTCACCAAATTTTTTGACCATGCCATCCAGTTCCCGCCCGATGCGGGACCAGCGTTTTTTCTCATCCCCCAGAAGCGTTTCCAACTCGGCTTTCTCGGCTGAAAGTCCGTCATGCTCCTTCCGGATTTCCAGCTCTTCAAGGCGACGCAGGCTCCGCAGACGCATGTTTAGAACAGATTCGGCCTGCAAATCCGTCAGGGAGAACGTCGCAATCAGGCTGGCCTTGGCGTCGTCCTCTTCACGGATAATGCGGATCACTTCATCCAGATTGAGATAAACCGCGAGGAAACCATCCAGAACTTCCAGACGCCGCAGAACAGCCGCCAGACGGTGGCGACTGCGGCGCTCAAGCACCTGATGCCGGTGGTCCAGCCAGGCACGCAGCACCTCTTTCAGGCCCATAACACCCGGCGCGCGGTCCGCGCTCAGCACATTCATGTTCAGCGGGAAGCGGCTTTCCAGTGTGGTCGCCCGGAACAGGGTTTCCATCAGCACTTCCGGCTCAATGCCGCGCGTTTTGGGTTCCAGCACCAGCCGGATCTGGTCCGTGCTTTCATCCCGCACATCGCCCAGCAAGGGCAGCTTTTTCTGCTCCAGCAGATCAGCAATCTGCTCAATCAGGCGGGATTTCTGCACCTGATACGGAATTTCCGTCACAACAATCTGCCATGTGCCAAAACGCCCCTGCTCAACGTCCCAGCGCGCCCGCATACGGAAGCCGCCACGCCCAGTCTCATAGGCTTTCAGAATGGCATCAGAATCTTCAACTATAATTCCGCCCGTCGGGAAATCCGGCCCCGGCATAAGCGCCAGCAGGTCCGCCGTGGTGCTTTCCGGCTTACGAACGAGCAGAGCCGCAGCCGCACAGACTTCTGCCGCGTTATGGGGCGGAATGCTGGTCGCCATCCCCACGGCAATGCCGGCGGCGCCATTAGCCAGCAGATTCGGGAAGGCGGCGGGCATCACAACCGGTTCCTGCTCCTCACCATCATAGGTGGGGCGGAAATCCACGGCATCGTCTTCAATGCCATCCAGCAGGGCTTTGGCAACTTCTGTCAGGCGCGCTTCGGTATACCGCATGGCGGCAGCATTATCGCCGTCAATAGAGCCGAAATTGCCCTGCCCTTCCACCAGCGGATAACGCGCGGCAAATTCCTGCGCCAGACGCACCAGCGCCTCATAGACCGAGGCATCGCCATGCGGATGGAATTTACCAATAACGTCACCCACCACACGGGCGCATTTTTTAAACCCGGCAGAGGGGTCCAGCTTAAGCTGGTGCATGGCATAAACCAGCCTGCGATGCACCGGCTTGAGGCCGTCCCGCACATCCGGCAGGGAGCGTGACATGATGGTGGACAGCGCATAGGCCAGATACCGTTCACTGAGCGCATCCGCCAGCTTGGTATCCTCAACATGGCCTTCAAATGTCTCGCTCATTTCCTGCTCCCCAGACCTGATGCCGGTTCTTATACAGGCAGAGACATAACGCTGTGACGCGTTTTGTTCTAGCCTTCTTCTGTTTCTCCGGAGTCATTCGGCACTCCGGCAAGGCGCGCCACGCGGTCCATCAGCCGTTCCCGCGCGGCGGGCAGAGGGCGATGCCGCTGGCCGAACGCGTCCCGCGCCAGAAAATGGCCGGTCAGCCGCAAGCCCGCCAGCCAGTCTTCCGGCGTGCCCGTTTCCTCCTCAGACAGCAGGAAAGACGGCAGCGGCAAAAGCCGGTCTTTCCATTCCCCCGCACCGTCTTCAGACACGGCTTTGCCTGTTTTAGGAGACACATAGGCAAGGCCGGTTGTTGCTCCCGTTACCGCACAGGCTGACAGGTCAAGCCCGAAGCCGAGTTCTGTCAGCAACGCACATTCCCAGCGCACCACATCCGGCACCCCTTCCCGCTCTGACACAGCCGGATCAAACCCCAGAAAGCTGAGGAGCTTTACTGTGCGGGCAAACAGAACCGGACACGCCTCCCCCTCAGGCAAAGCCGCATCCGCCAGCACGCAGACGGACTGAACCATGCTCAGTGTGAGCGGGGCATCCAGCAACCGGAAGCCGCATCCATAAAGTAATTCACCTGAAAGCCGGACAATGCCTCCGGCGGAGCGCGTCTGAAAACGGGTTTTCACCAGATTTCCCGGCTGCCATAACGCGCTGCCCGCGCGGGATCTGGCCCCGTAGACCACACCGCGCACCAGCCCGTTTTCTTCTGTCAGCACATGCACACGGGCATTATTTTCGCCCAGCAAGGCCGCAGAAAGCACAAGGGCGGGAGCCTCCCTGTCGAGGGAAGTCCCGCCCTGCTGCATCATCGTGCAAAAACGCCTGACTTAGACGCCAGAGACCTTCGCCACTTCCGCAGCAAAGTCATCGACTTCTTTTTCAATGCCTTCGCCGAGCTGGAAGCGGTCAAAGCCAGCCAGCTTCACACCAGCCTGCTCC
Source organism: Acetobacter sp. P1H12_c (assembly GCF_018811975.1). Lineage (NCBI taxonomy): Bacteria > Pseudomonadati > Pseudomonadota > Alphaproteobacteria > Acetobacterales > Acetobacteraceae > Acetobacter > Acetobacter sp. P1H12_c. The sequence goes on along the minus strand of NZ_JACRVR010000006.1, from coordinate 49,737 downwards.
AGCACCTTCTTCACGCGGCTTTCACCGTCATGCACCCACACCTGCTCAAGAAGAACAACTTCTTCATAGAACTTGCGGATACGGCCTTCGATCATCTTTTCGATGATGGCTTCCGGCTTGCCGGAGTCTTTCGCCTGATCAATCAGCACAGCGCGTTCACGCTCGACTTCAGCCGGGTCAAGGCTGGTCACGTCCAGAGCGGACGGGCGGGTTGCTGCAACATGCATCCCGATCTGGCGGCCAAGCTGATTGATGGCGTCAGAAGCGGACGGTGCTTCCACCGCAGCCAGAACACCAATCTTGCCAACGCCCGGACGCAGGGCACCATGCACATACGTGGCCACAACGCCAGACGGCACCGTCAGCACGCGTGCGCGACGCAGGGACATGTTCTCACCAATGGTGGCAATCAGGTGCGTCAGTTCATCAGCAACCGTGCGGCCACTGGCCAGCGTTGCTGCCTTGATGGCTTCCAGATCTTCGCCAACTTTCAGGGCAACCTGAGCAACAGATTCCACAAAGCTCTGGAACGCTTCGTTACGGGCTACAAAGTCCGTCTCGGCGTTCACTTCAACCATGGCTGCTTTTTTGTCTTCGGATGCAACAGCAACCAGACCTTCAGCAGCGGTACGGCCGGACTTTTTGGCAGCAGCCGCAAGACCTTTGGTGCGCAGCCAGTCAATGGCACCTTCAATTTCGCCGTTAGACTCACTCAGAGCCTTTTTGCAATCCATCATGCCTGCGCCAGTTGTTTCGCGCAGTTCTTTAACCAGTGCAGCGGTAATGGCCGCCATAGTTCATCTCCTTAAAAACCGGAACGCGCCCATCGGGGCGCGCACAGGGCTGTCATGCCTGTGGGCAGACACCTACTCTATCTGAAAAACCGGCCTGGCAGGTCATGCCAGAGCCGGTCAGCAAAACTTTAATTTGCAGCAGGAGCAGCGGCAGCTTCAGGCGCTGCGGCCGGGACTTCTGCTTCCAGAGCCGGGTCAACCGGCAGTTCTTCAGCCGCACCGAAATCCTGACCAGATGCACCCAGTTCTGCGGAAATCCCGTCCAGAACGGAGGAGGAGACCAGATCGCAATACAGGGAGATAGCGCGGATGGCGTCATCGTTCCCCGGAACCGGGAAGGTCACGCCCTTCGGGTCGGAATTGCTGTCCAGAATCGCCACAACCGGGATGCCCAGCTTGTTGGCTTCTTCAACAGCAAGCTTTTCCTTGTTGGTGTCGATGATGAACAGGATATCGGGCAGACCGCCCATTTCCTTGATCCCGCCGAGAGAGCGTTCGAGTTTGTCGCGATCGCGGGTCAGCTCAAGAATTTCTTTCTTGGTCAGACCGGACGTGCCGCCGTCGAGCGTTTCTTCAATCTGGCGCAGACGCTTGATGGAACCCGTAATGGTCTTCCAGTTCGTCAGCATGCCGCCCAGCCAGCGGTGGTTGACGTAATACTGGCCGCAACGCTTTGCAGCTTCAGCAATCGGGTCTGCCGCAGCGCGCTTGGTGCCAACAAACAGAACACGGCCACCACCGGCTACCGTGTTACGGATGGCCTGAAGAGCGCGGTCAAGCAGGCCAACAGTCTGCTGAAGGTCGATGATGTGAACCTGGTTACGCACACCGAAGAGGTATGGCTCCATCCGCGGGTTCCAGCGGCGGGTGTGGTGACCGAAGTGAACACCAGCTTCAAGCAGCTGGCGGAGTGTGAAATCTGGCATCGCCATGGGGCGTATCCTACCTTATCTGGTTAATCCTCCGCGAAGCACGGCCCCTTTTGACTCAGGGCACCAGACGGTGTGTGGCTTCGCGTGCGTAGTCCCGGCCTGGGCCAAGCGATGCCGATATGGCGGTTTTCGCTGGCCCTTGCAAGGCAAAAATGCGGGTTATCAGCCCTTTTTCAGCGGTCGGGCGTTTGCGTTGGGCACACCGCTGCGGGCCAGCAGGGCGCGGAGCGCCTTCACAATGGGGAAGACCTCAATGTTATGGTCACCACCCAGCTCCCGCCAGGCTTTCTGTTCCAGCTCAACCACTTCTTTGTCTTCTTCAAAGATTCTGTTGGTGAAAATCCCCAGAACAGGCCACGCCAGATCCAGCAGAAAGCCCCATTTGGGTTTTTTGACGGAAAGCAGCCCGAAGGTCTGTGTGCCCTGCTGGTCAGCCCCGAGCGGCACGTAAGCCACCCATAGGTCCATCACCAGATCGCCGTCTTTGTCATGAATTTGCAGAGTCTGGTACGGGTAGGTCGTGCGGATGGAGACAATCTCCTCCACCGGCTGTTCCTGCCCTTCAATGTCACGATGCTTGCCAAAAATCAGGGCCTCAGCCAGCGGCTGATTCCCGCCTTTACGGGCAAAGCTGTAGCGGGCTTCCTGAAAATTCTCGCCTTTATCCTGCCCCATGAAGCGGGCCGTGATAGACCCCATCTGCCGCCGGTGCAGGAACTGATGGTTCATGTCCATCAGGTTCTCATGCATGAAGGTGTAATGGCACTTCAGACGCGGATAAAAGCGGCGTGTCTTGAATTCCGGATTTTCCACCTGCGCAATCTCAGGAAGAGGCACCGTCTCGGCCAGAGCAGGATCTCCGGGGAAGACGAAAATCAGACCGCTTTTTTCCCGGCACGGGTACGATTTGACGGGCCTGCCGACTCCTTCCTTATTCAGGTAAGGCACCGTGACGCACTTGCCCGCACGGTCAAACGCCCAGCCGTGATAGCAGCATTTGATACAGTCCCCCTCGACCATCCCTTTGCTCAGGGGCACCTGCCGATGCGCACAGCGGTCTTCCAGTGCATAGACAGGGCCATTTTCCGGGCGGATCAGCGCAATGGGGTGCCCTGCATATCGGGCTGCGAACGCCTTGCCGGCGCGCACTTTATGCGACCATGCAACCGGGTACCAGAAATTCGGATCACAATCGATCTGCCGCAGATCATACTCCGGGGCAGAGTCCTGTTCAGCCGGTCTTTCCTGAATGGCATGGTCCTGCATGGGGTCACCTCCTGATAGAGCCAGAGGCGTATGCATAAAAAACGGCATCACCTCACGGGGTCATGCCGTCTAGCATTGGTCTTTCCTAAAACATCAGACAAGCCCTGCCTCTGCATGCCAGATTAGCAAGGCAGAGCGGCGCACCGCAACAGCGCACTGCCTGTCTTCCATCCCCCGCTTCAGCAGAGCAGACTTTCAGGAGTGTTTCGGCGTATGCGGCGCGGCGTGATGCTTACCGCCTTTGGCGTGCTGGCTGGGCTTTTCCGTCTGGCTGCCAGAAAGCGTGCGGCTATCGGACCCGTTACCGCCATTTGAAGGGGGCTGTGTGCCCGGCTGTTCAGCCTCAGTGCGCGGGTTGTTCCACAGCTTCTGTGAGGGTTCCACCCGCTTGCCGTTTTCATCCTGCGCGGCAGGCGGGACCTTGCCAACCTGAGACGCCGCCGAATTTGCCGTCGGCGTGCCCTGCGTCGGTACGGTTTCTGTGGCCTGTGCCATTGCAATAGCCGGTGCAACCAGCAGAGAAACAGCCAGAGTCATGGAATGAAGTTTTGAAGGCATGGAGCCCTCCTTTTTAACTGATCTAACAACAATCTCAGTTTTCTAACGATACTCCATCGGGAAGGTTGCGCGCCGTTTTATATCGGGCTGCCTGTGCCGTCCGCTTATTCAGGCCCCCGTAATCTCGGGAAGCGGAACATCCAGCGCCGCACATAGCCGCCGTAAGCCCGCAAAAGACAGGCTGACAGACTGTCCATCAAAAACCTGAACACGCCGCACACTCAGGCTGTTAATCAGATAAATGGCGTCCGCAGTCCTCAGGCGTTCCTGAACAAGACGCTCCTCCTGCAAAAGCCCTGCCCGCAGCAAAACCGCGCGTGCTATTCCCGGCAAAGCACCTTCTGAAACAGGGGGCGTTGCAAACCTGTTCTGCTCCTGAATCACCACGGTGCTGATCGTTGTTTCAGCAACCCGACCCTGTATATTCAGAAATAACGCCTCATCCCACCCGGCCTGCGCCGCCTCCCGCCGCGCCAGAATATTGGGCAGGTAGTTCAGGCTTTTCACTCTGTTTAACGGAGAAAGCTCATCCCGCCGCACAGTCTGCGCCGTCATGAGAGAAACGTCTGAAACCCTCGCCGCACCTTCCGCGACCGTCATGAAAACAGTGGGCGTGCAGTGTTGAGGGGGGAGCACGCCGCGCAGTGCCACACCGCGCGTGACTGTCAGACGCGCAGAGCCGTTTTGCAGGCCAGTTGCGTCCAGAAGGCTTTGCGCCGCCTGCGCCACATAGTCCATATCCGGAACAGGCAGACCCAGCACAGCCCCACCATTTTGCAGGCGCTCCATATGCAAATCCAGATGCAGAACGCGGCCATTTTTAACACGGAAGGTTTCAAACAAGCCGTCCCCGAGCGTCAGGCCCCGGTCCGCCAGACTGACATGCGCCTCTGTCGCGTTGCAGATCTGCCCGTTCAGCCACACAAACGTCATGCAGTGCCACCAAAAAGGGCAAAAAATGGTGCCAGTTTCAAACGCATTTCCGCATACTCCTTGCTTGCATCGGACAGAATAGTAATCCCGCCACCCGCCGCCAGTGTCACAGAGTTATTTTTTCGGATAAGTGTCCGGATAATCACAGAGCTTTCCAGACGCCCATCAACACCAAGGCACAGAACACTTCCGCAATAGGCCCCTCTGGGAGAAGCCTCAAGTTCTTCAATAATGTCCATCGCGCGATGCTTTGGCGCCCCCGTGACGGACCCCGGTGGCAGGGTTGCCTGCAACAGGTCAAACACATCACGCCCGGCATCCAGCGCGCCCCGCACCTCAGACACCAGATGATGCACATGCTCAAAGCGTTCCACTTTGAGAAACTCCGGCACCCCCATGCTGCCCAACCGCGCCACACGGCCAATATCATGCCGCATGAGATCAACAATCATGAGGTTTTCCGCACGTTCCTTCTCATCCTGGCTCAGAGAGGCCGCAAACCCCTCATCCTCTTCCGGCGTCTGCCCGCGCGGAGCCGTGCCTTTGATAGGGCGGGACGTTACAACGCCCTGTGTATCACACTGCAAAAACCGTTCCGGCGAAGACGAATGGAGGGCATATCCCTCACCACAGGACAGATACGCCCCAAACGGAGCCGGCGCCTGCTTCCGCAGGGCGAGATATAGTGCAACATCAGGAAACTCTCTGGGAAATTCAGCAGAATACCGGCCTGTGACATTCACCTGAAATATATCTCCGGCGGCAATATACGCTCTGGCGCGCTCTACAGCCTGACAATAAGCGGCGCGGGACTGATCAGCCTCAAACTGCATATCCGGCACATCAGGCATGATGGGAACCGCATGCGGTAGCGCTGCCCATGCCGCACTATACGGGGCACAAAGGCTCCTGATGTTCAGAGCGCCTTCCTCAAACACCAGACCCGCAACAAAAGACCGTTTTGAAAAACGATCCCAGATAAAAGCATGATCATAAAAACCGGCGGCGAAGTCTGGCTCGCCCTGCACGGGGCGGCACCCTGCAATCTTCTCAAGCTGCTGGCCCAGCCCGTATCCGGCAAACCCGACCCAGCCCCCGAAAAATGGTAACCGGATATCGTCAGGCCCATCCGCCTCTATCCCTCCGTCTCCCACAGCCTCGGGCATACCATGCCGTAACTGCGCAAAAAGCGCGTCAACCGTAAAAGGGATGCTATGTTGAGCATTGGTCAGAATCTGCCCGTCCTGCACCACCAGCGTCTTGCGGGGATTACGGCAGAAAATCTGCCAGCGGCCACGCTCTTCCACCGGGCCGCCACTATCCAGAAACGCACACCAGGGCGTATCACCCCACGCAGCAAAGACAGTCTCCGGCTCCCGCCAGACCAGTTCATGCGCCCAGAGGCGTGCGGTTGCCATAACTGTCGCGCCCCTAAACCTGCTCGACGCGGGAAATTCCTTCCAGCATTTTCAACTTCTGCCCCAGCAGAGGCGTCACCCGATACCCGCCGCGCAAACGGATTTCCACGTCACAGGTTTCCGCAACACCCGGCAGCAGCACAATGCGGCTGGAACCGCCTTTCTGCTCTGTCAGAATTTCATTCAGGCGTGGCAGAGCATCCTCCTGCTCCACCCAGATCCGCAACTCGCTTTTTGCCTGCGCTGCGGCCTGTTCAAGCTCTACAACATCCGTTGCGGTCAGGCGCATTGCCTCACCTTCCAGCTTCATGTCGGCTGTAACAAGAACTGCTGTTCCGGCTGTCAGACTGTCCCGCACACGGGTCAGCACTTCGGAAAAAAGTGTAACTTCACACCCACCGGAAGAATCAGAAAGCCGGACCCATGCCATTTTATTGCCGGTGCGGGTCGGGCGTTCCTTACGGTCCACCACGCAGCCTGCAATCCGCACACGCCCAACCCCTGCTTCCGCGGCGGAAAGCAGGCCGGAGCAGCGGGTTACGTCCAGCCGCCGCAGCACGGTGCCATAGGAATCAAGCGGATGCGCCGTCATATGGAAGCCAATCGCCTCGGCTTCCATCGCCAGACGTTCAAACTCCGGCCAGTCCTGACATTTGGCAAGACGCAGCGGCTCCACGTGGCCGCCACCACCAAACAGACCAATCTGCCCGGACGCAGCTTCCTGCGCCTGACTCTGCGCCCGCCGCAAAATCGTATCGGCTGAATTAAAGGCCAGTGCCCGGTTTTTATCCAGACATTCAAACGCACCAGCCTTGGCCAGATTTTCCATTTGCATCCGGTTGATCTGCTTCGGGTCAATCCGCATGGCAAAATCTGCCAGATCTTTAAACGGTTTGTTCCCACGCGTTGCCACAAGAGCTTCCATGGCGCTGAAGCCGACCTTTTTAACCGCCGCCAATGCGTAGCGAATACCATGTGTGCCATCCGGCAGCGTCTCGACCGAAAAATCAGCTTCGGATTTGTTCACATCTGGCGGCAGAACCTTAATCCCCATGCGCTCGGCTTCCTGCCGGAGTGCCGCCAGCTTTTCCGTGCGCTCCCGCGCCAGAGACATACAGCCCGCCAGAAACGCTACTGGATAATTGGCCTTCATCCATGCGGTCTGATAGGAGACAAGCGCATAGGCTGCGGCATGAGATTTATTGAAGCCGTAGTCAGCAAATTTCGCCATGAGGTCAAACACCTCAACAGCTTTATCACGGTCAATCCCGCGCTTTGTCGCCCCTTCCGTGAAAATCTCGCGCTGGGTGTCCATTTCCGCACGAATTTTCTTACCCATGGCACGCCGCAGCAGGTCAGCGCCGCCAAGGCTGTAGCCCGCCATTTTCTGGGCAATCTGCATCACCTGTTCCTGATAGACCATGATGCCATAGGTCTCTTCAAGAATATCGCGGATTTCCTCGTGCGGCGGCTCCCACGCCTCTCCGTGTTTTCTGCGGCAATAATCAGGAATATTCGCCATCGGGCCGGGGCGGTACAGTGCCACAGCCGCAATCAGATCTTCCAGCCGGGTGGGACGCATCTGTTTAAGAACATCCCGCATCCCCGCGCCTTCAAACTGGAACACGCCTGCGGTATCGCCCTTGCTGAGCATTTCATACGTCGCGGCATCGTTCAGCGGAATACGGCTGAGATCAACCTCAATGCCCATTTTTTTTAGGAAACCAACGCCCCTTTGCAAAATGGTCAGTGTTGTCAGACCCAGAAAGTCGAACTTGACCAGACCGGCCTGCTCAACAAACTTCATGTTATACTGGGTGACCAGCATATCACTTTTCGGGTCTCGATAGAGAGGCACAAGCTCCACTAAAGGCCGGTCCCCAATCACCACGCCTGCGGCGTGCGTACTGGCATGGCGGAACAGCCCTTCTATCTGCTGCCCGATTTCCAGCAGACGGCGCAACGCTTCATCATTGTCGCGCATTTCCTGAAGTTTGGGTTCCCCGGCAATCGCTTCCTTCAGCGTAGTCGGCTTGGCAGGGTTGTTGGGGATCAGTTCCGCAACGCGGTTCACCATACCGTAAGGCAGGCCCAGCACACGCCCCACGTCACGCACCGCTGCGCGCGCCTGCAACTTTCCGAAAGTGATAATCTGCGCCACACGGTCCGGCCCGTATTCCCGGCGCACATAGGCAATCACCTCGTCACGCCGGTCCTGACAGAAATCAATATCAAAGTCAGGCATAGACACACGTTCGGGGTTCAGAAACCGTTCGAACAGCAGGTTGAAAGGAATAGGGTCAATATCCGTAATGGTCAGCGCCCATGCTGCCAGAGAGCCTGCGCCCGACCCACGGCCCGGCCCCACCGGGATATCATGCGCCTTCCCCCACTGGATAAAGTCCGCCACGATCATGAAGTAACCGGGGAAGCCCATGCTGGAAATAATATCCAGCTCAAACGCCAGTCGGTCTTTATATTTCTGGCGGGTTTCCTCATCCATACTCATGCCGGACAGGCGTTTTTCCAGCCCTTCCCACGCCATGGCGCGCAGGGTTTCATCCTCAGTGGCCCCTTCACGCACTTTTGGACAAACTGGCAGAAGAGGCTTGCGTGTTTCCACTTTTACGGCACAGCGCCGGGCTATTTCCAGCGTGTTATCACAGGCGTCCGGCAGGTCAGCAAACAGCGCACGCATCATTTCCGGCGGTTTAAACCAGTGTTCCGGCGTCACGCGCCAGCGGTCGCGCTCCGCCATGGTGCGGCCCTGCGCAATACAGATCAGCGCATCATGCGCTTCATACATTTCCGGGCGAGGGAAAAAACATTCATTGGTCGCCACCAGCGGCAGACCGAACTGGTCGGCCAGTGCCAGCACACCCGGTTCCACCGCTTTTTCCACCGGCAGGTTATGCCGGTGCAACTCCACAATCAGGCGGTCTCCAAAGGCTTCCTTAGCCTGTGCGAGCCAGCGTTCGGCTTCATCCCTCTGCCCGTCCGCCAGCATCTGAAAAACCGGCCCGCGTGTGCCGCCGGTCAGCAGCAGCAGCCCCTCAGAATGGCCACACAGAACATCCATGCTGATAACCGGGTCCGCCGGGTCCGACTCTCTGAAGCCTGTGGAGGACAGATATTGCAGGTTTGCCAGCCCCACCTCGTCCTGCGCCAGCATAACAATCGGCTCGGACGGAGATCCCGGCTTGTCATTGCGCGAGGGCAGGCCAAGCTGGCAGCCAATAATCGGCTGAATACCGCTCTTGCTGGTATATTGCGAGAACTCCAGCGCCCCGAACAGATTGCCCGAATCCGTAATGGCCACGGCAGGCATCCGCATCTCTTTGGTCAGAGAAACCATCTCTGGCACGCGGATGGCCCCCTGGCTCAGGGAGTAGGCGGAATGAACACGGAGATGGACGAAATCGGCATAAGACATGCCCCTTTCTATCACACCCTGCCGCCCGTACGTCACCTTACAAATGCTTATCTGGATACCGCACAGCAGCCGGATGCTTTACAACCGCCTTATGGAGCAGACAGGAACAGAGTTACGCCGGGGCTGGACCACCGGAAGCTGCGCGACAGCTGCCGCAAAAGCGGCGTGGCTGATCCTCTCAGGGCACGAAGCCCCGGCCTGTGTCACCATCACTCTCCCCGGCGGCCAGCGCCCTGCCTTTGCCATTTGCCGCACCGGCCTGCATAACGGCCACCCCTTTGCGGAGGTTGTGAAGGATGCCGGGGATGATCCGGATATCACGCACGGGGCCATTATCCGCGCCACAGTCCGCCGCCTGCCGGAAGGCTCTGGTGTGCAGTTTTGTGCCGGGCCCGGTGTTGGCACAGTCACGCGCCCCGGCCTGCCTCTCGCGCGGGGTGAGCCTGCCATTAACCCCACCCCGCGCGCCATGATCCGCACAGCCCTGACCGAAGCCAGCGGCGGACTACTGCCCGATGCGGAAATTACGCTCTCCATAGCAGACGGCGCGCGACTGGCGGAGCGCACGCTTAACAGCCGTCTGGGTATTATGGGTGGCCTTTCCGTGCTGGGCACAACCGGCATTGTTGTCCCCTTTTCCTGCGCAGCGTGGATCGACAGTATTCATCGGGGCGTGGACGTGGCCCGGGCCGAAGGACTGACGCATCTGGCGGCCTCCACCGGCAATGTTTCAGAAAAAGCAGTGCAGAAATTCTATAACCTGCCGGATACCGCCCTGATTGAAATGGGCGATTTTGCAGGCGGTTTCCTGAAATATCTCCGCCGCCACCCCGTGCCACGCCTGACCATTGCAGGTGGCATTGCCAAAATGACCAAGCTTGGTCAGGGCAGGCTGGACCTGCATTCCAAACGTGGACAGGCTGATATGGCCGCACTGGCGCAACTTGCCGCGACAGGAGGCGCATCCGCATCGCTCACAGTCTCCCTTGCCACCTGCCCCACAGTGGCCGAAGCCTTTCTGCTCGCCTCCGCAGCGGAAATCCCGCTGGGGTCATTCATCGCGCAGTCTGCTCTGCGCACTGTTCTGGAAACGCTTATGCCAGCCCCCTGCGCCGTGGATGTCATGGTGTTTGACCGGGCAGGACGCTGCGTGGGGCAGGCCGGGCCTACACAGCCCTGCAGGTGCAGCTAACTGCGGAAACGCCGCCGATAATCCGGGTCATATAAGGCACTTTCCCGAAAGTCCTGTTCCGCAAGTGCTGGCCCCACCAGAACGAGAGCTGTGCGTTCTACCGGGTTCTGGGCAAGCTCTGCCTCAATCGTGCCGAGCGTGCCCCGCAGCACAAGCTGATCCGGCCATGTGGCGCGCGCCACAATCGCTACCGGACATTCAGCCCCATAAAAAGGCGTCAGCGCCTGAACGATTTTCTCCAGCGCGTGAATGGCCAGATGGATGGCCAGTGTGGCTCCGGTAGCGGCAAACGCTTCCAGCTTTTCACGCTCCGGCATGGCGGAAGCCCGGCCTGTCATGCGGGTCAGCACCACGCTCTGGGCCACGCCGGGCATTGTCAGCTCCCGCCCCAGCACGGATGCCGCAGCAGCAAAAGCGGGCACACCCGGCACCATGCTCCACGCAATCCCAAGCCGGTCCAGCCTGCGCGTCTGTTCCGCAACCGCGCTGTAGATGGACAAATCCCCGGAATGCAGGCGGGCAACATCCTGCCCCTGCACGTGCGCTTTAGCATATTCCGCCTCAATTTCATCCAGAGAAAGCGGCGCGGTATCCATCAGACGGGCGTCCCCGGGGCAGAATTTCAGCATATCCGGCGGCACAATGGAGCCTGCATACAGGCAGACCGGGCACCGGGCGAGCAGATCTCGCCCGCGCAGTGTCAGCAAATCAGCCGCACCCGGCCCTGCTCCAATAAAATAAACGGTCATTCTACCCCTTCTCCTTCCGCCACCGCGCAGGTTATCCCTGCATAAGTCTGCCGAGGTGCTCGCAGCCACGCGCCCGACCCTGCTCCGGCCAGTGCACAGCCCTCCGCCACCGCAGCAACCCCATTACTCTGCAAAGATTTTTTTGAAACAGTCGGACAAAACGCCTGCACAGCCTGCAAGGCGTTCTCCGGCACCCAGAACACGGGAACCTCCAGCGCAGCAGCAACCAGTTCCGGAAACCTGTCTCCCTGCCGGAAGCCGGGCACGGCCAGACGGGTCAGGGTGGTGGCCCCACTTTCACGCACGGCCTGCCGGATAAACCCGGCTGCATCAGACGCGCAGGCTATGCTGCACCACCCCATACCCGCAACGCTCATAACGATATGTCCGGTTTCCATGCCACCCATTGCGTGACACTCATGGCCGGACGAAAACCATGCAGGCGGCCAACATCTTCCATACGGGACACGGCAAGGCGCGTCAGACTGCCGCCCCATTCCTGCACTGCCTGCATCAGCCGCACTTCCGTTTCCATCACCACGGCATTGACGACCATGCGGCCACCGGGTTTGAGAGCCGCCCACGCCGCCTCCAGAACCCCGGCACGGCTTGCACCCCCTCCCACAAAAACAGCATCCGGGCACGGAAGATTTTTTAAACCATCAGGGGCGCGAGTCTGCACAATCTGTAAATCGGGCACGCCCAGATGCAGCGCATTCCGGGCAATCCGCGCGGCGCGCTCTGGTACAGGTTCCAGCGTAATGGTGCGGCAGGTCTGGTCCGCCAGCATCCATTCAATACCAACGGAACCCGAACCACCGCCTATATCCCACAGCATTTCCCCGGCCCGTGGGGCCAGAGAGGACAGGGTCACGACGCGGATTTCCCGTTTTGTCATCTGCCCGTCATGCTCAAAGCAGGAATCTGGCAGGCCAGACACCAGAGGCAGACTAAACGTGCGTTTGTCCGGCACACTCTCCAGCGCAAGCAGGGACAGCCGCCCCGGCGTGCCGGGCACCCCCTCTCGCGCCACAAAGTCATAACGCCGCTCGGCCGGGCCTCCCAGTGCTTCCAGACCATGGCACAGCGTCCGCCCAAAACCTTCTTCCGTGAGCCATGCCGCGACCTGTGCCGGAGACTGTTCATCCGCGCACAGCACCAGCAGGCGTGCGCCGGGTTGCAAAAATGGCCGCATCCGGTGCTGGGAGCGCCCGCAGAGGGAAATCACCCGGCAATCCTGCAAGGCCCATCCCAGCCGCGCGCAGGCCAGAGAAACGCAGGATGGAGCAGGCAGACAGAGCATTTCTTCCGGCGGCACATACCGGGCAAGCGTTGCGCCAACGCCGTAAAAAAACGGATCGCCCGAGGCCAGCACCACAACCGGTGAGCCACGGCGCGCCAGAACAGCATCTATGCCGTTTTGAAAAGGAGACGGCCAGACCAGCGTTTCTCCCTGAATCAGCTCAGCCGCGAGGGCAAGGTGCCGCGCGCCCCCTACAACATAGGGAGCCTGCGAGACCAGAGCGCGGGCGGCAGCACTCAGCCCCGCCACGCCCTCCTCCCCAATGCCAATCAGCGTCAGCCAGACCTCAGACATCCACACCTCCAGCCTGTGCCAGTTTGTCTGTATGGCCGGTGCCATTTGCCCGAAAACCCGGCTGAAACATCAGACCCGCCTCCGGCAGACAGTTTGCGGCCTGTCCCCTCTCTTCGCTATGGAGAGACAAATAGCGCCCTTCAGGATACGATGTTGCATGTGCCCCTCCGCCCCAACCCCTTTGCCCGTGCTGATTCTGGGCGGCACAACGGAAGCCTCTGGCCTGTGCCGTCTGCTGGAGCATAATGCCGCCTTTGCGCCCACCCTCTCTCTGGCGGGCGTGACCAGTAATCCGCATCTGCCAGAAATAGCTGTCCGGCTCGGTGGTTTTGGAGGCCCGGACGGCCTGCAACACTGGCTGACGCAGAATGCCATTCAGGCCGTGATTGACGCCACACATCCGTTTGCCGCCACCATGAGCCAGCACGTGGCGACGGCCTGCGCGGCCCTTGGCCTGCCCCTGCTGCGTCTGGAGCGCCCGGCATGGAAACCTGTGCCGGGAGACACGTGGCATTCTGTAGCCAACCTGACTGCCGCAGCCAGCCTGCTGGCGGACCCGGCTGGTTTCGGGCAGCGCCCCCTGCAGGTTTTTCTGACAACCGGACGCAAGGAGGTCGCGCCCTTCTGCATGGCCCCGCAGCATACTTATCTGCTGCGCTCGATTGAGCCCCCGGACCCAGCCACACTGCCCCCCAGCACGACTGTCCTTTCTGCTCGCGGACCGTTTGATTATGCTACGGAACGAGCGCTCATGAAGGCGCATCAGATTGCATGTCTTGTCACTAAAAATTCTGGCGGCTCCGCAACCTTTCCAAAACTTGAAGCGGCGCGTACTCTGGGATGCCCGGTGATTATGATAGAGCGTCCGCCCCGCCCGCCCTGCCCGCATGTTCAAACACCTGCGGAGGCTCTGCTCTGGCTCCAGACACATCAGACTGCCTCAACCTTGCGCGACGTGTAAAACCACGCTCCACCGTCCGGGCGCGGGATCAGATGGCTGGCGGCACAGCCGATCAGCACCAATGTGCTCATATCCGCCCATGCAACATCAGCCTCTGCCAGTGTTGTCAGCCGCACGGCTTCATCCGCACGCCCAATGGCCCGCGCAAACGCGACAGGGACTGATCCGGGCAGGCAGGCAAGTAAATGCTCAAGCGCTTCCCCCAACTGGGCCGGGCGCGCCTTGGAGCGCGGATTATAGAGCGCAATAACAAAACCCGCTTCCGCCGCCAGCGCCAGCCTGCGCAAAACAACTGGCCATGGCTTGAGATTATCGGAAAGGGACATCACACAGAAATCACCGCCCAGCGGTGCCCCAAGCCGGGCGGCAGCCGCAAGAACCGCGCTCACACCCGGCACAACCGTAATATCCAGCGCACGCCATGCCTGCGGGCCATGGTCCACAGCTTCAAACACTGCGCTGGCCATGCCGAACACCCCGGCATCTCCGCCGGAGACAACCGCGACATGCCGCCCCTGCAGGGCCAGTTCCAGCGCGTGCCGCGCCCGGTCCAGTTCCTCCCGGTTATCCGAACAGTGCCGCACCACGGAAGCCGACGCCTCCACCCGCTGCACATAGGGGCCGTATCCCACCAGATCCGTCGCACGGCTAAGCGCCTGATCCGCCTGCGGTGTGCGCTGGAGCGCATTCCCCGGACCAAGCCCGATAATGCTGACAGACCCCGTCATCGCACGCCCTTTCTGCCCGGCACCAACGCCAGTGAAAAATAGGGCGCAGGCCCATCCTGTTCCGCAAATGGCAGGCAGCGTGCCTCCGGTTGCGTGCCACGCTCTACATAGACAGCATCCGGCAAACGGCCTGTCTGCTCCAGTGCTTTCCGCAATTTTGGCATATTCCGGCCAATCTTCATCACCACCGCCGCATCGGCCTTGTCCAGCCAGTGCACCAGAACCTCTTCCGGCATGGTGGCAGGCAGAACACACAGAACATCATCCCCGTGCGTCATAGGGCGCGCCGCCTGAGACCAGCAACCGCTCATGGCGGAAATACCGGGCACAACCTGAGTTTCAAACCGAGTATGCAGACGGTCAAACAGATACATCGCGGACCCATACAGAAAAGGGTCCCCTTCACACAGCAGAGCGACGTCCCGCCCCTCTTCCAGAACCGCAGCAAGATCCTCCGCACAGCGATCATAAAACGCATGCATGTCGATATGGTAGCTTGGGTCTTTGACGGAAATTTCGGTGGTAAACGGATAAGCCAGCCGTATTTCCTGCGTTGTGGCAGCAATATGCGCCTGCGCGATGCGGCGCGCGTGCCCCTGTGTGTCATGCCGACAGAAATAGGCCACAACCGGCACCCCTTGCAGGGTTTTAACAGCCCGCAGCGTCATCAGGTCTGGGTCCCCCGGCCCCACGCCCACCACATGCAGCGTTCCGCGCACCATTACTCCACCTCACTCGCCAGAGCATTGACAGCCGCCGCGGCCATGGCACTTCCCCCCAGCCGCCCGTGCACAACCAGCCATGGAATATCATGCCTTTTTGCAAGGGCCTCCTTGGATTCCGCCGCCCCGACAAAGCCGACCGGCAAACCAATTACAGCCGCAGGTTTTGGCGCACCGGCATCCAGCAGTTCCAGAAGATGGAACAAAGCCGTAGGCGCATTCCCGATTGCCACAACGGCCCCGGCCAGCTTTTCCCCCCACAAATCCAGCGCTGCGGCAGACCGGGTGTTGCCAATCTGCCGCGCAAGATCTGGCGTGCGCGCATCCCGCAGGGTGCACACCACGGCATTATCCGCAGGCAGACGTGCACGGGTAATGCCATGCGCCACCATCTCGGAATCACATAGAACAGCACAGGATTTTTTAAGGGATTTTCTTGCGGAAGATACAAAATCCTCCGTCATCCTCACGGATTGCGCTACATCGACCATGCCACAGGCATGAATAATGCGGACAACAATCTGGGCCTGCTCGGCGGAAAAACCGCTTAAGTCAGCTTCTGCACGAATGGTCGCAAAGGAGCGTTCATAAATGGCAGCGCCATCGCGGATATAATCATAAGGCTGCATTTTTAACATCTCCTTCAGACAGAACCTGTCTTACCACCTTTGCACCATCACATTCCGGCACAACGCAGAGTGGTTGATCCCCCGCGCGTCCGTTCCGGATCACGCCATATCCCTCAGTCCCGGCAACCAGCGTGACTGTCGCACGCCCCGGATGCGCACAGCCTTTGGCACACCCGGAGACGTGCATCTCCATCCCCTCCGGCAAATGCGGAGCCAGTTGCAGCGCCAGTTGCCCTGTGTCCGCAGAAGCCTGCCCACATCCTGACGCACCAATACAGGCATAGACCCGCAGGCGCGGGTCATTCGGGTACATAACAAGTCCTGAAATTTCTGGCATTTTCCTTAATCCGCCAAAAATCAGGCTCCCCCATGGTGTCATCCGCAAAATGCCGTCACCGGTCTGCGCAACATCTGCACAGGCCCGCAGCGTTGCTGCCGTCAGACGCCCCAGCGGCGCAGCCACCGCATAAAGATGGCCTGTCAGAGGCCCGGCCCGCTGGACCAGCGCGCGACCGTGCTGCCTCTCTGTTCTGACAAGGGGCGCCCATGCAACCCCGATTTCTGCAAACAGTCTCTGGCCAACAGCAGGCATCCGCAAAGGCCGCATGGCCTCACGGCATTTTATAAAAGCACCCGCCAATGCAAGAGCCATCTGCACAGCCTCAGACAAACCCTGCGGCTCTGAGCGGGCCTCACCACAGACAACGCACCAGCCGCCCCGCTCAGAAGCCGGGTTTTGTACAGCCTGAAGCATGATATCAGCCTGCAAAGACCCAACGGGGAAAAAACCACCGCCATCGACGCAAAACCCGAATTTATCAGGCAAAGCTGAAAGAGCGGGAGAGCCGATCAACCCGGCCCTCAACGCCTCCGCACAGAGCATGGTCTCCCCGGCACAGGCCGGGTCCGCGCCCGCCAGAGGGGTGACCTGAAGTGCGAGCCGCCGTTCAGCATCCGGGTCTGCCTGCCCGAGGCCCGCCTCCACCATACGCTGCGGGAAAGCACGGGCCGCTTCCGGCGCGAACCCCCGCAACTGCACATTTCCCCGGTTGGTCAGGCTGATCTGCCCGTTGCCGTCCTGCTCCGCAACATTGGCCAGCAGGTGGGCCTGCGCTGCGGTTATCCGGCCCAGCGGCGGACGCACGCGTACCAGCCAGCCATCCGCCGCCTGCATGGGGGCAAACAGACTGGGGCACCATCCCTTCACCACTGGGGCAGAAAACGCGGCAGACATGAACACCCTTCAGTCAACACACAGCACAAGGCCGCATGGGGGTGTTCATCACAAGGCCATCAGGACAAACCAGACAGTAGCGCGTTGACCCAACGCACCATCACGCTCCGGACACCCCGCCAGACATGACACTCAGCACAAAGATGGCAGGTCTCCTGGCTCATGACACAAAACCCCCGGCGCTCCGGCAGTTTTCGCCTGTTTCCGCCCTTCCCGGAGCACGCTCCAGTGGGTCAACACTCCCAAAAACAAGAGTGCGGAAAACACGCCTGATGTCACATACAGTTGCGGGGGCAGCGACGGCCAAGAAACAGAAGGGTTCTCACCGTACTTCCCTTTTCATCCCCTGACGGGAACCATCTGCCCTTTGTTAAGCAGGCTCTCCGGTGGTTGTCAAAACAGAGTGAACGCGCTGACACCCTTGAAAACGTCCCTCTATACTGCCAGTTCAAAACGGTCATCCGCGTTCACTCTTCACCCACACGGAGAACAGCTTCATGCAGTATCGTCAACTTGGCCGGTCTGGCCTGCGTCTTTCTGCCCTTACCCTTGGCACCATGACATTTGGAGGCAAAGGGGACTTTGCAAAGACGGGGAATACCGACACAGCCGGGGCGCGCCGCCTGATTGACCTGTGCCTGGATGCGGGCATCACCATGTTTGATACGGCGGATATCTATTCCTCCGGGGAATCCGAAACTATTCTGGGGGAAGCCCTGAAAGGGCGCACACAGGAAATTCTGGTCACGACCAAAGCCCGCTTCCGTACGCAGGACGGACCAAACGGGGCTGGTTCCTCCCGCCTGCATCTCATTACCGCGTGTGAGGCCAGCCTGAAGCGCCTCGGCCGTGACCATATTGATCTCTATTATCTGCATGAATGGGATGGTCAGACCCCACTGGATGAAACACTGGAAGCCCTTGATACGCTGACCCGTGCTGGAAAGATCCGCTATAGTGGCGTTTCCAATTTCTCCGCGTGGCATATGATGAAAGCGCTGTCCGTTGCTGAGCGCAACAGGCTGATCGCCCCGGTATCCCAGCAGATTTACTATTCACTTCAGGCACGCGATGCAGAGTATGAACTGCTGCCCGCGGCTGTGGATCAGGGCATTGGCGTGCAGGTCTGGAGCCCGCTGGCAGGTGGCCTGCTCTCCGGCAAATATCGCCGTAACCAGCCAACACCCGCCGGCCGTCAGCTTGAAAATTTTGGCGAACCCCCGGTGCATGACAAGGAAAAGCTTTTTGATATTGTGGAAGTGCTGCTTACCATTGGGGAAGAGCATGGCGTTTCCGCAGCGCAGGTCGCTCTGGCATGGACCATGCATCGCCCGGCCATTACATCCGTCATCGTGGGCGCCCGCACGGAAGAGCAGTTAAAAGACAATCTGAAAGCCGCAGAACTCACCCTGTCGGAAGACCAGCTCAACCGCCTCAATCAGGCCAGCCAGCCTCCCCTGCTCTATCCCTACTGGCATCAGGCGAGCACCGCGGCAGACCGGCTCAGCCCGGCAGACCGTGTGCTGCTGGAACCATTCCTGAAAACACAGTAAGACGGCCCAGGACGGACAGTGGATTTCCCGGCAATCGTGCACAAGCCGGGTGGTCCTCTGTCCTGCGCTTTTACTGCAAACCGGGATGCGTCATGAAGCTTGTAAGAACCAGACAGGAACTGACCGAGATTGTCACTCAGTGGCATAAGGACGGGGAGACAATCGGACTGGTGCCCACCATGGGGTCTTTGCACGAAGGCCATCTGACACTGGTGCGGGCGCTGGACGGCAAAGCCACCCGGCGGATTGTGACAATTTTTGTCAACCCGATCCAGTTTAACAACCCGGATGATTTCCAGCTCTATCCACGCGGTCTGGACGCGGATGAAGCCCTTCTGGCACAAACCGGCGTGGTGGATGTTCTGTACGCCCCGGATGAAACCCAGATTTACCCGCCCGGCTTCTGCACGCGCATTACTGTTTCCGGCCCGGACAAGATGCTGTGTGGCGGTGACCGCCCCGGCCATTTTGATGGCGTGGCAACAATCGTCACCAAGCTGTTCATGCAAACCCGTGCTGATATTGCCGCGTTTGGGGAAAAAGACTTCCAGCAGCTTTGCATTATCCGCCGGATGGTGACGGATCTGGACCTGCCCGTGACCATTCTGCCCGTGCCCACCGTGCGGGAAGCTGACCATCTGGCGCTGTCCTCCCGCAACAGGCGGCTCACCGCCACCCAGCGCCAGCAGGCTGCCCATCTGCCACAGGCTTTACAGGATTGCCTTGCCGCGCTGAAAGCCGGAAAACCCGTGGCCGCCACGCTGGAGCGCTGCACACAAACCCTGAAAGACGCTGGGTTTACAGTGCATTATCTGGACCTGCGATCTGAAAAAACTCTGGCGCCGTCAGAAAAAGCTGACCCCGGCACCCGCCTGTTTGTTGCGGCCAGCCTTGGAGACATCCGGCTGATTGATAACATGCCGCTTGCCTGACACCACCGGATAGAAAACAGGAAACACATCCATGACCATTACACGCCTTGACCCCGAAGAACGCCTGACCGGCGCTGTCATTTACAACGGGCTTGTGCATCTGGCCGGGCAGATTGCTGATGATGCCACTCTGGATGCGGAAGGCCAGATGGCCGATATCCTGCGGCAGGTGGATGCCCTTCTGGCCAAAGCGGGCACAGATAAAAGCCGCCTGCTTTCCGTGCAGATTTTTCTGGCGGATATGAACGATATGGCAGGCATGAACCGCGCATGGGACGCCTGGCTGGACCGGGACAACAAACCCGCCCGCGCGACGGTCGAAGCAAAACTCGCCAGACCGGAGTGGCGTGTGGAACTGACCGGCATTGCCGCGCTCCGATAACACTACACTCTTCAAAAAATGCAGGATCTGCCAGAAAAAGCAGACCCTGCATCCCATTTTAGACCTTCAGACTATCAGGCCGTTTTGACCTGCGTTTCCGCTGTCTCCTCAGCGCGGATAATATAGGGCCCCGCTGCAAGAATCTGGAGTGAGAGGATGCCCATTTTTCCCTCTGTCAGGTAATCACCCAACGGAAGCTCCGCGTCCCCATTGGTCCACACACACTGCGCACCTTCCGACGGGTACCAGCCAGCCGGTTTTACCGCCTGACGATGCGCACTGATGTCATGCTGACTTTTGGCGCAAAACAGATGGATATCCGCAACGGCCACGCCCATAGCCCGGCGATCATCCACAAATGGCCCGGTCACATCAGCCGGACGGCTGGTGCGGGAGACAATCCGGACAGACTGTGTGCCCGGCGGCAGCATGAAGCTGTAATGATGCGCGACTTTGCGCATGGGCCTGACCAAAGCATCAGTTTCCGTAACCAGATGCAGATCAGGGTCCTGCGTCAGAGCCGGAGCGTTTGCTGAAGTCTGGCAGCCAGCCACGCTGTCTTCCCGCCATTCCAGCATGCGGAACAGAGGCTCCACAAAAGCACGGTCTACACAAAGCGGTGCCCCTGCATCCTTTTCCCATGTGCGGGCTGTGCCATGCAGGGCCACAACCCGGCCTTCCTGACGGAAAGAGGAGCGATTGCCCGTATCCAGATAGCTTTCGGTCAGCATGCCATCGGCGGTAATAACGGAATGCTGCTCTGTTTCCACATGGTAGTAGTCATAAGACGTTATGGATTTATCATAAAAAATGGACGCGCCATTCACGAGCATACGAACGGGAACAAACTTGCCTTTAAAAAACAGACAATGCTCTGCTGTAATCAGCATGTCTTTGTAAGGCACACCGTCGGAAACAGCATCTTTCAGAACGCGGACAGGATACCCGGCTTCATCATCATGCAGACCCGGCTGCACCGTCGCACGCGCTTTGCCAACCCAGACAACCGGACGAAGAACGTCCTTTTTATTCTTCCAGTCAAACGCAACAATCTGATCACCAATACGGAGATCTTCAACTGCTACATCACCATTACAGGTACGGATCATACTGCCCGAAAGGAAGCATGTAACAGTAACGACATCACCATTAAACTGATAGTCATCTTTGTCATAACCCTCGGCAAAAGTAACATTTGCCAAGACGGTACCGTTCTGATCAACAATAGTCTTTCCATCGTCTCCCCATTGGAGAGTTGTACTTTGACCATTATCAAAAATAATTTTATCCCGTGGAGACAAATTATTTAATGTAAGTGTTCCACTTGCAGCATAATTTTTTACCGTAAGCGTATTATATTCTGTTGCCCCTGACGGAGAAGCACCAAATGTAATGGGAGCAGTCAAGGTGCCTACAGTTAAGGCCCCGCCGTTAGCAATCGTAACAGTTTTACCGGTTAGCGTGCCGTCAATAGTAAAATTTGTTGCCTCAATAGTTAAAGAACTATTGTTTGTAACGGTATTGTTTACAGTAAGATAACCATCACCCTTTAATGTTACATTACCATCAACCGTCATATTATTAGAATGAAAATTAGTATTAGATGAATCGCCTTCCGTCCAACCATCGTAATGAACAGCTTTGACCGTTACTGTAATCGGAGAAGAAGTGCCATCAAGAGTCACATCCTGACTATTGTATTGGTCACCCCAGTCACTAGTAGTATTTATGGTAGACATTTTCCGAATCCTTGATTTGCGCAAAGAATTTGGAGTGTGTCTTTTTTGATATTCTATGTTTTGCTTGCACTAACAATATTGGGAGTGTAAGCGTTTTTACGGTTCATTAACACTTTGCAAGACGGGGCTTTCCGGCTTGCGCAAATTAAGACTTTATCAAGCAACTCTTAAGCATTTTCAGCTCTTTATGGGTGAATGAATACCTGCATCACACGCCGCAAAGTCGGGTATGCCCGCGTCAGTACCACGGGGCAGACTCTGGAACTTCAACTCAACACACTCAAGGAATTCGGATGTCGCCGTATCTACCGCGAGAAGGCCAGCGGCGCGGACGCTGAGCGCCCTGAACTCCGCAAGCTCCTTGCCAGCCTTAAACCCGGCCAGAGCGTGGTGGTGACCCGGCTTGATCGTCTGGCGCGCAGTACATTTGACCTGTTCTCTATCGTTAAAACGATTACGGACAAAAAGGCCCAGTTTTATTCTCTGGCCGAGCCCTGGACTGACACCAGCACAAGTACAGGCAGGCTGATGCTTGCAGTCCTTGGTGGTCTTGCTGATGTGGAGCGCGACCTTATCCGCACGCGCACAGCGGAAGGACGCGCTCGTGCGATGGAGCAGGGCAAGCGCATGGGGCGGCCGAGGCAAATAACGGACGTGCAGAGGCAGGAGATCACAAGCCGGAGGCAGAAAGGAGAAACTCTGAAATCTGTTGCTACGGACTTCGGGATTAGCGAAAGCACAGTCTCACGCATTGCCCGTGGACGGGACAGCCACGTCCATTATGCAAAAAGGCCGGGGAAACGACGCAGGACTAAAGCGTAGTCCTACAGGCACCCCCTATCGGTCCGCCCCAGATGGCCTGACCCCGGCTGCTCAAACCAGCAGTTTCGTCAAAACTGAAGTGCCATCAAAGGATAGTTGGGATTTTCTGTCTGTCCCTAGCTAGATTTCTATACCCAGAAAAATATGCCTAAATCGCAGAATACATAATGGCTTTTGACTAATTTCTTGAAAAAAATTCCAGCAGAGGGTCACCCAAAAGAGCCTGCCTGTAATGTTCTGTCCATTAGGCCGCACATAGGCCGCCGGAACGCATCTGGCCGCAAAAACAGACAATAATTTTTGCTATCTGTCTGGATTATTTTACTGTGTGAGAAAGGCTGGCTCCCGAAGTAGGACTCGAACCTACGACCCAGCGATTAACAGTCGCTTGCTCTACCAACTGAGCTATTCGGGATCAGCGAGGCATCGTATAACCGTGATCCGGGGGAGCCGTAAACCCCCTTTTTTCATTTTTTTTGTGTTTCCTGTTTTTATGAGCAGACGACGCGCAAAGCCCCTCGTGGTAAGAAAGACGCATGAGCGCACAAGGACCTTCCTCCGCCCCGGCTTTCCGCCGCAGAATTGTTCTGACAGGCCTTGCCGGACTGGCTGTGGCCGGAACGGTGGGCGCGTTTGAACACCACAGGCACAAACGCTCCCCCCGCAGACAGCCGGATGGTCAGTATCGTAAACTCAGGCTGATCTGGCCGCATGCGGATACCGCGCCGGTTCTGGCCGTAGCCTACCAGAAAGGTTTTTTTGCCCGCTATAGTCTGGATGTGGAAGGCGTCTTTGCACCGCAGAACGGCAATGATGCACTGGATGCGCTGGTTGCGGGCAAAGCCGATTACGCTGTTGCTCCGGCCCTCACCTGGCTGCCGCGCCTGTATAGTGGCCTGCCCGCCAGCCTTGTTCTGGGCATCCAGCCCGGCACGTTCCGCCTGCTGGTGCGGCGCGGGGCAAACATCACCCGGCTTGATCAGCTTGTCGGCCGGACCGTGGCCGTGCCTGATAAAAATGCCGCGGATAAATTCTTCTTTGCCATCATGATGCGCCGTAAGGGCATTAACGCCATGGACGGCATCACATGGACGGATATGCCAGCCGAGCAGATGGTAGACGCCGCCAGTGCCCGCACTCTGGATGCGCTCGTGGCGCATGACCCGCTGGCGTGGCAGTTACTCAACAGCCACCCGGACCTGTTTGCAGAACTGGTCAGCAGCAATACTGGCCATTACGCGGACCGCACCAGCCTGATCCTCGGTGCCTCTCACACCGCGCTGGAGACAGATCCGGACGCCGCAACCGCCCTCACCCTTGCATTGCGGGACGCAGCAAAATGGGCCAACCAGCACAGGGATGAAGCTGCAACACTGGTTGCTGATGAATCACCAGAGTTCAGCACTGAAACCATGCGCGCCATGATGCGCCATCAGCCTGCCATCAGCCCTGTAACGGGCCACGCGCTACGCGACCAGATTGCGCAGTACTGTGATGAATTGCAGCTTATCGGCCTGCTGCCCGATACAGAAGCCGCCGCCGATATTGCCCGGCGCACAACACGTAATGTGCTGAACGGCTAACAGACTTTTCCCCTCCGCGTCCTTTGTTTCTGACACCCGCAGGGCAGCGCAGGTTCAGGACAGTTCTGGCGCTTTCTTTTTACGCGGCAGGCGAATTTCACTCGCCAGAACCCCCAGCACAATCAGCCCGGCCCCGGCTATAGCCAGCGGTGGCAGGCGTTCCCCCGCAATGCGCCCCACAAGCCCGGCCCACACAGGTTCACCTGCGTAAATGACCGTCGCCCGCGTGGCGGAAATCGTTTTCTGCGCCCAGTTCATGGCAAACTGGATAACCGCGCTCATCACCCCCAGCCCTACGCCAGATGCCACCCAGACCCATGAAAACGCCGGAACATGCTCACCAGCCACCGGCATAAAGACCAGTGCCAGCAGGCCTGCTACCAGCAACTGCACGATGGTCACCCTGCGGCTGTCCACCCGCAGCGCATAGCGGCTGATCAGAATAATTTCCGCAGCTATGGAGACAGCACCGAGAAGAGTCGCAACTTCACCGGGGCTGAAGCTGAGGCCACTGGCTGCATCCGGTCCGGTCAGGCAGATCAGGCCAACAAATGCGATAAACACCCCAACCCAGCTCATCATATGCGGTCGGCGCTTCAGCACCGCCCACTGGAGAAAAGGCACCATCGGGACATAGAGCGCTGTGATAAACGCTGACTGGCTGCTGGAAATAGTCTTCAGTCCCAGAGTCTGAAAGGTATAGCCCAGAAAAACACCCACCCCGATCATGCAACCGGCCTTCAGCTCATACCGCGTCATACCCGCGAGGGATTTGCGGAACAGCAGAAGGGACATCAGACCAGCCGTAATAAACCGCACGCCCACAAAAAACAGCGGGCCGGTATGTTCCATGGTATGATGGATGATCAGGAATGTTGCCCCCCACAGCATGGTGATCAGGACAAGTATGATCTCCTGCTGGGACAGGAACTTGACGCGAGAGCCTGAGGGGGGTGGAGTCTTGATCATAGTTAGCAGCGTATATGGGCACTATAATGCACAATCAACCCCCACGATCCGATGTTTTAAAGTATGTGGGGACAAACCTGCGTCGCCTGCGCAAGGAAGCAGGCCTGAGTCAGGAGGCTCTGGCCAATGCCTCGGGTATCAGCCGCCGCATGATTGTCAGTCTTGAAGCAGGCAACGCCAATATTAGTCTGGGGAGTCTGGACCGGCTGGCAGAAGCACTGGACACAACCTTTCTCAAACTGGTGAGCAACCCGGAGCGGGAATTACGCCGCATTGAGGAAGTGATGTGGCGCGGCAAGACAGATGCCAGCAAGGCGACTCTTTTGGGCGCGGCCCCTGCGCGGCATGATACGCAGCTCTGGCTATGGTCCCTCGCACCGGGGGAACGCTATGTGGCGGAACCTGACCCGGAAGGCTGGCACGAGATGATTTTTGTGCTGGAAGGGACGCTGACCCTTGAGTTCGATACGGAAACTCAGCTTGTACAGGCCAATGATTTTACAATTTATAACAGCGCACAGAACTATGCCTATCTGAACGCTGGCAAGAAAATCCTGCGCTTTGTGCGTACGGTTTCTTCCTGAACGCACGACCTCTCACACACTCATCCAATCATGTGAAAGAACCCGCCTGATGCTTTCAATCAGCGGGAACAGCCTGTCCGACAAGACCACCTGATCAGGAGTGTTCCCTGCGGCACTCCCGCCTTCTCAGAAAAACAGGCAGACCCAAGCCTACTGTTCCAATTTCAGCGGAGCGTGCTGACAAACCGCTCCAGACGCGCACAGGCCTCCATCAGATCTGCATCGCCCGTGGCGCAGGAGAGACGCAGATATGGAGACTGCCCGAACGCGCTGCCCGGCACCGTAGCCACATAGCCTTCATCCAGAAAAGCCAATGCGAAATCATGATCGGTTTCCAGCCGTGTGCCGCCTGCCGTGGTGCGGCCAAGGCAGCCCGCTACACCGGGGTAAGCATAAAAGGCACCTTCAGGCATGGCGCAGGTCAGTCCGGGGATTCGCCGGAGCGCATCGACCACCATCTGCCTGCGGCGGCCATAGGTTGCCGCCATTTCCTGCACCAGATCCGCCGGGCCATCCAGCGCCGCCGCAGCCGCCGCCTGCGCAATGGTGCAGATGCCGGATGTCGCGTTGCCCTGAACGCCACGCATGGCGGCAATCAGATCTTTCGGTCCTCCGGCAAAGCCGACACGCCAGCCTGTCATGGCATAGGCTTTGGAAACGCCATTGAGCGTGATGATGCGGTCTTTCAGGTCCGGCGCAACAGCGGCGAGTGAGGCAGAACGCACGCCATCAAACACCAGATGTTCGTAAATCTCGTCTGACAGAACCCAGAGATCAGGATAGCGCCGCACGATTTCCGCAATCGGCTCAAGCTCCTCCGCCGTCATGACGGCCCCGGTCGGGTTATTGGGAAAGTTCAGGACAAGCCAGCGGGATTTTGGAGTCAGCGCTGCCGCAAGGGCTGCGGGGTCAAGCTTGAAGCCCTCTTCCTCCCGGCAGGGCACCACCACCGGCACACCGCCAAACATGCGGGCAATCAGCGGATAACTCACCCAGTATGGCGCTGGCACCACCACTTCATCACCGGGGTTGAGTGTCGCCATAAAGGCGTTGAAAATAACCTGCTTGCCACCGTTGGACGCCATAATTTCATCTGGCGCGTAGTCCAGTCCATTTTCCCGCGTGAATTTGCGGGCAATGGCAGCTTTCAGCGCAGGGGTGCCATCCACAGGCGGGTATTTGGTCTGCCCGGCCAGAGCGGCCGCATGGGCCGCCTCCACCACAGCGGGTGGCGTGGGGAAGTCCGGCTCCCCCAGCGCCAGAGAAATAACCGGCTTGCCTTCCGCCCGCAGCGCACGGGCACGGCGTGCCATCTCAATGGTTGCCGGAGCCGGAAGCCCGTCCAGCCGACGCGCGAAAGACCGTGCCATACTCTTAAATCAGCCCTTTGCAGAAACGCTGGATGCGGGCGCAGGCTTCCCGCAGGCTTTCCGTATCCGTGGCGTAGGAAATGCGCATGTAATCCGGATACATAAAGGCCGAGCCATGCACGGCGGCAACGCCTTCCTCTTCCAGCAGGGCTGTCACAAAATCCTCATCCGTTTCCAGCTTGCGCCCACCGGGAGAGGTTTTACCAAGGCACGCCTTGACGGACGGGAAGACGTAAAACGCACCTTCCGGCTTGTCACACTGCAAACCTTCGGCCTCATTCAGCATGTCCACCACCAGATCCCGCCGGGCCTGATAGGTTTTAACCATCTCGCCAATAAAGTCCTGCGGGCCAGTCAGAGCTTCAACTGCCGCCGCCTGCGCAATGGAGCAGGTGTTGGACGTGGACTGCCCCTGGAGCTTGTTCATGGCTTTGGTCAGTTCCACCGGCGCGCCGGAGAAGCCAATACGCCAGCCTGTCATGGCATAGGCTTTAGAGACACCATTCATCGTCACAGTGCGGGACCGCAGCAGAGGCTCGACTTCCACAAACGTAGCGGGGCGGAAGCCGTCATAAGTCAGCTTGGCGTAAATATCGTCTGTAAACACCCAGACATGCGGGTGCCGCAGCAGCACATCACACAGCGGCCGCAGGTCCTCGGCGGAATAGGCCGCGCCTGTCGGGTTACAGGGGGAATTCAGGAAAAGCCATTTTGTGCGCGGCGTAATCGCGGCTTCCAACTCTTCAGCCGTCAGCTTGAAGTCGTTTTCCCGGCGGCAGGGCACAATAACCGGCACACCCTCAGCCAGCGTCACGATATCCGGGTAAGACACCCAGCACGGTGCGGGAATAATGGCTTCATCACCCGGATTGAGCGTTGCCATCATGGCGTTGTAAATCACCTGCTTGCCGCCGGTGGACACAATGATTTCTTCTGGCGTGTAATCCAGACCGCTATCCAGACGGAAGCGTTCCGCCACGGCTTTGCGCAGAGCGGGAGTGCCTGCCACGTCCGTATAACGGGTCTGGCCATCTTCAATCGCCTTCATGGCGGCGCGGGCAATGTTGTCAGGTGTGCGGAAATCCGGCTCACCAGCGGAAAGACTGATGATATTCCGTCCCTGCGCCTTCAGCTCACGCGCTTTGGTCGAAATAACAATCGTCTGGCTCGGGCTGATCCTGTTCAGACGGTCAGCAACAATGCTCATAATTCCAACACTTCCTGACACATTATGCCATCGGCCCCGCCTCTGGCTGCCGGAACAGGGCCTGATGGAGATAAAAAACCGGCAAGGGCCGACACCCTAATGCGCTTCTGCGTCCGGCGGAACCGGGGAAACCACGCATGGCAGCAAATTTTATGAAAAATCTTTTATACAGAACCACAAGACTGCCGGATCGCTCACTTCAGCGCGTCGGGATATCCGGCGGCAGCACGCACGTCTTCCGGCGTCATACCGGCCTCCCGCATGGCACGGACGGCTTTCGCGCCGTCCCGCTTGGAAAGACGCCGACCCTCCGCATCACATAATAACGGGTGAAACAGATACGCTGGCGCGGGCCAGCCCACCAGCGCCTGTATCAGCCGGTGCAGGTCGGTTGCAGGACGCAGATCGTCTCCGCGCGTCACCAGTGTGACACCCTGCGCGGCATCATCATGCGTGACACACAGATGGTATGACGCCGGAACATCCCGTCGGGCCAGCACAACATCGCCAAACAATTCAGGCTGGCACTGCACTGTCCCGCGCGCGAGATCCTGATAGGTCAGAGGCCAGAGGGCAGGAACCTCCGTCCTGAGAGAATTGAGTGCCTTTGCCATATCCAGCCGCAAGACATGCGGCTTTCCCGCTGCCAGAGCCGCCGCCCGCGCCGGGGCGGACAGAGAACGGCACGTGCCGGGATAAAGTAGGCTCCCATCCGGCGCAGCATGTGGGGCGGACATCATGCCCGCAGATTCCCGCGCAATATCAGAGCGGGTGCAGAAGCAGGGATACAGCACCCCCATCTGCTCCAGCCCGTCCAGCGTTGCGCGATAGGCAGGCATATTTGCGGATTGCCGCAGCACAGGACGGGCAGAGCGCAACCCCAGCCAGTCGAGATCCTCCAGTAAAGCCGTGGCGTAATCGTCCCGGCAGCGTTGGGGGTCAATATCTTCCATCCGCACCAGCCAGAGGCCATGCGGCCCCTTTTGCGTCCAGCCTGCCAGAGCCGACGCCACATGCCCCAGATGCAACAATCCGGTCGGGCTGGGCGCAAAACGCGTCACCCATGAAGACTCCGTCATTGGGCACAACCGGGCAGAACAGGACTCATAACACTCTCATACAATGACAATAATACTGTTTTGTTAAATACTTAGGTCATTTCTTGCGATAAACAACTCTATCTGCAATACTCTTGCCAACACTGATCTCGACGACGCACTTCTGACGGCGTTCTGTTACGAGTTTTAACGCCTGCACCGGAAGTTGCGCCCTCACTCCCCCAAGGAGGCGCGTCTTGGCTGACGGCAGTACGATAAACTTCCCTGCTCTGGTGTTAAACGCGGATTTCCGCCCGCTCTCCTATTTTCCGCTCTCCCTCTGGTCCTGGCAGGATACCATCAAAGCTGTGTGCCTCGACCGTGTTTCGGTGCTGAGCGAATATGATGCTGAAGTCCATTCCCCTCACCAGACTTTCCGCCTGCCCAGCGTTATTGCGCTGAAGGACTATGTGCCCTCCGCCCGCAAACCCGCCTTTACGCGCTTTAATGTTTTCCTGCGGGACAATTTTTCCTGCCAGTATTGCGGAGACCAGCTCCCCACGCAGGATCTGACGTTTGACCACGTTATTCCCCGCTGCAAGGGCGGACGCACCACATGGGAAAATGTCGTCACCGCCTGCGGGATCTGTAATCTGCGCAAAGGCCCGCATCTGCCGCACAGCATCAACATGCTGCCCCGCCAGAGGCCTGCGCGCCCCACATCATGGCAGTTGCAGGATAATGGGCGAGCCTTTCCGCCCAATTACCTGCATGAAAGCTGGCGGGATTATTTGTACTGGGACACAGAACTGGAAAGCTAAAGGCCCCGGACAGAGCCGGGCCGCCCGGTTTTATCGAGTGTAGCTGTAACCGTATTCATCCGCCTGCTTTTGCAGATCGGGCGCATCTTTCAAATTCAGCGGCAATGGATGCGCGCCTTTTTCACCCAGAATGAAGTTATGATTGCTCATGCGCTGGCAGGTATTGGCCGCCAGAGGAAAGCTGAGGAACATCGGGCCTTTCATCTGATTTCTCAGGCAGGATACATCCGTATCCAGAAAAGGCTTCCGGCCAATTTCAGAGGAACAGCCACCCAGCAGCATAAGCCCGGTGAGCATCATTCCAAAGCCGAGTGTCTTCTTGTTCCGTCTCACAACCACGCTGACCTTTTTTCTCGCCACACCGCACCGGCATCCAGACGCCGGACAGGGCTTATCACCCTGCCATGCCTTGCCGCCTGCGCCTAGTATAAGGCTTGGCAAATCCCCCCCGTGCGGACCGCATGACACAGAGGGTTTCTGCCTTATCCGACGTCAAACCCCGCCCCGAGAATAGCATTCTGCAGGGAGGACTTGCCCGCCTGTGCCGGGTCATACTCCACTTTTACCTCGCCGGTGGCCAGATTAACATCCGTGCTTTTTACACCGTCCACCGCGGCCAGAGCGCGCCTGATGGAGGACACACAGCCATCACAGGTCATACCTTCAACCATAAAGCTTATTTCTGTGGTTGCCATGATTGCGTCACCTCGCATTGAAATCTCACCCTCTGGCGGCATTACGCCAGAACTGGCGCCCAGTGTACCCCATCCGCCCCTCCCGCCCCAACCCCTATCCGCCGGGGCAGGATAGTCCTCCACCCGCAGGGGCCTGACGGCAGCAGTCACGTCTTTTCACACTCCCCCTCTCGGCAGAGAGCCTGCTGGCGCGTAAGATACGCTTATGCCGGACACGCCTCACTTTTCTGCAACGCTCCCGCCTCAGCCGGAAACATACTGGCGGGCCACAACTCTGCATCGCCTGATGCTGATAGCCCTGCTGAACGAGCTGGATGCGGCCCTCCTCAGCACATCCAGCGCCACCCGGACGCTGGAAGACTGGAGCAGACGGCACCGCTTAGCCCCAGTCCCCACAGTACGGGCTGTCTGCCAGCAAACATCGCCACGCCTATGCCCGCCAGCCTTACGGCAGGCTCTTGGATTATCTGACGATATCCCGGCCGATGCGCTGCGTTATCGACATGTCCGGCTGATCTGTGGCGAACGTACTCTGTCAGACGCTGAAAACTGGTATCTGCCGGACCGCCTGACGGCGGAAATGAACACGGCGCTGGACACGACAGAAACCCCGTTCGGGCGTGTCACGGCGTCCCTCGCCTTCACGCGCCGCCTTGTGCTGGCTGAGCGCCTCTGGTCTCCGTTGCCTACGGGGTGGGAACTCCAGCCCCTTCCCGCCGGGTCCGATGCCCCTCTGGTTTTTCCACCTGTCCTGTTCCGGCATCATGCGGTGCTGGCCCGGCAGGACGGCACACCGCTCAGCGCGGTGATTGAAAGCTACACCGCCGGGGCTTTCAGCTTCCCACCGCCCGCCTTCTCAACCGCCTTGTAATTCTCAACCGCTTTGTAAACAGTCTTTACGCCGGACCCTGAACCCTGCCCCCCTTACAGAAGGTTCAGGCTCCAGATCCTTGCCTCAGCTCTCAGCTCTCAGCTCTCAGCTCTCAGCTCTCAGCTCTCAGCTCTCAGCTCTCAGCTCTCAGCTCTCAGCTCTCAGCTCTCAGCTCTCAGCTCTCAGCTCTCAGCTCTCAGCTCTCAGCTCTCAGCTCTCAGCTCAGGCGTTCTCGCTCATGCGGGTCTTGTCAACAAACTGTTCCGTCGCATCATCCAGCGCGCGGGTTTTGCGGCCACCCGGACCATGCACATACAGGTCTTTGCGGTCCACAGAGTCCACAACATCCGGCTGGATGGGCATCAGGTAACGCGCTTTGCGCATATGGTCGGCCAACTGGAGTTTGGGGTTAAAGACGGAGTTGAACTTCCACAGCATTTTTACGAAGTTTGTCTGCCCCTTCAGTAACAGACGACCCGCAATGCCTGCGGTATCTTTCAGCGCTTCCCAGCCCATATGTTTGGTGTTGAGCACCTGCTGGGTTTTCACCAGTTCTTCATAAAATTCCGGCAGGGGCAGCTTAGTGGGCAGCACGGCATGCTGGATATCAAACAGGCGATAGTCCCGCGTAGTCAGGCGGCGCGCTTCCTTGTGCCAGATTTCCGTGCCCGGATACGGGGTGGTGACGGAAATATTGACGATTTCCGGAATTTCCAGACACCACTGCCGCACCGCCTCAAACCGGGCGCGGTCCCAGTCAGGATCAGCAATAATGTTGATTGCGACAATCAGCCCCAGAGACCGCGCATATTCCAGAGCCTCAAAGTTCTTATCCAGTGAGACCCGTTTACGGAACTGCTTCAGCCCTTCCTCATCCACCGCTTCCATGCCGATGAAGATGTAGGACAGGCCGATCTCACTCCAGACCTTGAACACTTCCTTGTTCCGCAGCAGCACATCCGCCCGAGTTTCCAGGTAGTATTCTTTTTTAATACCGCGTTTTTTAATTTCATTGGCAATGGCCATACCGTGCTCTTCATGCACAAAGGCCACATCATCCACAATAAAAATGCCCGGTTCTTTGATCTCTTCCAGTTCATCCGCAATAACGGTCGGGCTGGCGGTGCGGTAAGAGCGGCCATAGAACGTCCATGCCGAACAGAATGTGCAGTCCCACGGGCAGCCCCGCGCAAATTCGATGGAGGCCGCAGGGTCCAGCGTGCCGATAAAGTATTTATTGCGGTGCCGCAGCAGGTCACGCGCCGGGCGGATGGCATCCAGCGATTCCACAAAAACCGGCGGCGGGCCTTCCCCGTCCATCGTCACCACACCGGGAACGCTCAGCAGATCTTTGCCATCTTCCAGTGCGCGCAGCAGCAGGCCGATGGAGGCATCTCCCTCCCCTTTCAGGATGCAGTTGACCGCCCCTTCGGACAGAGCCAGCACATCCCGAGCAATAAAGGAGACTGAGTGACCGCCAATAAACTGGAAAATATCGGGGTAGCGCACCCGTGTGGCGCGGCAGAGGTCGATAATTTCCGGTACATTGGCGAGGTAGTTTCCGGAAAAACACACCACATCCGGCTGAAAACTTTCCAGCAGCGCCCAGTAATCCTTATGGGTTTCAGCCTGCAGATCAATAAGCTGCACGTCATGCCCGGCGTCCCGCGCCGCACCTGCCACCAGTTCCAGTCCGAGTGGCTCCAGCCGGAGAAAAACCTTGGTATACATCAGGGCGCTGGGGTGAACCGCCAGGACTTTCATGACATTCCTTTCCTATACGGGCGACCACAGACAGGCATGGCCTCGACCGGTTTGTCAGAATTTCTTGAGCCCCGGATCATAAAGGATCAGCCCCGCGTAACCTTGGTGCTGACAACCCACCACCCATGCAGGAAACAAATGTCTTCACAGGGGGGTGCGGACGCAAAATCGCACCTTAACCCTTTGTTAAACCATTATTTTTCTATTATTGCAGTTTCATGACAAGCATCCGGAACGGTCTCTTCGGTCTGCTCATAACTTTTATGTGCATTCTGCAGGAGGCGCTGTGGGAAACACCATCAGCCCTCATACACATCTGGCCCGTCCAGCCCCCGGAACGCCGTGAGGCGCGCCGGGGGCTAGTACGGGCCAGAGTGTCTCATACCAGAGCAGTCATGCCGTCAGGCAAAGACCGCGCTGAAATGAACGTCCTTCTCAGGGAAGGATTTCGGTTTCCGCAAAGAAGAAGCGGATTTCATTGGCAGCGTTCTCTGCACTGTCGGAACCGTGCACGGAGTTGGCTTCAATGCTTTCAGCAAACTGAGCGCGGATGGTGTGTGCTTCAGCTTTCTTCGGATCCGTGGCACCCATGACGTCGCGGTTCTTGGCAACGGCGTTTTCGCCTTCCAGAACCTGCAGAACCACCGGGCCGGAGATCATGAAGGACACCAGATCGTTGTAGAACGGGCGTTCTTTATGCACAGCGTAGAACGCACCGGCCTGAGCCGGGGTGAGCTGCACGCGCTTCTGCGCCACAATCTTCAGGCCTGCGTCTTCAAACACGGCATTGATTTTGCCGGTCAGGTTACGACGGGTGGCGTCGGGCTTAATGATGGAAAGAGTACGTTCTGTCGCCATGTGCGGTCTCCTCATTCATAATCGGGCCGCACAATAAAGCGGCCTTTCCGCCTGCTCCTCTAGAGCATATTCGCGCAGGCTGGTAGGTACTTCACCAGATCATAATAAGATTCCAGCCAGAACGAGACCCTCCTTGAGCCTTCTTGTCATTTCCGACCTGACCCTCCGCATTGCTGGCCGCACCCTTCTGGACCACGCGGACCTCTCCATAGAACCTGGCCGCAAGGTCGGGCTGGTGGGGCGGAACGGGGCTGGAAAATCCACCCTGCTGGCCGCCATTGCGGGGGACCTTGCGCCGGATGGCGGAGAAATCCGCCTCTCCTCCCGCGCCCGCATGGCCCGCGTCAAACAGGAAGCCCCGGCTGACGGAGCCTCCCTGATGGAAACGGTTCTGGCGGGCGATACGGAGCGCACAGCCCTGCTGAACGAGGCCGAAACCGCGACAGACCCGGTCCGTATCGCAGAAATTCATGAACGCCTGCGCGCTATTCAGGCCGACAGCGCCCCGGCCCGCGCCGGGTCTGTGCTGGCTGGTCTGGGCTTTAGTGCGGAAGCCCAGCGCCGCCCTGTGTCGGACTTTTCCGGTGGCTGGCGGATGCGTGTCTCCCTCGCGACCGCCCTGTTTTTAGAGCCCGACCTTCTGCTGCTGGATGAACCGACCAACCATCTCGATCTGGAAGCAACTCTCTGGCTGGAAGGCTGGCTGACGCGCTTTGCCGGAGCCGCGCTGATTGTCAGCCATGATCGCGGGCTGCTGGATGCGTGCGTGGACGCCATTGCGCATCTGGACAAAGGCAAGCTCAGCCTCACCCCCGGCGGCTATGAGAATTTTGTACGAATCCGCACAGAACAGGCGTTGCAGCAGGCGCGCGCGGCTGAACGAATCGCAGCACAACGCGCCCATATGCAGTCCTTTGTGGATCGCTTCCGCGCCAAGGCCACCAAAGCCCGGCAGGCACAGGCCCGCCTGAAGGCGCTGGAAAAACTGCCGGTGATTGAAAGTGTGGTGGAGGAAACCCCCACCCGCTTCGCCTTCCCGGAGCCGGAGCAGCTGGCTCCGCCGATGTTCACGGCCAATCGCGTAAGTGTGGGCTATGGCACCACGCCCATTCTCACCAATCTGTCTTTCCGGCTAGATATGGAAGACCGGATTGCCCTTCTGGGGGCGAACGGAAACGGAAAATCTACCCTCGCCAAGCTGATTGCGGGGCGGCTGGAGCCGATGTCCGGCTCTGTCGAGCGCAATTCCCGCCTGAAAATCGGCTACTTCGCCCAGCATCAGGCGGAAGAGCTGGTGCTGCATCAGACCCCGATTGACCATATGGAGCGCGCCCTGCCCAAGGCCCTCCCGCCCGTCGTGCGGGCGCAACTGGCGCGGTTTGGGCTGGATGCGGACCGGGCGGAAACGCCGGTCAAGGATCTTTCAGGCGGTGAGAAGGCCCGGCTGCTCCTAGCGCTTGCCACGCGTGACGCCCCGCAACTGCTGATTCTGGACGAACCGACCAACCATCTGGATCTGGATGCGCGAGATGCGCTGGTCCGCGCCCTGTCCGAGTTTGAAGGGGCCGTATTACTGATCAGCCATGACCCGCATCTGGTGGAAATGGTGGCGGACCGGCTGTGGCTGGTCGCGGATGGGAAAGTCACGCCGTTTGAAGGCGACATGGCCGAATACCGCCGCTGGCTGATTGAGCAGAACCGCGCCGCCAACCGCAGCACAAAACCGGATACCTCCGCACAGGCCAGCCGTAAGGACGACCGGCGGGAACGCGCCGAGGCCCGCAAGGCTCAGGCTCCACTGCGCAAAATCATCAAAGATGCGGAAGCGAAGCTCGCCAGACTGGCGACGGAACGCACCAGAATTGAAACAACCCTCGCCGATCCGGCTCTCTACGCCGACGGCAAGGCCGATGAAGTCACCCGCCTGAACACCCGCCTTGCCGCCATTGGCAAGGAACAGGCGGAACTGGAAGAACGCTGGCTGGAAGCCGAAGCGGAAATAGAAAACGCGGCCCTAGAGGACTGACTCTCCGGGCGTCAGTCCGCCAGACGGGCTTCTTTCCTGCCGTCCCGCGCCTCACTCCACAAAGAGAGCAGGAACAGGAGAAGCCCGATGCAGGACAGGGCCATGCCCGCCCAGCCGGTTGCGGCGTCCCCATACCCGGCCACCAGCACAAGGCCACCCAGCCAGGCTCCCAGCGCGTTCGCCATATTAAACGCCGCATGGTTCATTGAGGCCGCAAGCGTCTGCGCATCAGCCGCTACATCCATCAGGCGCATCTGCATGGCGGGAGAAAGCGCAATACCACCCCCCAGCATGAACACCGCCAGAGCGGTCAGGGGGATATTGGTGGCAACCAGCGCAAACAGCCCCAGGGCGACGGCATTCCAGATAAACGCCCCGATGGTTGCCCATTTCAGGTTTCTGTCCATCACAATGCCGCCGACCCACGCGCCGACAAACATGCCGACACCCCACAGCGACTGGAACAGAGGAACCGCCCAGACCGGCACGTGGGTCACGCTCTGCAACGTCAGGGAGAAGTAGGTGTAGACGCAGAACATCCCCCCACACCCGACAGCCACAGTACCAATGACAAACCAGACCTGCTTGCGGGAAAACGCGGCCAGTTCCCCCAGAGCGGAGCGTGCACGGTTGGGCGCGTCATAGGGCACAAACATCTGCACCATCACACAGCACACCGCGCTGATCAGCCCGATCAGCAGATAAGACAGCCGCCAGCCAAAATACGTTCCGGCATAACTGGCAAAGGGTGCGCCCAGAATATTGGCGATGGTCATGCCCGCAAACACGCGCCCGACGGCGCGCCCCCGATACCCCCGCTCCACCAGACCCGCCGCAACCAGCGCGGCCACCCCCATAAAGGAGCCATGCGGCAGACCCGTAATAAACCGGGCAATTTCCAGCATGTGCAGGGAGGTCGCACAGGTGCTCAGGCAGTTTGTCACCGCAAACCACGCCATGAGCACCACCATCAGGGAACGGCGAGAAAAACTCGCCCCGATCACAGAAACCAGAGGAGCGCCCACCACAACACCCAGCGCGTAAGCGGAAATCGCACCCCCGGCTTCTGGCGCTGTCACATGCAGGCTGTCCGCAATCTGGGGCAAAAGCCCCATCGCCGCGAACTCCCCTGTTCCAATTGCAAATGTTCCCACAGCAAAAGCGAGAATGGCCTTTGAGGCTGCCTGAAGCCCCCCGTCGTTCCCGCCTGACATCGTTACCCGCACTCCCCAGTTCTCATTTTTGTCTGAATCATTTCATTCAGAACATTTTATTACAGAACGTACAAAAATATGTACTGTTCCCGGTCACTAAAATCCCCATCAGTCGTTACATAGCCATTCCGTCCTTTGAAAGAACTGCTTTCCATGACTTCCGCCTCCGCTTCTCCGCCTGATTGCGCCGCATCATCTGAGCAAACTGACAAAAAACAGACGGATACTGCCGCTCCGTCCTGCCCCGTCCCTGAAACTAACTCAGAGGACAGCGCCGGGTGGCTCGGCAGCATAACCCACATCCTGCGGCTAACGCTGGGGCTGGCCGTGATCGGGCTGATGGTGTGGCTGCTGGGGGATGTGCTGACCATCCTGTTCGCCGCGACGCTGTTTGCCGTGGTGCTGCATGGCCTGTCCAGAATTCTCGTCAAACATCTGCGCCTGCCCTACGGCTGGTCTCTGACGGCCGTGGTGGCTGCGCTGATCGCGGCGGTGGCGTTACTGGTGTGGGGCAGCGGTCCGGCCATTGTCAGCGAGGCCTCCAAACTACAGGACGCCCTGCGCCAGCAGGAAGCCTCTCTGCGCACCACCCTGCAACATAACCCCACCGGCCAGATGATCCTGAACTATCTGCCTGCCTCCCTTGGCGGCAATCAGGGCGGCAGTGGCGGCAGCCTCGCCTCGCTCGGCTCACGGATTGCAGGCTCCATGACCGGCATCCTTGGCTCCGCCTTTGGCGCTGCGGGCACGATTGTCGTGATTCTGATCGCCGGACTGTATTTCGCTATGGACCCGGCCCTGTATGCCAACGGCGCTCTGCGGCTGGTGCCCGTAGCGCAGCGCCCCCGCGCCCGGATGCTGATGCTGCGTGCAAGCCAGACGCTGTGGGCCTGGGTTGCCGGGCAGTCTCTGGACATGCTGGTGGTGGGTGTTCTCTCCGGCGTGGGCCTCTGGTTTATCGGCGTACCGCTTGCTCTGGCGCTGGGTGTGCTGGCGGGGCTGTGTAACTTCATCCCCTATATCGGCGCGATTATGGGGGCTGTGCCCGCCCTGCTGCTGGCGCTTTCTCTGGGCACGCGGGAAACCATCATGGTGGCGGTGCTCTACAGCGTGATCCAGTTTTTTGAAGGGAATGTTCTGGCACCCGTTATCCAGCGTCATGCCGTGCAGATGCCCCCGGCCATCACGGTCCTTTCCCAGACCCTGTTTGGCGCCATTCTGGGGTTCCCCGGTCTGATTTTTGCCTCCCCCTTAACCGCAGCACTCCTGTCCATTTTTGATGGATTAACGCCCCCCCTCTCAGATGACGAACGCGTATAAAAACTCCGTCGTGACAAACCGGTAGGAACACCGTAAGATTTTGGTAATTACTTCCGGAGTCTTGGTCCAGAAATGCGCATTCTTCTTGTTGAAGACGATCAAACAGTCAGAATCTTCATCGCTAAAGGCCTGTCCGAATCAGGGCATCTCGTCGAGCAGGCTGAAAACGGCAAAGATGGGTTGTCCCTCGCCACCAACGAGAATTTTGACATCATCATTCTGGACCGGATGCTGCCGGGCGGCGTGGACGGCATCCATATTCTCGAAACATTACGGCGGCAGGGGAACGTGACCCCTGTCCTGCTGCTCTCCGCTCTGGCGGATGTGGATGAAAAAGTTGCCGGGCTGAAAGCTGGCGCGGATGACTACGTCACCAAGCCCTTCTCCTTCAGTGAGCTTCAGGCGCGTCTGGAAGCACTTGTCCGGCGCAACCGGAACGAGGCCCAGCCGCAGACCCGCCTTGTGGTCGGGGATCTTGAAATTGACCTGCTCTCCCGTGGCGTCAAACGGGCCGGGCAGAAGATTGACCTGCAACCGCGTGAATTCCGGCTGCTTGAGTTTCTGATGCGCCATGCCGGACAGGTTGTAACCCGCACCATGCTGCTGGAAGGCGTGTGGGATTACCATTTTGACCCGCAGACCAACGTGATTGACGTCCATGTCTCCCGCCTGCGCCAGAAAATTGACAAGCCCTTTGGCCGTCCGCTTGTCCACACCATCCGCAATGCGGGGTATATGTTGCAGGAATGACCGCGCCGGTCTCCTCTGCGCCCGCAAGCCCGCAGCCCGGCTTTTTACGCCTCCGCTCGGTCAGCTTACGGTTCGCACTGGTTTACGGGACGCTTTTTGTCTGCTCCGCCGCCCTGTTTTTCTCCTTTATCTGGTGGGGAACCGCCGGGCTGCTGGAGCATCAGGTTGAACAGGCGATCACCCTAGATTCCCGCTCCCTGTTCAATATCTGGGAAGAAAGCGGCCCCACCGGCCTGACGATGGTGATTGATGACAGGCTGGAGCAGGACGTGGATGACAACGCCCTGTATCTGCTGATCAACAAAGACAGGAAATGGGTCGCGGGCAATCTCTCAGAATGGCCGCACCAGATTACCAGCGACCAGCGCTGGTTTAACCTCCCCGTTCAGCGCGCCTTTGCGCAGGATACAGCCAAGGTCCGGGCCTATGCTCTGCCGGAGGGGTACCGCCTGCTGATTGGGCGGGATATCAGCGGCCGCACTCTGCTGCGCAAGATGCTCACGGATACGCTGCTCTGGGCGTGCCTCATGCTCATTCTGCTGGCTGTTGGCGGTGGGTGGCTCATCCGGCGGCTGTTCCGGCACGTTATCCAGTCCATCAGCCGCACCACGCAGGCGATTACCCACGGAGATATGTCCCGCCGCATGCCGGTGCAGGGCACGGATGATGAGCTGGATGAAATTGCCATCACCATCAATGAAATGCTGGACCGGATCAGCCGCCTGATGGAGGGCGTCCGGCAGGTTTCAAACGCCATTGCGCATGACCTGCGCACCCCCATCGCCCGGGCGCGTGCCCAACTGGAAGATGCCGCGCTGCACGCAAAAAGTGAGGCGGAACTCCGCGCGGCCATGGAGCAGGCGGCCAGTAATCTGGACAACGTCACCGCTATTTTTGAAGCACTCCTGCGGATCGCCCAGATTGAATCCGGGGCGCGCCGCTCCGCCTTTGTGCAGTTTGATCTGGTTCCGGCGTTGCAGGATGTGGCGGACCTGTATCAGGCCGTGGCGGAAGAGCACGAGCTGAAATGTGTGCGGCATCTGCCCGACCATCTGCCCTTTTTTGGAGACCGCGCCATGTTCCAGCAGGCCGTGGCCAATCTGCTGGATAACGCCATAAAGTTCTCGCCCCCCAACGGCACAGTCACGCTGTCTGCTGAAATCCTGACCACCGGACGGCGCTCAGATGGCAGCAGCGACCGACAGCTCAGCCTGAGTGTGACGGATGAAGGGATAGGCATGAATGATGCCGATATGGCCCGTGCTTCCGAGCGGTTTTTCCGGGCGGAACAAGCCAGACATACCCCCGGTTCCGGCCTTGGTCTGTCTCTTGTGGAGGCCATTGTGCACCTGCATGACGGACAGTTACAACTCGCCTCAAACACCCCGGGGTTGCTCGCCCGCATCACCGTCCCGCTGCCGGATGAGGCCACAACCTCTTCTGAACGCGTTGCCGAACCTCCTCACCCCTTCTGATGCGCGCACATTAACGAATACTTATGCCCTCATTTCGGCCTTAAAAAAGACACTGCGCCCCTAAAACTATCGGGGCATGAGACGACCCCTGCCTCTCACCCTTGTGCTGATTTTAGGGAGTCTTGTGGTGACACCCCTCGCCACACGACTTTCAGCACAGGCCGTTATGCCCCCTGCCCCGCCTGCTGAGGAGCGACGGATTATGCGTGCGCTGCCCCCGAGCGAGCCGGTGGTCATTACCTCAGACAGTGTTGAGTTCTGCCTCCGGCTCTCGCATGTCATTGATAATTACAAGACGCAGGGCGTCTTGCCGCATACTGTCAGCCAGCTCCGGGACGAAGGCACAGACCTGTGCCGGCAGGGGCTGGTTCGCTCCGGACTGATCCGCCTGCGGCGCGCCATTGTCAGCCTGAAAAGGACAACACCGTAATGCGCCTCTCACCCCGCATCCCCTCCTTCCGTGTGCCAGCTTTTGCACTGGCCGTTGCCCTGATTGCTCCCGGCCTTGCCTTTGCGGAAACAAAACCGGAGGAGACCTACACCCGTCTGGATATCAGCGGCTCAGGCTCCGTTCAGGCAGCACCGGACCAGCTTACTGCGCATTTCCGGGCGGAAGGGCGGGCAAAAACAGCCGCCGCCGCTCAGCAGGCTGTCAACACGCTTGTCCATAAAGCGGTGGAACAGTCCGGCAAGACCTCCGGAATCAAAGCCGCCGTGCTGCAATATTCCGTTTCAGAAGAGCGACCGGACAAG
The DNA here is from genome assembly GCF_018811975.1 of Acetobacter sp. P1H12_c. NCBI lineage: Bacteria > Pseudomonadati > Pseudomonadota > Alphaproteobacteria > Acetobacterales > Acetobacteraceae > Acetobacter > Acetobacter sp. P1H12_c. The sequence continues at coordinate 7,866 of NZ_JACRVR010000006.1, read as the reverse complement.
GCTCCTGCCTCATGGACAGCCTCACAGTCCCTCACCTTTACCTCGCCCGATGGGTCAGGCCTGCTGCCGCTGACCGGAGACCTTCAGGGGGAAGGGCTGATACTGGAAGATCTTTCATGGTCTCTCTCGCCTGAAAACCAGAAAACGCTGAAGCTGGACGCCGAGAAAAAGGCCGTTGAAGACCTGAAAAAGCAGGCCGACACCCTTGCCGCATCCCTTGGCCTGCATGTTGTGCGGTTTGCCAAGGTGTCCATCTCCGATGGTGGCTACCCAAGACCTGTCATGCTGATGGCAATGCCCGCACGGGCCGGTCTGGCCGACGGTGCCCCTGCGCCTTCCAGCACAGCGGAAGTCCAGACGGTGCATGCCAGCGCCAACGCTACAGTTCTGCTGACGCCGTAAACCGAACGATAAACTGGCCGCCTGTGCATCTACTGCGGGCGGCAACTCGCCATAAAAAAAGCGCCTGTGCGGGGTTTCCCCTCGCACAGGCGCTTTTTGGTTCTGCCGGGCGGATCAGACTGCTTAGATCAGCCTGCACCCAGAGGCAGAGCTTAACGGGGTGCCAGCACCATGATCATCTGCCGGTTTTCAAGACGCGGCATCTGTTCAACTTTAGCCTGCTCTTCCATCTCGGTCCGGATACGCTCCAGCACCTTGATGCCCAGTTCCTGATGCGCCATTTCACGGCCACGGAAACGCAGGGTGACTTTCACCTTGTCGCCATCCCCCAGGAAGCTTTTTACGGAACGCATTTTAACCTGGTAGTCATTTTCGTCGATATTCGGACGAACCTTGACTTCCTTGATTTCAATGACCTTCTGCTTCTTGCGGGCTTCGTTACGCTTTTTCTGCTGCTCGTATTTGAACTTGCCGTAGTCAAGGATCTTGGCAACGGGCGGTTCTGCGTTCGGGCTGATCTCAAGAAGATCGAGTCCGACGCCATAAGCGCGAGCCAGCGCATCGCGGGTCGACATGACACCCGCCATCTCGCCTTCTTCGTCAATCAGACGAACCTGCGGAACGCGGATCTCTTCGTTAACACGTGGTCCCTCGCGGGTGGGCGGCGCGGGAATAGGGGGTCTGGCTATGGTCAGCTCCTGTCATGGATACAAAACAAACAGAAGCACCTCCCGGTGCTTCCGCTTACGGTGTTATTATGTGCGCAATTCTCAGCCGTTTATCAAGCATATCCGGCCAGAAAACAGACTCATTCCAGCCCTGCCAAAAACAACCGGCCGAGTCTCACGCCTTTTTGCGCAGGTCCGGCGGCGTTGCTTCCTCAGTCATCAGGGCTACAACCTCATCAAACCCGAGGGTTTCCTGATCTTTCCCGCCCAGACGGCGCATGGCCACGGTCCGCTCCTCCGCCTCCCGGCGGCCAACCACCAGAATAACCGGCACGCGCGCCACACTATGCTCACGAATCTTGGCGTTGATCTTGTCGTTCCGCACATCAGCCTCCGCGGCCAGACCAGCCGCGCGCAGGGCCGCGGCCACCTCTTCCGCGTAGGCTCCGGCATCACTCACGATAGACGCGACAACCACCTGCACAGGGGCCAGCCAGAGCGGGAAGCGGCCAGCATGCTGCTCAATCAGAATACCAAGGAACCGCTCGAATGATCCAAGAATCGCGCGGTGCAGCATTACCGGCCGGTGGCGTGCTGAGTCCTCGCCAATATAGCTCGCATCGAGTCGTTCCGGCAGCACCAGATCGACCTGAAGCGTGCCGCACTGCCAGTCACGCCCGATGGCGTCACGCAGCACAAATTCCAGCTTGGGGCCGTAGAACGCGCCCTCACCGGGGTTATATTCATACGTCACACCGGCCACTTCACACGCTTCCTTCAGCGCGCTTTCAGCTTTGTCCCATGTTTCGTCACTTCCGGCCCGCTGTTCCGGGCGGTCCGCAAACTTCACGCGGACATGCTCAAAGCCCAGATCCTTGTAGACCTCATGCAGCATCCGTACGAACTGCACGGTTTCATCCGCAATCTGATCTTCCGTGCAGAAGATATGCGCATCATCCTGCGTAAAGCCGCGCACACGCATCAGCCCATGCAGCGCGCCAGAGGGTTCATACCGGTGGCAGGCCCCGAATTCCGCCATCCGCATCGGCAGTTCACGGTAGGAGCGCAGGCCGTGGCGGAAAATCTGCACATGGCACGGGCAGTTCATGGGTTTGAGAGCGAGGGTCTTATCCTCATCCTCCACCGTCGCCACAAACATGTGGTGGCGGTATTTGTCCCAGTGGCCGGAGGCTTCCCACAGGCCACGATCCACCAGTTGCGGGGTCCGCACTTCCTGATAGCCGCCACGGGTCTGGGCGCGGCGCATGTAGTCCTGAAGGGCGCAATACAGACGCCAGCCTTTATGGTGCCAGAAGATCTGCCCCACCGCTTCTTCCTGAAAATGGAACAGGTCCATTTCCCGGCCAATGCGGCGGTGGTCACGGCGTTCCGCCTCTTCAAGCTGGTGCAGGTGCGCGTCCAGTTCTTTCTGGTCCCGCCATGCGGTGCCGTAAACACGGGTCAGCATGGGATTGCGGTGGTCACCGCGCCAGTAAGCCCCGGCCACCTTCATGAGTTTGAAGGCCGTGCCAACATCCTTTGTGTTGCGCAGATGCGGGCCTCGGCAGAGGTCCAGCCACTCGCCCTGACGGTAGATGGAAATATCCTCATCTTCCGGCAGATCACGGATCAGCTCGGCCTTGAAGCGCTCCCCCTTCTCTTCAAAGAAGGCAATCGCCTTATCCCGCGGCCAGACTTCCCGCACGAAGGGCTCGGCATTGGCAACGATGTCCTTCATCCGCGCTTCAATCGCGGCGAAGTCTTCCGGGGTAAACGGCTCGTTGCGATAGAAGTCGTAATAAAAGCCGTTTTCAATGGACGGCCCGATGGTCACCTGCGTGCCGGGGTAGAGAGACTGCACAGCTTCGGCCAGCACGTGGGCGGCGTCATGCCGGATCATCTCCAGAGACTCCGGGTCTTTCCGGGTAATAAAACGGACGGCGGCATCTTCGCTTATGGCACGGCCAATATCCTGCAATGCACCATTGACCTCCATGGCCAGTGCCGCTTTGGCCAGCCCCGGCCCGATGGCTTCGGCAATGGCCGTGCCCGTAACCGGCCCGTCAAAACTACGAACGGATCCGTCAGGCAAGGTGATGGCAGGCATGGAAGAACTCCGGAGATCAGATGGTTGGAAAGGTTTCTAATGGCGGCAGGAGAGCGCGGCTGCAACCCTGTTGACGGAAAGTGTCGCCAGATCCTGCACAGAAAGCACACAAACCTGCCCCGGCACGCGCCCGAGCGGCGCAGTGAGGGACGGATTGCTGTCCGCGGAAAACAGCACAACGGAGGGGCAGCCCATCAGCGCGGCCAGATGCATTGGCCCGGTATCATTCCCCACCGCCACCTGCGCCCGTGCGGCCAGCCCTGCCAGTTCCGGTAAGGTTGTCTGGCCCGTCAGGTCCAGCGCCTGCGGGCAGGCCTGCCGGATAATGTCCGCAAGCGGTGCCTCCCCCCGGCCACCCACAACTACAGGCAGCAGCCCCCGGCTTTCCAGACGGGCCGCAAGCTCGGCATACCGGCGCACCGGCCAGCGTTTAGCCGGGCGATGCGGAGAGGCTCCGGGCACAATCAGCGCATAGGGTCTGTCCAGATGCGGCCCGCGTTCCGCCAGCCATGACACATCCGGCACCGGCACATCCGCAATACCTGCCCGCCGCAGCTGGTCGCGCTGGCGGGGGCCTGTATGCATGTCATTCCGCCAGCGGTTATCATGCCGCAGAGGGCCGTGCCCCACATGCCCGCACCAGCTTGCCGGGCGTCCGGCCAGCACAAAATAACGTGCTGTGCGGCTGGAGGTCTGAAGGTCGTAAATCCTGTCATAGCTGCGCAGGGACTGCCGGAGCTTCCGCAGGGCCGGAAGATTGCTCCATGCAGGCCGCTGGTCGGTTTCAACTGCGTCAAACCAGGGAGAAAGGCGGGCCAGCTCTACAAAAGGCTGCGTGGTCAGGAGCGTGATAAACGCCTGATGATGCGCCGCCCGGATAGCCTGAAATGGCCCGAAGCTCTGCACAAAATCCCCCAGCGCCCCCAGCCGGATGACCAGAACACGCTGCACAGCCTGCGGTTGCGTCACGGCGAATCCGGGTCAGCCGCCAGAACAGCCAGATCCTGCCGTGCGCGGTCAGCCTCGTGGCTGTCAGGTGCAACATCCAGCACATGTTGCCAGTCCGCCTGCGCGCCCGTGGCATCCCCAACCTGCTCCCGGATAATCCCGCGTTCCAGAAGGGCGGCGGCATTTTCCGGCATCCGCTGCAAGGCCAGCGTAATATGCTGGGTCGCTTTATCCAGTTGCCCCAGACGCCGCTCTGCTGAGGCCAGCAGTACAAAGGCTTCCGGCGGGGCTTCCGCCCCACGCGCCACCAGAGAGGTCAGATCCGCCACCACAGCACCGGCATTGCCTTGCTCAAGCAGCGCCCGTGCTTTGGCCAGACGCAGAGAAACATCACCGGGGCGCACAGAGAGGCCGAAATCCACAATATTTAAGGCACCCGGAATATTCCCGGCTGAAAGCCAGGCTTCAGCCGCTTCTTCCGCCATGACGGCCCGCAGGCTGGCGGAGCTTTCCGGGCCGGAGGCCGGGGCTTTGCGGACCAGATCATCCAGTTCCTGCGCCGCGTCCAGTTCATCCCCCAGCTCCAGCAGGGCCAGAGCATGGCAATGCCGGGCCTCACGGTCTCCGCCGTGCTTCAGCCAGTCCTGCGCATAATCCCGCGCGCCGAAGGGGTCTTCCTCCACCATGCTCATGCACTCAGCAAGCGCCCATGTCTGCCGGGCATCCTTTGCGCCATGCGCCGCAGGCGTAGCCGCGCGGGCCGGACCGCCAGCCAGCAGAAGGCCCAGCCCCACCGTTGCAACAAAAGGCGTGCAACGCACCGGAGCAGGCCGCAGAGAGAGAGACAAATGCGTCATTCCTTCTTCCATAACGCGGATACGGGCCGGGTGGTCAAGTCAGACCACAGGGCCGCAGGTGCGTGGAAGAGTGTCTGTTGCCGGAAAACCATGCTAACAGCCCAGATATGACGATTACGCCATCCTCCCCCGTCATCCTGCAAATTCTTCCGGCACTCGAACAGGGCGGGGTTGAACGGGGCACTCTGGAAATGGCCGATGCCATCACTCAGGCCGGTGGCAGCGCACTGGTCATGAGCGCAGGCGGCAGACTGGTCCCCGCGCTGGAGCGGCTGGGCGCGCAGCACCATATGCTCACCCGCTGCGGCAGCAAAAACCCCGTCTCCATCCTGCGGAACGCAGGCACACTGGCGCGCTTTATCCGGCAGAACAACGTGGCCCTTGTCCATGCCCGCTCCCGCGCCCCGGCATGGGTGGCGCGGCTGGCCTGCACCCGCACAGGCACCCCGTTTGTCACCACATGGCATGGCGTCCATGCCAATAATTTTCCCGGAAAAAAACGCTATAACGCCGTGCTGGCTGCGGGAGACCGCGTGATTGCCATCAGCCGGCATATCGGCGAGCGGCTGGCGCAGGAGTATCATGTCGGGCCGGACCGCCTGCGCGTGATCCCGCGCGGGGCGGATAGTGCCCAGTTCAGCCCGGAAGCCGTCAGCGGGCAGCGGGTGCACCGGCTGAGCGAAAGCTGGAGCATCCCCGCCGGGGTGCCGGTGCTTCTGATGCCCGGCCGCCTGACGGAATGGAAAGGCCAGCGTTTTCTGCTGGAAGCCCTCGCGCGGGTTAAGCAGACCACCCCGCAGACACCGTGGATATGTGTTTTTGTGGGCTCCTGCCCCCCCGGCAATCGCTATGCGGAAGACCTTGTGACATACGCCCGCACACTGGGGCTGACAGAGCAGGTGCGGTTTGCCGGGCATTGTCAGGATATGCCTGCGGCCATGGCGCTGGCGACGCTGGTTGTGATCCCCTCGCTCCGGCCAGAACCGTTTGGCCGTGTGGTGGTGGAAGCACAGGCCATGTGCCGCCCCGTGATTGTAACCGCTCACGGCGCCGCGCTGGAAACTGTTCAGCACGGTATGACGGGCCTGAGCGTCCCGCCGGGGGATGTGCAGGCTCTGGCCGAAACACTTGCCGCTGTCCTGCATGCGCCGCAGGAAGGCCTGCATGCTATGGGGGAGGCGGCCCGCGCCACGGTGCTGGCTCGCTACACCACCCACGCCATGCAGCAGGCCACCCTGAGCGTGTATGATGAACTGCTTGGCACCCATCTGCATGAAGCCGGCCTCCATAAAAATGAGGCCGCCCCCTTTCAGGATCAGACCATTGCAGGATAAGGAATGCGGCCTGCCCACCCGCTTTTTCCGCCATCAGCCCGCCATGGGATGCCTGCCATGACCAGCTTTCCGCCTCCCTCAGCAGCCGCTGCGCCCGTGCTGTCAGACGTGCCGGAACGCATTGCCTTTCTGGCTGCGCCGACCGATGTCGCCCGGCATGAGTTTGACCGCCTGACCCGCCAGTACGGCAACTGCCATCCGGGAGACGCGGACGTCGTTGTCTGCCTTGGGGGCGACGGCTTTATGCTGGAAACGCTGCGCGTGGTGCTGGAGCAAAATCTGACCGTGCCGGTTTATGGCATGAACTGCGGCTCCGTCGGGTTTCTGATGAACCCGATGCTGGAAGACAGCCTTCCGCAGCGCCTGACCACCACACAAGCCGCCACCCTGCACCCCCTGCGTATGAAAGCCCGCACCATGCAGGGTGACACGCATGAGGCACTGGCCCTGAATGATGTCTTCCTGTTCCGCCAGACCCGTCAGGCCGCGAAAATCCGGGTCGATGTGGATGATCTGGTGCGTATGCCCGAACTGATCTGTGATGGCGCGCTGCTCTCCACCCCCGCCGGGTCCACCGCCTATAATCTGTCCGCCCACGGCCCTATTGTCCCGCTTTCGGGCAATCTTCTACCGCTGACCCCCATCTGCCCGTTCCGGCCCCGGCGCTGGCGCGGGGCGCTGCTGCCGTCCACCGCCCGGGTTGGCTTTACCATTCTGGAGCCGGAAAAACGCCCGGTGGCCGCAGTGGCAGATTCGATAGAGATCCGGGATGTGGTGTCCGTGCAGATCCATGAGGACCGCACTCTGGCCGTCACGGTGCTGTTTGACCCCGGCCAGACACTGTCCGAGCGCATTACCGCAGAGCAGTTTTCTGCCTGATGCCGCATATTCGCCCCTTCCGGCGTATAAAAGATCATCGTGAAAGGCGTTCTGCCATTCCACCCCGTCCCTCTTCTGGTTTAGTCTTGCCCGCAATGCACAACGCTCATCTCCGACCGCGCCGTCTGACAGGATTGTGCGCCCTCCTGCTGCTGCCGACCACGCTGGCGCACGCGCAGGTTGTCACCAACACACAGGCGCTGGACAAGCTGGCCAGCAAGCCCGCGGCCCCGGCAACGCCCGCCCACAGCGCGCCGCATCCGGCTGCGCACAAGGCAAAACCTGCACCAAAACGGACGGTAAAACAGCCCGCGGCGGAACCTGCGCTGACCCATCTGGCCACGCCAGCGGCAGCAGGCGCCGGGACGGGTGCACCCTCTGCACAGGGCGCGTCTTCCACCCCTCCCAATGCTCCTGCCACGCTCGCTGGCACTGGCACTGGCACTGGCACTGGCACTGGCACTGGCACTGGCACTGGCACTGGCACTGCTGCAACTCCAGCCGCTGGCCCTGTCAAACCCGCGCACCCGGCGCCTGCTGCCGCTGGCGTGGCCAGATGGGTCAGCGCAGGTTCCGCCGCGGGCTGTTTTACCGTCCGTTTTGGTGCAGGTTTTGCCTTGTGCGCAGCCGGATGCGGCGCGCTGTGGGCGGGCGTTGCCGGGGCCGCGGGC
>NZ_JACRVR010000059.1:0-9664 GCF_018811975.1 Acetobacter sp. P1H12_c | reverse complement strand
CGCGGTCAGCCTGATCCAGCGTCAGCCAGTATTTCCGGGCGGCTTCCAGCAGGGAATAGGTGCCGACCACGTTGGTCTGGATAAACACCCCCGGACCATCAATGGAGCGGTCCACATGGCTTTCAGCCGCCAGGTGCATGACAGCCTGCGGCCGGAATGTTTCAAACAGGCGGCTCAGCTCGCTGCCGTTCACAATATTGGCGCGGGCAAATTCGTAACGCCCGCTTTCCGCAGCGTCTTCCACGGTTTCCTCGGACGCCGCATAGGTCATGCAGTCCACATTCAGGACAGAATGGTTCGTATCGCGGATAATATGACGGATCACTGCTGACCCGATAAACCCGCAGCCGCCTGTTAATAAGATGCGCATTGATATTCCGTTTTTGTGAACCCAAACAAACGATTGAAATCTCCGATATCCGGCATAGCTCAGAAGAGCGGCCTCTGCCAGCAATCTTGGCAGATTTGCGATTTTCTTATGCTTGGCTATATGAAAAACAGGCGTACAGGCCGCCGGACGACGGATCTGTTAGGAACTTGAAAGCGAAAATATGTTTGCCAGAAACCTGACGGAGACCCTGCTGCACGTTCTGGACCGCCCGGAGCTGCGTCTTCTGGCCACAGAATGCCGGATCACGCTGGACCCGGCCGTTGCGCATCCGTTCCATGTGCGTGCCGGGCGGCAGATTGTGCTGGGCTCCCCCTGCCTTGGGGAACGGCGGGTTGTTGCGTTCCATCTGCGTCACGCGCTGGAACTGGCGGTTCTGTCAGAAGAGGCATCGACCTCAGAGTCTCTTTCCCGACTGAAAATTTCTTTTTCCGCGGCCAGAACAGCGGCCCGATTCTGGATGCTGGATGCCCCGGCCGATCTGCCGGCCCCGGAGGCATGGGTGCGGACGCTCGCCAGCGCGCAGCCCCCCTCGCGCGACACCCTGCCGCAGCTTTTTGATGCCTTATATCCCCTTGTCAGTCTCCCCGTTCAGAGTGCTGTGTCTGACGCCGCACTTTGGGACGACCTGTCTGCATGGCTCATACAGTCATGGCCGCTGATCGGCCCGGTTGAAGCGCTGATGGCGGAAGGGGGAGATGCCCGGCTGAATATTGATCCGCGGACCGGCCTCAACCATTACGGCTGCTCCCATCGTCCGCGCCCCTGGGCGATAACATTTGCATCATCCACGGCGTCTTCTTTGTCGGAGCGCGGCTTTACGGGCGGGGAGATGGCCAGAGTGCAGCTTGCAAAGGCGGTGCTCGCCAACAAAGCGCCTCAGGCCTTGCAGACTCTGGCGCTGGATGTCCGGAGCTTTCTGGCGGAATGGTATGGTCTGCCCGGTCAGGATCATATTGTGCTGGCCTCCTCCGGTACGGATGTCGCTCTGGCGGTGCTGGCCTTATCGACTCTGCCGGGACAGCCGGTGACAACCATTCTGACCGCGCCGGAAGAAACGGGCAGCGGGGTGCCACTGGCCTCGCACGGGCAGCATTTTGCGCAGGAAACCGCTCTCGGCTTGTCCGTCTGCAAAGGTCGTCTGGTAGACGGATTCCCGGAAGACACAGCCTGTGTCGCCCTCCCGCTCCGCGATGCGCAGGGGCATTTGCGGCCAGAGGCAGAGGTAACGGCCTCCTGCCAGAGCGAGGTCAGACAGCAACTAGCGCAAGGGCGGCGTGTGCTGCTGCATGTGCTGGATCTGTCTAAAACGGGCCTGCTGGCCCCTGACCTGAAAGTGCTTGAAGTCCTGTGTAATCAGTATCCGGGGCAGCTTGATGTGGTGGTGGATGCCTGTCAGGCGCGGCTGATGCCGGAGCGGGTTCAGGCTTATCTGAGCCGTGGCTGGGCTGTTATGGTGACAGGCTCCAAGTTCTTTACCGGGCCGCCATTCTGTGGTGCTCTCCTGTTGCCCGAGAGCTGGAAAGCCCGGCTGGATCAGGGCGCGCTGCCTGCCGGGCTTGCTGCCTATGCCAACCAGTGTGAATGGCCAGCCAGTCTGGCCTGCCGGGGGCTGGCCTCCGGCTTTAATCATGGATTGCTGTTACGCTGGCGGGCAGCGCAGGCAGAAATGGCGGCGCTGAGTGCGATTCCCTCCAAGAGTGTCGCGCGCCGTTTGCAGAGCTTTCTGGCTGCCGTCACACAAGGGATCGCAGCGAATCCTGACCTTGAATTCCTGCCGCAACCTGCGCCCCTGCGGGAGGCTCTGCCGCATGACTGGGACCGCCAGCAGACAATTCTGTCTTTCCTTGTGCGCGCGCCTGAAAGCAGCCGTGGGGTTGTGCCGCTTGATCTCGCGCGATGTCGGAAGCTCTATCAATGGCTGAATGCTGATCTGTCTGCGTATGTCCCGCAGGAGCAGGCAGCACTGGCAGCCCTGCTGTGCCATATCGGCCAGCCTGTTCCCATTCCGCACGCGCAGGCCGCTGATGGTCTTGTAGGCGCGCTGAGGCTCTCCGCCGGTGCGCGCCTTGTCTCTGGTGAACCCTCTCATGAAGGTCTTGATCCTGCCGCTCGCATGGCGCGGGAAATTCAGGACGCACACCGGGTTCTGCAAAAAATCAGCCTGATTCTGACATACTGGGATCGCATTGCGCAGGCAGACCCGCTTCCGTCCTACGCGCCACGCTGGGAGCCGGATGAAGCGGGTGACGAGTCCAACTGGTCAGAATCCTCCTCTCGGGACACCGTGACAGACCTGCAAAAGGCGGATGCCCTGCGCCGCGCCATTTCCGCTCTTGCGCTTGGCGGCTCCTGACAGCACAACAGGGACCATGACTGTCAGCCTCACATCCCCCGCGACCCGGCAAACTAATCAGGGTAATTTTCTCGATACACCGCAGCTTGCCCCCGGCATTACGCGGTTCTGGCTGATCCGCCACGCGCTGGTGGAACAGAATGCCCGGCTGAGGCTATATGGCGCGCTGGATGTGCCTTTGTGCCCGGATAGCCTGATCGCGCAACGCCCCATGTATGAAGCCCTGGCAGCCCGTCTCCCGCGTGACGCGCACTGGCTGATCAGTCCTCTCTCCCGCACGCGCTGCACGGCGGAAGCCATTCAGGAGGCCGGATACGGGCCTGTGCCGATGGACGTGGAGCCTGCGCTGATCGAGCAGAATCTCGGCGCATGGCACAATATGCCGCATCAGGAGCTGCCGCAGCATCTGCGTCTGGCCCCGCATCCCTTCTGGTCCGTCTCGGCCACGGAATGCCCGCCGGGTGGGGAGAGCATGATGGATGTGTGCGGCCGCGTTGGTGCGGCGCTGGACCGGCTGGCTGATGAGTATGAAGGGCAGAATATCGTTGCCGTCAGTCATGGCGGGGCCATTCGGGGCGCGCTGGCGCACGCCCTGCGAATCCACCCTGAGACCGCGCTGCACTTCTCTATCCAGAATCTCTCCCTGACAATTCTGGAGCGGCTGGCTGAAGGCTGGCGCGTTGTGACGGTCAACGAACTCCCCGGACTCTGATCCTCCGGGCAGAAGCGTCAGGCCGTCTCCTCCCGCGCGTATTTTTCTGACTTTTCCGGCTTACGGCTCTTGCGCGGGAGCCTTTGGATCTGAGATCGGCGTGCCAGTGCCAGTGCCAGTGCCAGTGCCAGTGCCAGTGCCAGTGCCAGTGCCAGTGCCAGTGCCAGTGCCAGTGCCAGTGCCAGTGCCAGTGCCAGTGCCAGTGCCAGTGCCAGTAGGGCGCGGGGCGGGTGTCGGTTGAAGGAGCGGGGTCACAGCGGCAGACTCCTCATGGCGTGCAGGCGGATGGCTTTGTGGCGCATCTCTTGACGGGAGAGGTGCTGTCTGTTCGTCCTGTTTTTCTGGAGTTTCGTCTGTTGGTAGCGGTGCTGAGGTTGACCCCGAGCGTGACCCTGTGTTCGGGCCTGCACCAGCACCCCCCTCAGGCCCGGCCGGAGGTGTTGTCGTCACCGGACTGGCTGGGTGAGGAGCTGGTGCGCCAGAAGCAGGCGGTTCAGTCCGGGCAGATGTGTTCTGTGCAGGCGCATCGGTTTTGAGGGAGGAAACCGGCACGCCTTTCAGCGGTGAGCGTTCCGTCACCGGGATTTCCGGCCCTTTTGCATCCCACGCATCCACAGGCGGCAATGGCTGCTGGGAGGGCTGGTCGGCCAGCGGGTTATTATCCAGCACTTTGCGGGTATTCTGCGGATAGCGGTTCATCAGCCCCAGCAGGGTGCCGTTGGTCCAGCCAAACCCGATCTGCATCGGGTATTCACCGCCCCCCTTGCCGCCTGTGGCGCTGATCTCGGGGGAAACGACATCATATTTTTCCAGCAGCACACCGCTTTTTTCATAAGTGCCAATCACGCGGGCCATCCAGCGGCGGCCAATATCTGCCGCCAGAGCATCATGCCCATATTGTTCCAGCCCTTTGATGGCCATCCATTCTTCCGGTGCCCAGCCATTAGGGTAGTCCCATTGCTGCCCGGTCTCCCGGTCTGTCACACTCAGGCCCCCTATATGTAAGAGGCGTGTCTGAAGCGTGCGCGCGACTGCATCAGCCTGCTCCTGCGAGGCAATATGCAGGAACAGGGGCACCGCGGTTGCGGTGGACAGCACGTCTCTGAGCTGTCCCGTTCGCCAGTTATAATCGAAATATGCGCCCTCTTTTTCATTCCAGAGAACGTGGTTGATCGCGTTTTTAAGCTGTGTGGCCTGCTGCGCGTAGAAGGCCGCTTTGTCTTTCTCGCCATTCAGGGTGTAGGCGTGGGAGAGCGTTTGCTCCAGATGTACCATCAGACAGTTATATTCGATAGTGATGAGGGACGTTGTGGTGATGGTGTCCAGTGTCTTGCCGTCCGCCAGCCAGCGGGACGTGTAATCCCACCCGGTTTCCGCTCCGGCGCGGAGGTCCCGCCAGAGGTCCGGGGCCGGGCGGTGTGAGCTTTTCGCGGTGGCCAGATCCTGCGGGAAACTTTCATCCCGCGGGGTATCCATATCATCCCACGGCCGGAACATCAGGGTATTGTCCGGCAGGCGGACCACATGCTGCCAGGCCGCACCGGGTTTGAGCGCATCCGCCCCGTGGGTCCAGTAGTCATATTCCCGCTGTAATTCCGGCAGGAAGGATGTGTAGACCACCTGTCCGTCATGGCTGGCGAGCAGATCCAGCATCAGGGAGAAAAAAGGCGGCTGGGAGCGGCTGAGGTAATAGGTCCGGTTGCCATTAGGCATATGACCATACCGGTCTATCAGGGATGCAATGTCGCGCACCACATTGCGGAGCAGATCAATCCGGCCGTCTTCATACAGGCCGATCATGGTGAAGTAGCTGTCCCAGTAATAAAACTCCGAGAACCGGCCACCGGGGACAATATAGGTTTCCGGTAGCGGCAGCAGGGAGGACCACGGTACGGCGGTATCGGCCTCCCGCGTCAGTACGTCCCACATGCCGGAAATATAGTCCCGCACGCTTTCTCCCGGTTTGCGGCTATAGGCCGCGGAGCGCAGCACCGGGATGGTAAAATGTTGCGAGACAAACCGTTTCAGATTGAAATCCGGCAGATCTTTTTCCTGCCGCCATGCTGCGACCAGATCCGTGGGAGCCTGATCCGGGATGGCATCCGCAACGGCTTTGGCGTCTGTAAAAATATGGGCTGCATGAATGGCGGCAAACAGGTCTCCCAGCGCAATAGAGGGCGGCCGCAGGTCCTGCGGCACAAAATCCGGCGCGGCATGTTGGCCTGCATGGGTTGCGGGCTGCACATCAAAAAGTCTGACCTGCACGGGCGGGACGGCATCATCTTCATCCAGTGGTGCCTGTGCAGGATCGGTGCTTGCAGGGGGCACGGCTTTCGACTCTGCTTCAGGAGCAGGAGCAGGAGCAGGAGCAGGAGCAGGAGCAGGAGCAGGAGCAGGAGCAGGAGCAGGAGCAGGAGCAGGAGCAGGAGCAGGAGCAGGAGCAGGAGCAGGAGCAGGAGCAACGGACGGGGGGCTTGCCGGGAGATCTGCTGGAATGGTTCCATTTCCAGAAGACGCAGCGGCAGGGTGAGGCGCGGAGGGGGGCGCTGCCGGAACCGGGGAGGGATCGGTGCGTGAGGGTGTGCCAGTCACAGCAGGATGGTCCTGCGAGGCAGGGGGCTGGGCTGGCCCGCTGGTGATGGATGGCGTGGCGGTGGGGGTGGCGGTGGCGCTCTGAGCCAGAACCGGGGCCGGGGCAGCGGCCAGACAGCAGAGTAGAGCAAGGCGCAGGGGATAAGGGCCGGAAGAGGCCGTGCGGCCAGACGCGGGGTGTGCTGGTTGTTTCTGGAACGTCGGAATCCCGGAATGTGTTCTGGTCTGGTAAGCGCGCATGGTCGTCTTTCATCTGCTACGGCGGAACGCCGGGGCCGGAAAAGCAGAAAAAGAGGCCGCAGCGGTTGGTCGGGGGCGGGCCGTTAAACCCTGTCAGGTGTTGTCTCTGCCCCCCAGACAGAAACGATGAAACCCCTTGCGGGTTTTGCGGCAGCACTTAACTGTTTATGCTCAGGCTGCTCTGCCGGGAAAATCTGTGACCCGGAGCCTTCTTCCTGTCAGGAGTTTTGTTCATGTCGTCTCTCCCTTCAAGCCCTGGCGCTCTGGCGGTTACAGACCAGTTGTTTTTTGACAGACCGGGCGCCCTGCTGGACCGTGCAGATGCGGAAGCCCTGACCCGCAAGGCGCTGGACGGGATGGATGATGGGGAACTGTTTCTGGAATACCGGGAGAGTGAAGGGATAGCGCTGGATGATGGTGTTATCCGCTCCGCGTCTTTTGATACCAGCAGCGGGTTTGGCCTGCGGGCCGTGCTGGGGGAAGAGACCGGGTTTGCTCATTCTGATGATCTCAGCCGCTCTGCTCTGGCGCGGGCCGGGGATGCTGTCAGCGCCGTGCGTGCTGGGCGTTCCGGCACGATGGCGGATGCTCCCCGTTCCACCAATCGCCGTCTCTACACGGAGGCCAACCCGCTGGGTGAGACGGATTTTGCTGCCCGCTCTGGCCTGCTGACCCAGATTGACGCCTATGCCCGCGGTAAGGATAGCCGCGTGGTGCAGGTTATGGCCTCGCTCTCCGGGGAATGGCAGGCCGTGCAGATTATCCGTGCCGATGGAGCGCGGGTGGCGGATCTGCGGCCACTGGTGCGGCTGAATGTGTCTGTGGTGGTGGAGCAGGACGGCAAGCGGGAAAGTGGCAGCCACGGGCTGGGTGGCCGGTATGAAATCAATCGTCTGCTGGAAGCGGACACATGGCAGGGTGCGGTGCATGAAGCCCTGCGGCAGGCGCTGGTGGCCCTTGAGGCCCGGCCTGCTCCGGCTGGTGAGATGGAAGTTGTGCTCGGGGCTGGCTGGCCCGGCATCCTGCTGCATGAAGCCGTGGGGCACGGGCTGGAAGGGGACTTCAACCGCAAGGGCACATCGGTTTTTGCAGGGCGCGTCGGCACGCGGGTTGCCGCCCCCGGTGTAACGGTGATTGATGATGGCTCTCTGCCGGACCGGCGCGGCAGCCTGACCATTGATGATGAAGGCACCCCCACAGGCCGGACGACGCTGATTGAAGACGGGATTCTGAAAGGTTATTTGCAGGACCGTCTGAACGCCCGCCTGATGGGTGTTGCCGCAACGGGCAATGGTCGCCGCCAGTCCTACGCACATATGCCGCTGCCGCGCATGACCAATACGCTCATGCTGCCCGGTCAGGCCTCCACGGAAGAAATGATCAGTTCCATGAAGCGCGGCCTGTATGCCGTGCATTTTGGCGGCGGGCAGGTGGATATCACGTCCGGCAAGTTCGTCTTCTCCGCCTCCGAGGCTTATCTGGTGGAAGACGGAAAAATTACGACGCCCGTCAAAGGGGCGACGCTGATCGGCAACGGAGCGGACGCCATGACCCATGTGTCCATGATCGGGAAAGACATGGAGCTTGATCCCGGCATCGGCACCTGTGGCAAGGCCGGGCAGGGCGTGCCCGTCGGCGTGGGGCAGCCCACTCTGAAAATGACGGGCCTGACGGTGGGCGGCACGGCCTGATCCACACATCGGGACAAGGGAAGAGGTTCAGCCAGCCTCATGCTCGTGCTAGAGCGTGAGGCCGGATCTTCTGCTTTGGCGGCAGGCAGAGGCGTAAACAGGATTTAAAGAGAATGGTCGAAAACGGGTTTCAGAGTTCCTTCATGCAGGAAGCCGCAGCGCGCGGCTTCATTTTTCAGTGCACGGATCCCGCTGCGCTGGATGACGCGATGGTGAAGGGCTCTGTTGCGGCCTATATTGGTTTTGACCCGACAGCGGACAGCCTGCATGTGGGCAGCCTGATCCAGATTATGATGCTGCGCCTGTTGCAAAAGCATGGGCACCGCCCGGTGGCTCTGGTGGGTGGCGGCACAGCCAGAATTGGTGACCCCTCCTTCCGTGAGGAAGCCCGCAGGCTGATGACGGAAGAGACCATCGGCACCAATCTGGCAGGGATTGAAGGGTGCCTGCGGCAATACCTGACCTTTGGAAGCGGTGCGTCCGGGGCCATTCTGGTGAACAATGCCGACTGGCTGGACAAGCTGGCCTATATCGACCTGCTGCGGGATGTGGGGGTGCATTTCTCCATTAACCGCATGCTCTCTTTTGATTCCGTCAAAAACCGTCTGGACCGTGAGCAGGGGCTGACTTTTCTGGAGTTCAACTACTCCATTCTTCAGTCTTATGACTTCCGGGAACTGAACCGCCGCCACGGTGTGACTCTCCAGCTTGGCGGGTCTGACCAGTGGGGCAATATTGTCTCTGGCGTGGATCTGGTGCGCCGTACAGACCAGAAAAGCGTGATGGGCCTGACAACCCCGCTGCTGACAACCGCCTCCGGCGCCAAAATGGGCAAGACGGCCAACGGGGCTGTCTGGCTGTCTGAAAAGCGCCTGCCGGTGTTTGATTACTGGCAGTTCTGGCGCAACACGGAAGATGCGGATGTGGGCCGTTTCCTGCGGCTGTTTACCGATCTCCCGCTGGAAGAATGTGCCCGTCTGGAAGCCCTGCAGGGGGCTGACATTAATGAGGCCAAGAAAATTCTGGCAACCGAAGCCACCGCCCTGTGCCACGGGCGCGAGGCCGCACAGGCTGCGGCAGAAGCGGCCCGCCAGACTTTTGAGGAAGGGAACGTAACCGCTGCGGACCTGCCGGTGCATTTCGTGCCACAGGCTATCCTGACGGAAGGTGTGCCGGTGTTCCGCCTGTTTGTTGAAGCCGGGCTGGCCAAAACCAATGGGGAAGCCCGCCGGCTGGTGCGTGGCGGCGGCGCGCGCGTGAACAATGCCGTGGTACAGGATGAAAACGGCGTGATTTCAGAAAAAGACATGGCGGATGGCGCCATTCGGTTGTCTTCTGGCAAGAAGCACCATGTTCTGGTCAAAGTTGGGTAGTTTTCTCACTCCAGAAAAATATAAGGTGACAGGAGCACGCCGTATGAAACGTACCCCTCTAATTCTGGGTTGTCTGGGGCTGACACTGGTCGGCACGCTCTCTGGCTGTGCAGGCCCGGTTTATAGCGGGGGGTATGACTATTACGGGTACAGCCCGTCCCGTGGTTATGATGACTATTACGGCTATGGCCCGCGCTGGGGCTATTCAGACAGGCGCGCCCGCCCGTTCCCCGGTGGTAGCAGGCCCGGCATGGCCCCGCGTCCCGGTCGGCCGGGTGGTGGGGGCGGTCGTCCGCCGCATGGCGGGGGTGG
>NZ_JACRVR010000058.1:0-10068 GCF_018811975.1 Acetobacter sp. P1H12_c | reverse complement strand
CTGAAGGCCGTCCCAGACGCCGCCGAAAAGGAATTGCCTCTTCAGCTCAAAGAGGCTGGATGGGAGCCACGGCGGTCAGCTACAGAACGCTTTTGGGTGAAAGTTCAAAACGGGTAGACTGATGAACCGGCTCTCCTTCTCACCAGAGAAGGAGAGTTGGCGCACGGCAAGCAGAAAGGCAGCTTTCGCCTTCTTCTCGGATACCGAAGCGAAATCTTGCGCGTTCCCGAACCGGACGTGACTTCTAGCGAGTTAGGGCTGGCGTCCCTAAACCTGCCTTGGCCCAGACCGCCTCTGAAGGGTTGCAGACCCGACCTCCACGTTAACATTTCCAAATAGTTATCGAATGAATCTCGCTTATGCAGTTTACATACCGCGCTTGAGGTGACCATTTAGTCTCGAAAGATTGCGCTTAAAAGATAAATGAAGGGCCCAATTATATGCATGATGAGGGATCGGAATCCCTGAGGGTAAGGTATGGGGTAGAACTCGCGTACTTGGTACGCTCGTGCAGCGCTAATCTTGGTGATCCCAAAAAGTGCGAGGAAGCTGAGCAGAACAGCGTGTATGCTCCGGCTATGTGTAACGCTTTATCCACGGCGGGCATTGCGAGCACGCGCGAGCTGAGTTTGCAGGTACTTAGGCTTTCAGACATTCTGTCCGCAAAGAATACAGACCGCGCCGGTAACATTAAGAGCAATGCGCATACGATTCTTGTTGAACTGTGCTCTAGGTTGGAGGTTCAGCGGCAGACAAATTTAGTTCAAGTTTGCTGGCATGAATGTGGCCACGTCATGATGGCGCACAAGAATAAAATTCCTTCCGACGCTGTCATCGTCGATTGGCACAATGACGCCTTTTCGTGGGCCGGGCGCAGAGTCGGTGCTAATGCCCCCGGTCGAGCCGGGCAAGAGATATACGCCGGGGGTGTGGCGGCCGAACTTTATCTGGCGCGTGCAGCGGGCCAAGAGCTAAGCAGCTTCCAGCTTGATAATGTGACTAAGCGCGCGGGGACAGATATTAAAAAGTACGAAGCCTCTACTGCCCATACATCCGATTGCCTGTCGTTTCTCGATTTCGCCACTGAGATATCGCATCTTTTCAATGCGGCCGAGGGGGCGATTATGCGCAGGACGGTGGCGCTTTTGATTAAGCAAAAACGCATTGGCACCTCTGTTTTACATGCGGTCTTGAACGAGATCGAGCCGACTGCCAAAAATTTTAAAGACGACGAATTTCTTCTAAATATGGAAGCGCAGATATTCCAAGGTTATCCGCAATCACACGTGATGCCCTGAGAATTGGCGAAGACGTCCGATCCAAAAGATTTTGTGCCACGAAGCCGACAGACTGGAATCCCCCCTGATCTGCCTGCCTGCTCAGTGATAAAGGAGCAGACAGGCAGCAGTCGCCTTTTTGCGGACATTCGGTTCGGAAAGTTCAGCTTCTGACAGCTGCCACTGTGTGCGAAAAAAATTACCCGTCTGTTGATCGGGTTAATTCCTCCCAATCCTCAATTTCTCTTTCCATGCGAGAGAGACGGTCACGAACCAGGCGTAGAGCATCGCTCCCCAAAAGGAGTTGAGGTGGAGGCGTGTCCGACGCAACGAGCTGAAGCACTGTCGCAGCAAGCTTTGCCGGGTTGCCCAATTGTTTGCCGTCCTTCTCGTGGCGAGCGGCCCGGATCGGATCGAACAGATCGTCGTAGTGCTTGATCGATCGCTCGGTCCTAACCATCGAGCGACCGGCCCAGTCTGTTCGGAAGGATCCAGGGCATAACGCGGTGACGTGAACCCCAAAAGGCGCCATCTCTGCACGCATGACGTCCGAAATGCCCTGCAAAGCAAATTTGCTGCCACAGTAATACGAGATACCCGGCATGGTGATCAGACCACCCATTGATGTCACGTTCACAATAAACCCGCTGCGGCGTTCGCGAAAACGCGGCAGGAAGGCTTTGGCAATCGCAACGGCTCCGAAGACATTGACGTCGAACTGGCGGCGCATTTCTTCGAGAGGAGATTCCTCCAGAACCCCTTCATGCCCATAACCGGCATTGTTGATGAGTACGTCAACCGGACCATGGTCTTGCTCTGCCTGTGCGACGATGGCGGCGATACGGTCGAAGTCAGTGACGTCACACAGGACCGCGCGAACATCCGGCAGTCGCTCCAGTAAGGACGCTCTTGCTGTTTGCGATCGGACTGTACCAATCACCCGATGACCTGCCTCAAGGGCAGCCTGGGCAATCGCCAACCCAAATCCCGAATTGGCACCCGTGATAAAGAAGGTTTTCTGTGGCATGGCTCTGCTCGACTCGATTTCGTTCATGCCTTGACCAATAATATCGTATTATCCAGCGCTATACTGCGATTTCTCTAATATCCTTGCATGATCCTATGAATTATCAATCAGATACCTCTTCGCTCCTCGCATTGGCTGCGGAACTCGCACCGCGATCTGGCTATAACGCAACGTCTCTGCCGAATGTCCGTATCCTGCGTTCCGAGGCTGTCCTCAAAGATGTGCCGGTTCTTTATCGCCCTGGTGCGGTTTTCGTCCTGCAGGGGGGCAAGCAGGGTTTCCTCAATGGCGAGATCTACCGATATGATGCCGAGCATTATCTTGCCGTTTCAGTCCCTGTGCCTTTCCGGATGGCTTCGCAGGCTAGCCCTGCTCATCCTCTGCTGGCCATTTACTTCGATTTCGACCTGCATCTTGCTGCTGAAATAGCGACCGCACTGAAGAGACAAGCAGGTCATGACGAAAGAATGCAGGCGCGAAGTCTGATTTCAAGTCGAATGGCACCTGCCATGACGGATGTACTTCAACGCCTGCTTCATGCTCTCCGTCATCCCCAGGAACTCGCTATTCTCGGCCCGGGGCTATTGCGTGAATTGCATTATCGCATCCTGGTCGGGCCTCAGGGCGGATCGCTGATGGCAGCCTTGCGTCGCAATGGCACGACAGACAGGATCGTGCAGAGCCTGACGCTGATCCGCGAACGCTACAAGGAAGGGTTATCGGTTCCGGAACTTGCTGCAACAGCCGGTATGAGCGTTCCGTCATATCACGTCGGCTTTAAGCGCCTCACCGGGAATACCCCGATTCAATATCTCAAGGCGCTGCGGCTGCATGAAGCCCGGCTAATGATCGCACGACGTCAAGGAACTCTTGCCGTTATTGCCGCCGAAGTTGGCTATGCCAGTGCGGCCCAGTTCAGCCGGGATTTCAAACGCCATTTTCATCGCACCCCAACCGAGGAGGCTCACTGGATGCGAGAACATCTAGGTGAGCCACCACAGGCTTGACGCGCAAATCCCGCGCCCGGCAATGACCGATTGCTTAGTAGACAGTCAGGATACGCCTTCATCTCGGAAATACAACTGTCCCAATCATTTTCCGCATAGCCTCGTCAACAGCGTGGACTTTGATCGCCTCAATCCGCATGCTGCCCCGCAGAACCGCAAGGCACTGTCAGTGCTGAAAAACTTTCAAATCAGGCTCTGAGCGATAGCCGCTTTGCTTTCAGAAGACGTAAGTGGTGCTACGGCACACTGGGCTGTTGCCGCGATCTATTTCCAATCATTTGACCGGAACAAAGAAGCGGAGATGGGGTAAGCAGCTTGCGATGAGCCCCGTGAATACGGCTATCGGTATCGTAGCGTTCCAACTCTTCGTGCCACATATCGCGGAGCAATCGCTCCCCAGAAATCCTCCATTATCCAATCCAACATTTTCGTCCCATAGATCCTGACGGCGAACACATGATTATGCCCTCGCGGAGACCATTAACGGACTTTATAAAACCGCACGCATCTATCGGCAGGGTCCATGGCACACAAAGGAAGCTATCGAGCTGAAAACGTTTAAATGGTTCGATTGGTTCAATAATCGACGGCTACTGCCCTCCATTAGAAACGTACCGCCAACTGAAGATCGTTTTTTATTCGCAACGAAAATCACATGCATTAGCCGCTTGGGTCAGATAAAAAATGTCTCTATAAAACTCTGGGCAACTCATCCTCATTACAGTTTTCCTGATCAGAAGATTGCAGGCCATTCATGCACTACCCCTTCCTCGTCAATGATCCGCGCTCCGGCCTGCAATACCGCCTGACCGATACTGGTCTTGCCGAATTGTCCCTTGCCCCTATTTCTGCCGAATGGGCGCCTGGACGTGCCATTGCCGAGGTGCCTGACCCTGTCTGGGCCGAAAGTCTTGCCAATGCACCTGTCGAGACGATCTCGGTGGTGACCGCCGCTCTGACGGATCTTATGCTGGCCACGCCGGATCTGAAGGTACCGAACGTTGATCACCTGCCAGACAGCCGCGCCAAGCGGCATCTCTTGGCGCTGGTCGCGTTGTGGCAAAGGTTGGGGGATGCGCTGCCAGAGGGGCTGGCACCGATCCCTCATGTGCTGGCCCTGCCGCATGGATCGTTCCTGGGCTCGTTGCCGGTGGTTGAAGGTTCGCTGGATCCTCTCGCTCCTGCGGCGCTACAGGCGCTTTTTGCCCGCTTGCGGGACGAGTTCGGCACTGTTCCCGCAAGCGCCTATATGCCCCGGGCCGCAATCGGCAGCCGCCTGCACACGCTGCAGGGCGGTGTTTCAGCGCAGGATATCGAGGCCGGGGTTCTGGATGACAGCCTCGCGTTCTATGGTCTGCGTGATCCCGCCGCCTGCGCCGATTTCGCCGCCGCCCAAGCTCGGGCGCTGATTGAATCCGGCGTCTCGGCCCGTGAAATCGCCGTGCTGTCGGGCGATGATCTGCGCCAGATCGCGCGCGCTTTCTCAGACCAGGGAGTGCCGCTCTCGGGCCTTCCGGGCCAATTACCCGAGCGAGATGTCATTGGCGAGACCGCGCTACATCTGGCGCTGGCCAAGCGACCGCCAACTCCGGCTATGGTCTTGGCGAGCCTCGCGCTTTCTCCCTTGATGCCCTGGGCTGCACAGACCGGGCGCGATCTTGCCGAAAGCCTCATGGGTGGCGATTTCCGAGGCGCCATCCTCACGGGCACGCCCGCACATAAGGAACTGTGGGACGATATCCGCGCCTCGGCCGGCAGCTTGCCGCAGTTGCGATTCCTGCTGGACCGGATCTGCGAGCGGATCGGAAAAGGCGATCAGGTCCGCGCGCGGCTGACTGTCCCCCCCGGCGAAGGCACGCCGGATTGGGAGATAATCCTGCGTGGCATTCAGATCGCGCCGCCCATGGTTGCGGACCCCGACCGCAATCTTGAAGGCGTCAGCCTTTGGTCCGCGTATGAAAGCCCGTGGCGCCCATGCCGCCATCTAATCGTCAGCGATTTCACCGATGGCCTTTACCCGACTCGCCCGCGTGCCAATCCGCTGTTTCTTGACAGCGAGATCGCTGCGATACACGCGGGAACCGGCGTTCACCTTCACGGTCGGGCCGAGGGGCTGGCGCAAAGCCTTGCGTTACTTGATCAACAGCTTCAGGCGGTTTCCGGCAGCGTCACCTTCCTCATCCCATGGCGCGATCTGACGGGCGGGCGCTTGCAACCTTCGGCCGGGTTGTCGCTGGTGGCGCGGGCGGTGGCGGGCGTTGAGGATGCCAGCGATCTGATCACCGATCTGTCGCGTCAGAGCCCGGCGAAATGGCCGATTGCGTATCACCGTCTGATGCCGGTGCCGGAACCCGCGGAATTGCCTGAGGAGCTTGCTTTCCCGGGGCATGACCTTCTGTCCCTTCGTCGGCGCGTTGACGGCACCTCCAAACCGCAATCGCCCTCGCGGCTCGAGACGCTGCTTGTCAGCCCGCTCGCCTGGCTTCTGGCAGAGGTCGGGGCCGAGGATATGTCTTGGTCGACCGAAGAACTCGACGTGATAGCAAGGGGCAATATCGCCCATGATGTCTTTGAGCATGTGTTCCTGAAGGATCAGCCGTTCCCGGAAGCCGAGACGCTGGCAGAACTGATCCCCGAGGCTTATGACCGTGCGCTCACCCGTCACGCGGGCTATCTGCGCAGCCCGTCATGGGAGATGGAGCGTCGCGGTTTGGAGCGTGAGATCATGGCGGCTGCCCTGCGCTGGCGCGATCACTTGTTGGCGCTCAATGCCAAGATCATCGGCAATGAAATCTGGCTGGCCGGTGAGGCGCATGGCATCAATCTGCATGGCAAGGCCGACGCGATCCTTGAACTGCCTGATGGTGCGCTCTTGATCATCGATCACAAGAAAAGCGGCACCAAGCGCCGACGGCAGCGGATGGAGGCAGGCTGGGATCTGCAGGCAGGGCTTTACGCCGAGATGATAGCGCGGCCCATGCGGCGCGAGGGTGACGGCATGGACCCGCTGATCGGCCGCAAGGTGGCGGTCGCCTATCACCTAATGAATGATGGCGGGCTGCTGACTTCGGGTCTGGTCCTGCCCGGGGGCTCGCCCGCCCGCGACATGGGCGATGCGGTGAATGCCGGGGCGGTAGCCAAGCTGGCGGAACGCTTGGCCGAACTTGGTGCAGGACGAGTCGTGCTGAACACCTCTGAGGATGCGGCCTTCTTCAAGAAAGAAGCCGGCTTCACCCCCTATGCGCTGACCGATGGCTCGGCCCTGGTCACCGCCTTCATCCGCACGCTTGAGGAGGAATGACCATGGCCCCCGTCAATACAGATCAAGGTCTGGTCATCGTTCCCGCGGGCGCCGGCGCGGGCAAGACCCACCACATCAAGGCCCAGTTGTCCGATTGGGTGAAACGCGGCATTGTCCGGCCCGAGCGTATCCTTGCCGTCACCTTTACCGAGGCCGCGGCTGGCGAGTTGCGCGAAAGGATCCGTGCCGGCCTTCTGGCCGATGGACTGGTCGCCGAGGCGATGGCGGTCGAGCGCGCCTATGTCTCGACCATACATGGACTGGGCCTGCGGCTTTTGACCGAACATGCTCTGGCGGCTGGCGCCTCGCCGCAGCCGCGCCATCTGGGCGATGCCGAGCGGGATCTGCTGATCCGTCAGGCACTGGCACATGCCAAGGCGCTGGACCCGATCAAGGCCGCGCCAGAGCGGTTCGGTTACGCCCCGAACTTCGTGAAGGGCGAGACGGTCGAAGACAGTTTGCACGCCCGGGTGCTATCGATGATCGACCTCTTGCGCGGCCTTGGGGACAAGGGGCGTGACGCTGGCCTGATCACTCCGGCACTGACGCGGCTGGATGCGGTTTACGGGCCGGTTTTGGATGACCCTATCGCCGCGACCGTCGCGTTGCAGGCGGCCGTGCAGGTCATGATCGCAGCCTTTCCCGAGGGAGGCGTGGCCGGGATCACCGCCAAAACCAATGTCGAGAAGCTGGAGAAAAACCTCGCGCTTTTCAAACGTGTTGATCGCGCGCCCGATCTTCTGGATCGGGATTGGCAGGTTTGGAACGATCTGCGCAGCCTGTTTATCTCTAACCGCTCCAGCAAGACGCCTGCGGGATATGACGACCTTGCCACGGCGATCATGGCGGCGGCGGATGTGCTGCCCTACCATCCCGGCCCGCTGGCCGATGCTAAGCTGCACCTGTCCTGCCTGATCGCCTGCGCGCAAGAGGTGATGGCGGCCTATGAGACCCGCAAGAAGGCGCTCGGCCTGATCGACTTTGCTGATATGATCACCGGGGCTGAGCACCTACTCCGCACTGACCCCGCCGTGCGGCAAGCGGTGCTGGACGAGATCGACTGCGTCATCATCGACGAATTCCAGGATACCAACCCTGTGCAATTCGCGCTTTTGTGGCAGTTGGGCCAGCACGCGCCGCGCACACTGCTGGTGGGCGATGTCAAACAGTCGATCATGGGGTTTCAGGGCGCCGATCCGCGCCTGTCCACAGCGCTGGCGGCGGCAAACCCCGATGCGACCCAGCCTTTGGACCACAACTGGCGCTCGACCCCAGCCATCATGCAATTCGTCAATGCGATGGGGGCTGGCCTCTTTGGGCAGGGCTATAACCCGTTGGCGCCGACCCGCGATGCGGTCGCAGCTCCCGCGATCGAGGTTCTAAACGCTACGCAGGGACGGCGCTCACAAAGGTATTCGCAGCCCCCAGAACACATCGCCGAGCGCATCGCCCGTATTCTGACTAATACTGAGACCATCACCGACCGCCACACGAAGGCCCCCCGGCCGGCGCGGCCTTCGGATATCGCGCTCTTGGTCTGCCGCCACACCACCGCCGCCCGCTATGCCGAGGAATTGCGCGCGCGCGGCGTTCCGGTGCGGATCGCCGAGGATGGCTGGGCGAAAAGCCCGATGATTGTTGCCGCCCGCGCCGCGCTGGCCTTTGCCGCAAATCCGGCGGATATCCATGCCGGGCTACTCTTGCGCACGCTTGGCCCGGACCCGCTGCCCTTGCAGGAGGCGCTATCCGCCCAGATCGAAGGGCGGTTGGTGGATGACCCGGTGCTGATGCGGCTGGCCGCGCTCTCGGACGTTCTGGCCCGCTTGCCAGTGGGGGCGGGGCTTGATCTGGTGCTGCATGCTGCCGACCTGCGTCTCTGGGCCGAACGTCAGCCCGATGCCGCCCAGTCCCGCGCCGATCTTTTGCGGCTAGAGGCTGAGGCGGGTGAGTTCGAAGCCGCGCATCGCGATCTCAAATCCGCCTCGGGGTTCCACGGCGAGACTGCCAAGGTCTTTCTCGGCTGGCTCGACGCCCGTGGGGGCGAGCGCGATTTCGACCGTCATCCCGATCCTTCCGCCAACAGCGCCGAGGCGGTGGAGATCGTCACCTGGCACGCCTCCAAAGGGCGGGAATGGCCGATCACTGTCGTCGCCGAGTTCGACTATGGCATCGAGGAACGTGCGGGGTCCACTGCGACCCGTTTCGATGCCTTGGATCGCATCGACGATATGGCGGTGGTGCTGGGGTCCGCGAGCCTGATCCACACGCCCGGCTTTGCAGCGCCCGAGGCCACTCGCCGTTTCATCGAAGACCGCCGTGCCGATTTTGAAGTCAATGCAAAAAACCTTCTCTATGTCGCCCTGACCCGTGCCCGTGACCGGCTGGTGCTTGAATGGCCGGGTTTTCTGAGGGAGCGCGAAGAAGACGCGCTCGAGGCTAAGAACCTGTTTCATATTCTGTTAGATACCTGCGCGCCGCAGATCGGGGTGGGTAGCCTGCGCATCAATGGCGTGGATTGTCCGGCGCTGATCAGGCAACTGCCTGAAGAGGCAGGATTTACCGAATATGCAGGCGGTTCGGCAGCCTCAGCGCTGCGCTTCGGTGCCGCTGCGCCGTTGCCCGTGACACTGCTGACGCCCTGGCGGCTGCAGCCCTCGCAAACCCGTAGCTCGGGGGTGCCTCCTGTGTCCCGCCGTATCAATATCGGAGCCCCCTGGCCAAAGGCACTGAACGATGCCTACCGTGGCACAGCACTGCATCTGGCGCTGCGCACATACCTGACCCGGCCCGATCAGGCCCCGGCTTTGGCTCTCGCGACTGGGTTTGACGACGCCACTCTTGCGCTGGTGGCCGAGCGCGCCACGGCGCTGAAAGCCTGGCTTGCCGATCAGGGCTATACGGATCTGTGTGCCGAAATTCCGGTGCTTGGCTACACGCCCGAGGGTGCAGAGATCCCCGGCATCCTCGACCTTCTCGCCATCGGCCCGGCAGGCACGATGCTGATTGACCATAAATCCGGCGGCGATGGTGACGGGTTTGGCCCCTATTGGCCACAGCTTTCCAGCTATGCCGGACTGTTGGCCGGACTATACCCGCAGCATCCGCTGCAGGGCGTGGCGGTGTTTTGGGTCGATCACGGATGGCTAGAACTGGCAGATAGGGGCGCGTCAGCGGGAGCTTTTGCACAGGCCGGAGTTAACTGATGCCCTAGCAACTGTGTTTAAGCGGCGGAGCTAATGCGCCATGGCAGGCCTGTTTTGAGGACGGCGTTGGCGATTGTGATGAGACGCCGTGCGATAGCGACGATCACCAGTTTATGTGGCTTACCCCGCTGTTTCATGCGTTTGGCGACAGCTTTCAGAACAGGATTATGGCAGGCAGCTGCCAATCCTGCTTGGAACAGGACGTGACGGAGAGATCTTCTTCCCCCTGAAATGACACGTTTCCCCCGCATCG
>NZ_JACRVR010000057.1:0-10095 GCF_018811975.1 Acetobacter sp. P1H12_c | reverse complement strand
TTCATCTTCCAAGGCCTTCAGTCGTTTGGCCTCAGATACCTCAAGGCCACCATAGCGGGTCTTCCATTTGTAAAACGTCGCATCACTGATCCCGTGTTTGCGGCAAAGATCAGAGACCTTGAGCCCAGCCTCCTGTTCCTTCAGCACCCCTATGATCTGCTCTTCCGTAAAACGACTGCGTTTCATTCGTCCGTATCCTTCTCGATCGGACTCTACTTTTAAATGGTTACATTTTCGGGGGGCACGTCAGAACACCTGACTGGTTATCGTAGGTCACATTGAACAGATAGGGTGACGTCTTCCAGACCCCATGGTCCCATTACCTGAATGTCAAAAGCTTTAAAGCTGAAGAAGGCATGCCCGGATCACGACCTGCGTTTTTTCTGACAGTCTGACCGTGCAGGGTATGACCCAAACGCGGCCCTTGTTCTCTGGAAAGCTACCCATCCGATAGGCTAGCCGCCCTGCGGTGTTACGGGCATAGTGCATGTAATCTTCCAGAATAACGTCCTGCACCATAGCGGGAAGATCGAAGCCCTTGGCATTACTGGGTGTAGAGTTTGTTACACCCAGAAGAAACACATAGAACAATAATCGCTTTTTCCGACCTTCTCGCATTCCCGCATCAGGTTACAGCTGATTAGCGATGCGCCGGTAGGATCGCGCGAGACTGACATTCATTTCAGCCACGCTCTCAGAAAATGCCGTGGCGTCTTGGGTGACCTGTGGGACAGTCAACAGGTCGGTATTTGAATGAATCGTCGTTGTCGACGGGATATAAAACCCTTCTGTCAGCACACAATCTTCTACGACTGCATTATGCCGGACTACGCAGCCTCGCTCTACGGTGCAATTGAAGATAACCGAGTTAAAACCGATAAAAACCTCATCACCTACAGTGCACGGCCCATGAATGATCGAACGATGCGCGATCGAGGTTCTCGACCCGATCGTGACGGCCGCGCCGTCCTTGGAATGAATGACAACGCCATCCTGAATGTTTGAGCCCTTACCGATCCGTATCGGTTCGACTGTTCCATTCTCATCCGCTTCATCTGCACGGATAACAGCGTATGGTCCAATGAACACATCATCCTCAACAATCACGTGGCCACACAGAATAGCCGTCGGATCAACGAAAGCGCTCTCCGCCACTACGGGATAGTCGCCTCGTGGATTTGGTCTCAGCATGAGTTAGGTCCTCGATTTCCAAAGTTAGAAGCGAAAGGCGCCAAAAAGCGATGATCAGGCATCCATCAGAATTTCGCCGGGCAGGTCGTTCGACATGGTCTCACCAGGCTGGTAGTGCATGACAGACCGGATTGCCTCACCACGATGCAGCAGATCGAAGGCCTTGTTGATCTGGTTATGCGTCATGTTGTGCGTGATGTAGGGATCAACACTGAATTTTCCGGCCAGCCATTCATCCACCATTCCAGGAAGCTGCGAGCGCCCTTTCACGCCTCCAAAGGCCGTTCCGCGCCAGACACGCCCTGTAATCAACTGGAATGGCCGAGTGGAAATTTCCTCTCCGGCACCCGCGACACCGATAACGGTGCATTCTCCCCAGCCCTTGTGACAAGATTCCAGCGCAGCCCGCATGACATCGACGCGTCCGATCGCCTCGAAGGAATAATCCACTCCGCCGCCCGTCATCTCGACGATCACCTTCTGGATCGGATCGGTATGATCCGTCGGATTGACCAGATCTGTCGCCCCCAGATTTTTCGCCAGCAGGAATTTCGCGGGGTTGGTATCGACACCAATGATTCGCGAGGCACCAGCCATGACGGCCCCCTGAATAACGGCCATCCCTATCGCGCCGAGGCCAAAAACCGCTACAGTAGAGCCGGGCTCGACCTTTGCCGCATTCCGCACGGCCCCCATGCCGGTCGGCACGGCACAGCCCATGACACTTGCCTTGGAAAGAGGCGCGTCCCTGGTAATTTTCGCAACCGCGATCTCGGGCAGGACGGTGTATTCGCTGAACGTGCTTGTGCCCATATAGTGAAAAATCTGCCGCCCCTTATAGGAAAAGCGACTTGTTCCATCGGGCATTAGTCCGAGAGCCTGTGTCTCACGGATCGTCGAGCAGAGATTGGTCTTGCCCGAACGGATCATCGGACAGTTCGGATCTTCGGGAATGTAGAGCGGAATGACATGATCGCCCGGAACAACAGAAGTGACGCCTTTGCCTACATCCTCGACGATACCCACCCCCTCGTGACCGAGAATGCACGGAAAGCGTCCTTCAGGGTCATGCCCTGAAAGGGTAAACATATCGGTGTGACACAGGCTCGTGGTGACAATCCTGACCAGAACCTCACCCTCCTTCGGGCCTTCGAGATCGACCAGATCAATCTCGAGCGGCATGTTCGGTTCCCATGCAATAGCAGCACGCGTCTTCATTTTTGATGATCCCTCAAGAAAACATTAGTGGTTGACAATCGTATCTGTCAGGCGGGTTCCAGGCTTTCTGACTGACGGCGCCATATGGGGAATGGATCCGGCAGATGGGCATAACGGGCCGGATCAAAACTGTTGGTTTCGGGCACAAGGCAGGCATCGAGATCACGACGCAGTGCGGCCTCGTTCATCTCCGCAGTGCCGATGAAGACGATTTCCTGCCGACGGTCGCCATAAACAGAATCCCAGTTT
Source organism: Acetobacter sp. P1H12_c (assembly GCF_018811975.1). NCBI lineage: Bacteria > Pseudomonadati > Pseudomonadota > Alphaproteobacteria > Acetobacterales > Acetobacteraceae > Acetobacter > Acetobacter sp. P1H12_c. The sequence continues at coordinate 7,437 of NZ_JACRVR010000057.1, read as the reverse complement.
CCCAACACGAAATCACGCCATTGATCGGTGTTAGGCCACTGGTTTTTCGGAATGGAAGCCCACCACAGTCCCATGGCTTCGCTGCGAACAAGTGCGCCCGCCTGGCTCATCTCCCCGACCCATTCGGGGCGTGTCGCAAGCCAGAAATGCCCTTTCGCGCGCACAACGCCAGGCCAGTTACGATCCAGAAACGCCTGAAATTTTGCTGGTTCAAACGGGCGCCGCGCGCGATAGACGAAATTGCGAATGCCATACTCATCGGTTTCGGGCACATGGTTGGCAAAACCATAAAGTTCCTTGAACCACAAAGGATGCTGATGCGCTTTGTCATAGTCAAAGCGACCTGTATTCAGAATCCGTTCAATGGGAACCTGGCCCATGTCAGTTTCAATGATATCTGCATCCGAATTCAGGGCACGAATGATTTTCCGGGCGGCGTCTACCTGATCGACTGTCGCGGTAGAGATCTTGTTTATGATCACGACATCCGCGAACTCAATCTGCTGGACCAGAAGATCGACCAAAGCACGGTCGTCGTCGTCACCTGCCGTTTCTCCACGATCTTTCAGGAAATCACTTGAAGAATAATCCCGCAGCAGGTTTACGGCATCCACGACCGTCACCATCGTATCCAGCCGGGCAATATCGCTCAGACTGACACCATTCTCGTCGCGAAACTCGAACGTGGCCGCAACCGGCAAAGGTTCGGCGATCCCGGTCGATTCAATAAGAAGGTAATCAAATTTCTGCTCTTCCGCGAGACGCCGCACCTCCTGCAGCAGATCGTCGCGCAGCGTGCAGCAGATGCAGCCATTGGTCATCTCGACCAGTTTTTCATCGGTCCGCGAGAGATTACTGCCGCCCTCGCGCACGAGATCGGCATCAATATTGACCTCGCTCATGTCGTTGACGATGACCGCAACCTTATAGCCCTGACGGTTGTTCAGGACATGATTGAGCAACGTCGTTTTGCCCGCCCCAAGAAAGCCGGACAGCACGGTAACGGGAAGTTTGTTTTCCATTTCCATTGTTCCTTCAGAGCTGTGTCGGGTTCGGAGCATCGCCATAAACGGCGATCGGATCGAAAGTCTTCTCTGCTTCACAGAAGACGAGCCGGGCTTCCGGGGTTGAAACGCCTTCATCAACCGGGAGATCAACACGCCGGTAAAAACAGCTTCGATAACCCACATGACAATTCGCTCCGACACCGGCCGTTTTGACACGGAGCCACACGGCGTCCTGATCATCATCGATGCGTAATTCGACAACATGCTGGATCAGACCGCTCGTCGCACCCTTGTGCCAGAGACACTGACGGCTTCGGCTCCAGTAATGCGCTTCACGGGTTTCGATGGTGCGAGCGAGAGCCTCCGCGTTCATGACCCCGACCATCACAACATCGCCGCTCTCCGCGTCGGTCGTGACGACTGTGAGAAGCCCGGCGGCATCGAAGCGGGGCGCCAGATCAGTGCTTTCTTCCACCTGCACGATGGAGAGGCGTGGCCGAAACGCTGCGGATTCATGGGCCTGGGTCGCACCCATCATGCGCCTCCCATGCCGGCCATGGCGAAAAACTGCCGGCGCAGCGTCTCCGAGGACTCAAACTCGCCAATCATGCGACTGGTCACCATGCTAACGCCGGGTTTGTGCACGCCGCGCGTGGTCATGCATTGATGGGCCGCATCAACCACCACTGCGACACCACGCGGTTTGAGAACGCTGTGGATCGTATCGGCGATTTGCGCCGTCAGCTTTTCCTGAATCTGCAATCTGTGCGCAAACACATCGACCAGACGTGCCAGTTTGCTGATACCGACGACCCGCCTGTCCGGCAGGTAGGCGACATGCGCCTTGCCGATCAGTGGAATGATGTGATGTTCGCAATGCGATTCCAGTCGGATATCCCGCAACACCACCAATTCATTGTAATTCTCTGTCTCTTCAAATGTCCTCTCAAGAAGGGCCACGGGGTCCTCCTCGTAGCCTTCGAAAAACTCCTCATAGGCACGGACCACCCGATCGGGTGTGCCTCTCAGTCCCTCGCGGTCCGGGTCATCCCCCGTCCACGCGAGCAGCGTCCGCACCGCCTCCTCCGCTTGAGCTCGCGTGGGCCGGGGCCGTAAAACCCGGGTGGGCGCATGCGCTGGCGGGCGCGTCTCCACGGTTGTGTCCATTCAGCCCTCACATTCGGCGTTGACTATGTTATGTTATAATATAACACTAGAGGCAACGACAGCATCCCGTCAAGCATCGGATTCATGACAGCTCCTTTCACCACACCAGCAGTTACGGAAAAGCGCCTCATGCCTTTCCCGGATGAGTCTGCAATCATGTCCCGGGATCCGCATCAACGTCGCACTGCCACGCTGTTCGTGGAAAGCTGGCCCGCCCCGGCGCCAGACAGTCCTGAGATGCCGCCTCTAGCCTATCCCGCCCCACACGTGATTGCCTGTTCCAATGCATCCGTCCTGCTGGACCTCCATCGCGGCGATATCGACATGGTCGTCTGGGGACGGATCGTTCCAGATGTCTGGCACAAAGCACTGGCAGCGCACGGTTCCTCCCGGACCGTCTTCGATATGTGCGGCACCTGCGGTGAACTCGTCGATGCCCTTACTTCGAGAATGTTGACAAAGGAGTTCCCGCCTCTCATTCTTGGCGATGCCGCGGAATTATCAAGCCTGTTTTCCGCAGTAACGAAGGACTGTCCGCAACGTCTCAGACTGGCGACAACGCCTCCCGATGACGTCGCGTTTGAAGCAGCGTCCGGTGCGCTCAGGCTTATCTGCTGCTACGGCGCCGCCTGTGCGGAATGGTGCAGTTACCCCGATCCACGCGCGGGCATGACCAGCACGCTGGACTCTTTCTCAGTGGCGTTCATCAAGGGTTCTGGCGGTCAACACGCTGGCTGCCTGCATCGCATTTGTCGCCCGGGTCACGACAATACTCCGGCCGGCATTCATCTCATCATCGATACGGTTGCTGGATGAAGAATATGAAAACGTCTTCTCGTCGACTTTGTTCTTCCACAACTCCGCATTGCAGGTCTTCAGACCGTATCACGTCGGTCCGAGACGACGTACTGACCGTTCTGACACACGCCAGACTTCCGCTTTCTGCCTATGACATATTGCGGGGTATTGACAGCCCGGACGGGCGCACGCTGGCTCCTCCCACAATTTACCGTGCGCTGAACAGACTGATGACCGAAGGCCTCGTCGCCCGTCTGGAAAGCCGGAATGCGTTTGTGCACATCAGAGCGAAAAATCCCTCTCGTCTGGTTTTTTGTATCTGCGAGCAATGCGGCGTCGCGCAGTCGGTGGAAAACGAGGCCTCCTTCCGTCTGATCGACAAAAATGCCGACAGTCTTGGATTTCAGGTCAGGCGACGGATCATTGAGTTGCAGGGACTTTGCTCTGATTGCCAGTCCTGTCCTGCAACGCCCGTCCGTTCGACCACGCAATCCCTTCCTCCGCAGGCCATCAAATGAGTTCCTGCCATCTCTCCGTTCTTTTTCGTCAAGGGTCTTCAATGACATCGTCTGCGTCCCTCCATCGTACTGCCCAAAAAGAGGCAGGCGAAGCCCTAGCCTGTCGGATCAATGGTGTTCTTCATGACCGTTCGTCCAGCATAGCCGATGACATTCGGTCCCAATCTGTGTACCGGCACGATGCAGATGCGCTACCTCTCATCCGCCATGACGCGGCGCATATTCTGGCTCAGGCGATCAGCGAACTGTTTCCGGGCACTCTGTTTGCGACCGGACCCGCTACTGAAAGCGGCTTTTACTACGATGTCGGGCCGGAAGAGCCGATCACGGCGGACGATTTGCCCCGGATCGAAGCCCGCATGCATGAAATCGTTGATCGCAATGAACCAATCGTCCGCGAGGTGTGGGACCGGGAGAGTGCACTTTCCTGGTGTTGCGAACAGGGCCAGCACTACAAAACCGAGATCATCAACGCACTCCCGGCTGATGCTGTTCTGACGTTCTATCGACAGGGTGATTTCGTGGACCTGTGTCGTGGACCACATCTCTCCAACACAGCAGACGTGGGTCATGCTTTTCGTCTGCTGGAAACGGCGGGCGCTTACTGGAAAGGCGACCGCAACCGAGCAATGCTCCAGCGGATTTACGGCACGGCCTGGCGTAACGAACAGGAGCTCGAAGCGTGGGAAAAACAGCGGGCGGAGGCCATGCTGCGTGGTCATCGCAGACTTGGTCGTGAGATGGATCTCTTCCATTTTCAGGAGGAAGCACCGGGGGCCGTATTCTGGCATCCCAATGGATGGACATTATTCCAGACACTCCTCGCCTATTTGCGTAAGCGTCAGCGCACGGAAAGCTATGTGGAGGTCAACACGCCTGACATCATGGATCTGTCTCTGTGGAAAGCCTCCGGTCACTGGGACAAATTCGGGGAGAACATGTTCACCACCGAGACTGAGGGACGTACCTACGCTCTCAAGCCCATGAACTGCCCTGGGGGTGTGCAGGTTTTCCGGCAGGGACTGAAAAGTTATCGTGATCTGCCACTCCGCATGGCAGAATTCGGTAAGGTTCATCGTTTTGAACCTTCGGGAGCACTTCACGGTCTCATGCGTGTGCGTGCCTTTACGCAGGATGACGCCCATATTTTCTGCACGCCCGAACAGATGGAAAGTGAGACGCAGCGGATTTGTGATCTGGTGCTCTCGATTTACCGGGATTTTGGCTTTGATGATGTCAGGATCAAGTTCTCCGATCGTCCGGAAAAGCGGGTGGGGTCGGACGAAATATGGGACCGCTCAGAAGCTGCGCTGCGCCATGGTGTCGAAGCTGCCGGACTGACATACACCCACAATCCCGGCGAAGGCGCCTTCTACGGCCCGAAACTGGAGTTCGTGCTGCGGGACGCCATCGGACGGGACTGGCAATGCGGTACAGTTCAGGTCGATCTCAACCTGCCGGGACGGCTGGACGCACACTATGTCGGTGCCGATAGCCAGAAGCACACGCCTGTCATGCTGCATCGCGCCTTGTTTGGCTCACTTGAGCGCTTCATTGGCATTCTTCTGGAGCACCATGCAGGCCATCTGCCGTTCTGGCTCGCACCGGTGCAGGTCGTTGTCGCGACGATCACAGAGGAGGCTAATATCCATGCCGGAGACCTCATCAAAACACTCGAAGACCATGATATCCGGGTTCTTCCTGACCTGCGCAATGAGAAGATCTCCTATAAAATCCGGGAACATAGTCTCGCCAAAATACCTGTCATGCTGGTCATCGGGAAAAAAGAAAAAGAAAACGGAACCGTCTCCATCCGGGAATATGGAAATCCGGCTCGACCAACAATGCAGGACGAAGAAGTCGTCAAAGTGTTGGCAACCGCCTCCCGTGATCGACTGCTACGGGTCTTTGACGCATGAAGAACGTTCGCGCCGCTTTCGACGATTTATGGTATCTCAGCCGGCCCTATTTCACGTCTGAAGAAAAGAAGTCCGCGTGGGTGTTACTGACTGCGGTGCTGCGTCTGACCCTGCTGCTAGTTGGAGTGGGCGTCCTGCAAAAGCAGATTTACCAGTCCGGTGTTTTTGTCGCTTTCAAACACCTCTCAATGCTCTCATAATGTTGTCCACACATCAGATTTTTGATGGGTTGGTAATGACGTGCTTCCCGAAAACACGTTCGTTTGGAATTGGATTTTTCCACGCAGGACTCCGTAAGCTGGACGAGGAGAGTTTCATGACAGCGGCTGCAATGCTTGAAGACGTGAAGGCCAGTCTTAAACGGGTTATAACGGGGCTGTTTTTCGATAAGGCTGTGCTGTGGGACGTGGCATTAAAAAACATAGACTGGTTAACAGAGAGAACTTGTTGTAACGGTGACACATGACTCCACGTGCTCACAGTCCAACTTACCTGCTGGCCTTCTGGCCTCTCGTATTGCTTGCACTGATTGCACGCCTGACATTTGGCGGAATTGCTTCCCCTGCGACACTAATCGACGATCCCCTCAACACCCTTACAAAGCTGAGCATTCTTTGCGACGATCTAAGCACTTCGTCTGATCCAGACGGACAGCACCATCGCTCAACTGCCCCCGATGATGACGGCTTTCTTCTGTCCGAAGCATTGGACCTGCTCGTTGTAGGCATCGTTTTCTGTCTTTTTGTGGGATTATGTGTTGCTGCCATTCGTCAGTCATGGATGTTCACATTCATCCGGGGGCCGCCAACACCAAAACGGACTTCTCTCTGCCCGCAGGGACCTCCTGCCTGATCTGAATTGAAAGAGCCGCTGACCTGCCATGCAGGTGAGCATTTTGTGCTGTCTCTTCAGGTCCCTTCACATGTTTCGTATTGTTTATTTTTCACTCCCGTTTTACGGGACAATGGTCGCTGCCGCCATTTTCTCGGCTACCACTACCTACGCTGCCGTCGGCACAGAGAAGCCTCGCCCACCTTTGAGCAACCGTGTTCTTCCTGCGTCCAGAACCAAAAAAAATCCCGTCAAAACAGAACAGATTCTTGTAACGGGATTAAGTCGATCCTCTGCCCTTACGCGTCCGGCGGGCCAGACGACTTATAGTTCCGACAGAAATAGTTTCGCGAACCAGGTTAGCCAAAGTGTTGCCGATATGGTGGTGACTATTCCTGGCGTCAGCTTCACTCAGGGGAATGGCCCTCGCGATACGAACGTGTCCATTCGTGGCTCAGGAGATCGTCAATCATGGGGACTTAAAAATATTCAGGTTCTGGAAGATGGGTTCCCCATGACCCAACCCGATGGGACCGCCCGGGCCGATTTGATTGATCCTCATGCCTATCAGGGTGTGGATGTTTTCGAGGGGCCTGCCTCAACGCTGTATGGTAATTACGCCATTAATGGTGCCATCAATTTCCGCACGCGAAAGGGCACAGACATCCACGGACTGGAACTGGGCTCCGATTTCGGCAGTTTCGGGATGTTCAACAATTATGCAACGCTCGGTTTTGGCAATAGACACTATGATCTGATGATCTTTGGCAGCGATGTGCGTGGAAACGGCTTCATTGCCAATAGCCGTTATAATACCTCGACAGAAAATATGCGGCTGCGTGTCAATCTGACGTCATCGGATCGTCTTATCCTGAAATTCGTCAACAACGTCACGGATGCTTTTCTGCCAGCAAGATTGTCACTCAACCAGTATCGGGCCAATCCCTACCAGCGGGGGTGCACCAATGCGTCCAGCGCGGCAGCCGGATGCGCGTCCGTCAATCTGCTGGTCAATGGTCGCTATGGCGCGAAGGTTGCTATGAGTCCTGAATCCGCAGGATTGGGGCGCTTTGATCGGCGCACGGTGGTTGGCCTGCGCTGGGAGCATGATTTCAACAGCTACACAATGTGGCGAAACCAGTTTACATACGATCAGCGCCATATCGACCAGCCAACGTCCCCTATGGCGTATGTCGG
>NZ_JACRVR010000056.1:0-10424 GCF_018811975.1 Acetobacter sp. P1H12_c | reverse complement strand
TCTATTCCAATGACGGTTTGCGCAGACATATCACTCTCTCTTTCTTATGTTCGCGGTCCCGAAAGCGGGCCGCCGTCAACTGTTCGAGACGGTGAAGAGAGGCGAGATCAGCCTGCTAGAAAACGTGGTCAGGCTACCAGGTGTTAAGCGCTGTATCTCACCTCATGAACGCCCCTGGCCAGGGGCGTTCATGAGGTCATCATAACAGGCTGGAAACACATAAGGTGTTTAGTCCCGGGATTTGATGGGTTGGATTGATGATGAATTTTTCAGGCTCTGAATTCCACACCAGACATTCCGTTCCCCTCCTAAACAGTCTGTCTGCCCAACGAATGGCAGCGGACAGACTGTAGTCGCCTACATATTTGACATACACACCGATGAACAGCTTTCTGCATAACGGACATAAGCAGCACGATCTCTTGCAGACGGGTTAGGCCGATAGCGAGACTTACAGTTTTAGGTTAAAACGGATAGATAAACACGCGTTTCCCTAGGGCCGACGCTGTTTGCCTAGGGGGATGATGTGTCAGCAATTTGTGCCATTTGCGGTCAAGGCATAGCGCCCGCCGATGATTCAAAAGAGCATATCCTCCCTAATGCGATCGGGGGACGCCGAACTGTAAACAATTTTCTGCATGGCAACTGTAATAACCGAGCAGGCCAGATTTGGGACGCAGAACTAGAGAAGCAGTTGCGGCCTCTCGTTCTCCACATCGGTATCAAGCGCCAGAGCGGGAAAAATTTGCGCATGGCGGTCACTACCACGGCGCATGAGGACTTTCTGCTGGATGTCGGTGGCCAGTTGGAAATGGCACGGCCGGTGATTAAGCGCACTTCGGCCCTGAATGGCCACCGCATCGCTGTAACAGCAGGGTCGGTCACTCAGGCTCGCGATGTTTTAAAGGGACTGAAGCGCAAATACCCAACGGTGGATATAGAGGAGACGTTAGGCGAAGGCCCACGTGCTTATGCGAAGGGTAATATAAACATCGACCTGAGCTGCGGGGGGCCATCGTCGGGCCGATCTTTCGTAAAAAGCGCATTGGCGCAGGCACACTATGCCGGTGTTCCAATTGAGCAATGCGGCGATGCAGTATCGTATCTGCGTGAGCCTGACGCGCAACCCTGCTTCAGATTCTATGACGGCGATGATTTGGTCGACGGCCGTCCGCCAAACACGCCTCTGCATTGCGTCGCTATCGACGCAAACCCGGCAACAGGTTTGATCCTCGGCTACGTGGAATACTTCGGCATTCACCGCATCGTGGTGTGCCTTGGCTGTGACTACGCTTCGAATCGGTTGAAGTCGGTTTATGCATTAGATCCGCGTACGGGTAACGAGCTACAGGTTGCGGTCCATATCGACTTGGATGCCGAGGATATGCGCGCAATCTACAATTGCGAACGTGTTAATGTGAAAAAGAGATTGGAGGTTGCTGATGCAATTTTAAGCTCAATCTCGGCTGCGCAACAAACCGACGAGAGCGAACATGTTGTGCGTGAGAGCCTGGACTTCGCTTGGGCCAACTGTGGAAGCGTCCCTGGTCAGCCTCTGGCGACCGAGCACTTGGAGAGGCTAAAAGAGTTATTCGTTAAACGGTCAACACCGTGCTGGATGCACGTCAAAGGGCTGGACGAAGCCGCTGCACGTCAATTCGCCCTATCCTATATTGAGAATTTGCTGGCCACGGCGTAATTCAAGCGCCTTGAAACTAGCCGTCATTTCAGAAGGTCGAAGCGTGAGCGTAGCAAAAACGATCCGAAAGCGGCGATATGCTGTCATGAACATTGATCGCACGCATGGCCGCTTTTCTCATCTCACGGCTTGATAGCCGACATTCCGGTTCCCCAGTTTCGCACGCTTCAGAATATTCGTTTTTTAATTGAGAAAACGCGGTTTCTGGACCGCCTCCGTGACAAGTTGAACACTCGTCATGAAAAGGCTCTGATTCGGATGTTGGCAGAAGGGCCTGACGGCTTCCAAGGCGGTCTAAGTGCCCAGAACTATCGTTCCATCACCGGCGCCACATCTGCCACGGCGACGCGTGATCTGGCCGATCTGGTATCTCTTGGTGCCTTTAATCGGACGGGAGAAAACCGCTATGCACGATATTCTCTTTGTCTCGGGTAAACAGGGTGTTTGCCGTTCCGCCGCAGAAAAATAGTGAAGGTCGTCGCATTTATGAACGCTGACAATCTGACAGGGCTTATCGGATATCTGAAGCAGGATCAGTGGCAATCCTGTTTTGAAGAAGTGTTGGGTGAGCATCTGGGACCGGCTTTAGAGGCGGCGGATATCAGCTTCGAAGATCTGGGAGATATCTTAGGGCAGGGTGCGGCAATGTCACTCTGGGGCTGTGCCTTCGAAGATTTCTTGGGACAGGACTGGGATAACGAAAATTTCGTTGAGGTTTATCTGAAACGCCGGGGCTGGAAAGAAGGTCCACGCAAAAGCGCTTATATGCGGGGCCTCAAAGAGGCCGTCATGAGCCTGTATGAGGTTTCGCAGATCGTGCCGGGTCAAAGCATGATGGTGCGTGACCTGCTGCGGGGTGGTGATCCTGTTCTGGTTCATGAACGCTCAGCCACACAGTCCTTGAAGCCTTGGGAGCGCATCGCGGCACGTCTTGTCCCCGAAGATGGTAAAATGGTTTTGGCAGGGAGTCTGCTGGCGTATTCTCAGCAGGCTTGCGAAGATCTGGCTGAGAATTTGCGCGATGTTCTCAAGCGTAAGCGGGGGCAGGCTGAGTTCCCAAAGATCAAAACAGATGTGCTCCGTGATCTGGCCCCGGTTTTCACGCTGACCTGGCTCTTTAGAACCATGGAAAACATGGTGAGCGCCTCCGAGCCACCTGTCCTGTTTAACAGCGATGGCGAAGACCTGGTCTTTCATGACGTATGTTTTCCTCTCAGCAAGGGAAGCACTCAGAAGAACATTGCCGAGGTTTTGAATACGATATCCTGTTTGCAGCATGCGGGGCGTATGATCTGGAATTGGACGCGTCAGGCGGGTGACCATGTTCCTGAGGCCTATTCTAAGGTAGGAGACAGCCAAGCTCAGTTTTTGAGTACGACGTTGGATGATGGTGGTCTTGTTCTGGGGAACCTGGAACTGAAAGGCCGTCAGCTGAGATTACAGGTCAACTCAGAAACGCGGGCTGAGCAAGGCACGGCTTTACTCCGCAACGCCTTGGGAAGTCTGATTGGATCCCCTCTGACACAGATTATGACCGCCGAGCAGGCTATAGAAGAGCAGCGGACCTCTGGTCGAGGGGATGTGCGTGAAGACGAGATCCCGCTTGAAGAGGAGGCGGAAATTTTGGCTGCTGTTCTGGAGCAGCATTATCGCCGTGTTCTGGATGAGGTTGTTCCGGGGCTTGGGCATGTCACGCCGAGGCAGGCTGTTACAACAGCGGCGGGCAAGAAGAAAGTCGCGGCCTGGTTGAAGCAGATTGAAGGCACCACAGCAGGTTTAGGGCGTGAGGGGGCAGGGGCCTCTTTCAGTTTTGACTGGATGTGGGAAGAGCTGGGTATCAAGGGGCTGCGGAAGTGACGGGGAGCGCTGCTCAAAAACGCAATCAGTCGGACCAAAGATGTGTTTTAGGCAGTCTCTCTATGAGAGACGCGGGGCTGATTTTAGGTGGGATAGTCGCGGCGCTGTTGTGCATGCCCATGATCGGTCATGCTGCGCCGTCTCGCTGTAACCCTATTACTTATGGTGCACGGCATGACGAACATACGAATGATGGTCCGGCCATTCAACGTGCCATTACAGCCTGTAGCGAGGCAGGTGGTGGCGTGGTGTCGTTGGCATCAGGAACATGGTTGAGCGGACCTTTGTCTCTCAAAAACCATGTCACGCTGAATCTGGAGAAGGGAAGTACCCTTCTGGGAAGTTCGGACACTCATCTTTTCCACTGGGCCTTTCTGGGGAATCCAGCGCAGCCTGGAGAAGCCCTCATCTCTGCGATTGATGTTCAGGACGTGGCCATAACCGGTCAGGGTCATATTGATGGAAATGGCGCTGCTGTCTGGTGGCCTCAAGCCGTGCAGGCACATAAGACGCAGACCTCAGGCCCTTTACCTTACGGGCCAGACTATCCGGGAGTGCCTGGTGCGAATGGTCTGCCACGCCCCTGGCTGATTGAGTTTTCGCACGTGCAGCATGGACGGATCTCAGGGGTTACGGCGACCAATTCTCCGATGTGGACGGTCGTTGTAAGGGAGTCCAGCGAGATCAGGATCGATCATCTCACGATCCGAAACCCGGCCTCGTCTCGGAATACTGATGGTATTGATCTTGTCTCCTCGGATCATGTCACGATGAGCACTCTCGATATTGCGACAGGGGATGACAACATTGCCATCAAGTCCGGTTTGATGCAGCCGGGTCGAGCGGCGAGCGATATCAGCATTACACAGTCTCGCTTTGGCGAAGGGCACGGTCTGTCCATTGGTAGCGAACTGGCCAATGGGGCTCATCATATTAAAATTTCTGACGTCTCGTTTCAGAACACACTGTCCGGACTGCGAATTAAGTCTGGGCGGGATCGCGGCGGAGATATTGGCTGGATTAGTGCAGAAAATCTGACGATGAACCATGTCCGGGTTCCGCTGTCGATCAGTGATTATTATGCAGGGCAGCCCGGGGGAACGCAGCAGACTGCGTTAATGGCCGATCCCGCCTCTTCGGTAACATCAACCACCCCGCATATTCACGATGTCACTATTACAGATCTGACGGCGACAAATGCGCAGACTGCGGGTGTTGCGTTGGGTTTGCCCGAGGCACCGATTGAGGGTCTGACACTGAGGCATGTTCGACTGTCGGCCCGGAAGGGGCTGCAGCTTAGTCATGTTAGGGGACGTGCATCTGGAAGCACGTTCACAGTCCAGACGCCTCCAGTTCTTCAGTGTGGACCTGGTGTGCATATTGACGGATCAGATCTGCGCTGCACGGATGAGAGAAGAGTTCATGAATGAGTTTTTTTACTCGTCATGATTGACCGTCTGTCGACTCAGAAAAAACACAGAAGACAGGCGGCAATCGCCTTCATGTCAGACATACACACTGCCAACTGGTTTTCCACACAGCGGACGTCATCTGTTCGAATCTGAACTGTCGATTTGGCCCAGAAGCCAAATAATAAATTTAGTCTCTTCGTTCCTTCGTGACGACGAAGTAGCATGGCAGCTTCCTTGTGGCCGACATTCGAAAATATAAATCTTCGACTTAAAATCGACCTAGATCATTAGAAGAAGGACTTACCCATGACCTCTGATTTAAGCTTTTTTAAAGAGCAACTTTATGGAAATCAGCCCCAACGCTCAGGAGACCCTCGTTCCCCATTTCAGAGAGACCGCGCACGCATAATGCATTCAGCTGCTTTTAGGCGGCTACAAGGCAAGACGCAGGTGATGGGTACCGGAGAAGGTGATTTTCATCGTACACGCCTAACTCATTCTATTGAAGTGTCCCAGATCGGTTATGGTCTACTTCAAGTATTACAATCCAAGATAGAGATTCTTCCTGAGAACGACCAAAAATGGCTACCTGAGCGGGATCTGATTGAAGCTGCCTGTCTCGCTCATGATCTTGGTCATCCGCCGTTTGGACACAAAGGAGAGCAAGCGCTGCATGACGCCATGTTGCAGCACGGCGGGTTCGAAGGAAATGGTCAGACCCTTCGCATTATAACCAAACTTGAAAAATATAATGAACGAGGAAAAGGGCTATACCCAACACGTCGTTTGATTCTGGGGATATTGAAGTATCCTCGTTCAATCAAAACCTTTGACCTTAACGCCTTTAGCCATCCCCCCAAGTCTTTTCATGAGGATGAGGCAGATGTTGTCGCATGGGCTCTCGATGGCTTCTCACCCAATGATAGACGGCAGTTTATAGCATCAGCTAACGGCAAACAGGCTCACCATACCCTTGACTGCAGTATCCTCGAACTTGCTGATGACATTGCCTATGGCATTCATGACATAGAGGACATTGTCGCTCGCGGTTTGGCGACCGAGAGTGCTGTCCGAAATGCAATTACAGTAGCTTTCAACAAACTTGATAGTAAATCATTGAATAGTTTTAATGCCGATTTAGTCGCGAACGGCCTTCTTGCTGATAGTTTCCAAAGAAAGCAGATGATTTCTGGGCTGGTAAACCTGTTTGTCAGTAGCGTGGAGTTTTCGGAAAATGTTTCATACACACATCCACTTCTCAGATTCAACGCGACTCTTCCCGATCTTCACACAAAGCTATTGAAATCCCTTAAGGGACTGGCTTACGAACTCATAATTAAGAAGGCTGAGGTGCAGCAGCTTGAGCGACGTGGTCAAATGGTCGTAAAGCGGTTGTTCGAAACTCTACAGTCAGATCCAGAAAGCCTGATTCCACAGTCATCCTGGCAGGATGGGTGTATAGAAAGCTCTAAGGAGCGTCGTGTATGCGATTATATTGCTGGAATGACGGATAGCTATGCAGACCGTCTCTACAAGCGTCTTTTCAGCCCGGGGTTTGGCAGCAGTGGCGACGAATTGTAAGCATATAGTTTGGATTTATCTCGATCCAGATCAGCAAACTATCTCTTGCATATGACGTTGTGGCCCGGCACTTCATTGATGACCTTGCTACTCGATAACTGATCTTCTACTTCCCCGCACGCCAGCCTGTCTGCTCTATTCTTGGTGAACAGAGCAGACAGGCGGCACTCGCCTACATGTCGGACATTCGGACGTTCATGGTAATTGCCTGAAAGCGGACATTGCTAAACTAAGCTTGATAGGCTGAGTTTGGGGCATTTGTGCCGTTCCCCGGCGATGTTTCGAACGGCAGATCTGGCCTGCTGCCGGTTTCGTGGACAGCAGGCCAATCTTTGCCATGTAGCCGACAGCCGTACCCTCGATGCTGCGGCAGCCTCCTAGGCTAAGGCGCGCTTTGCTGGTAGCAGTTTGCTCACGAAGCGAGTCAAACATCCAAGTCGGAGATTCGAATGCCATTTCACACGAAGTCGCACGGTGTTGATGTCGGTGCCCTGAAACGCGGAATTGTGAAGGCAACCGCGCTGGCTAGCGCGGCTGGGCTGGACGTCATCTATCTGCTGCCATCCTTTGCACATGCAGACGGCGACGCACTGGTCGAGTTGATTGGCAAGTCCGCCGTAGAAACCTTCAAGAAGAACCGCGAGACCACGATCAACGGCGTTCGCTTCCACATGGAAACCGCACTCAAGAAGCGGACCTCCGGTCCAGCGATCGTGCTCGCGATGAACATCTCCCTGGAGCAGTTGACCAAGGCTCAGACAGATCACCGTACCGCTGACCTCGTCTACATCATCTGGTCGGATGTCGAACTAGCACAGTATGAAGCGGCAAACCCGAGTTCAGTAGCGATCTGACATCGGAGCCCGGCGCACTCTCGAACGCTCGCCAGCAGCGATCCTAGAGGGCTCTATACCTTATCGTCATCGTTGCCACGGCACTGTTTTAGCGCGATCGCATGACCCGCTCGGAAAAGCGTCACGGACAGGGACTAGTCCGCATCCAGCCTTCCGCTAAGGATCACCAGAAGAGGCGCGACGCAGCGATATGCCTCATCATCCGCCACCTGGAGCATCGCGCGGACATCGGAACTGCTCGGCGTAGTGGAACCGCCGGGGCGGAAGTGCCACTCCCCCAGATAGTGCAGGCCCTTGCTCCAGCGGTCCTCCAGCAGCGCGGTTAGCCTGGTGCTCGAGCGCTGGAACCAGAACCAGCCGGATCTCGAACCCTTGGGATTCGGCATCGCCTCGACGATGTCGGCGACCCAGCCTTCCGGGCCGTAGCGCCCAATCAGCATGCCGCCGGTCTCGCTACGACCAGCCGCTCGCGACGCCTCGACAATCGAGGCGATCGCAGCGGGCGACAGCATTCAGTTATTTCTTCCCGATAACCGACATTCCACTTACCCTCCCTGATCCGCCTGTGTGCTCAGTGATGCAGGAGCAGACAGGCCGCAGTCGCCTACATATGGGAGATAAAATTGCCGGATGCCGCAATCCTCAGATGGAGGGTTCGAAAAACCCTCTGGTTTTGAGTCTGTCTCTGTGATTCCATTCGTCTGGTTCTGACTGAGGGAATGGCGCTATGAAGCAGGCTGGTTTCTTTGATGTTGAAGAGCGGTTGGCCCGGTTAAGCGGGCTTGGCGATCAGCTCGAAGCGTTTTCCCGGACTGTGGATTTTGAGGCCTTCCGCCCTGATCTGGAGAAGGCTCTGGCCTATTCAGACAGGATCAAAGGCGGCCGTCCCCCGTTCGATCCGGTGCTGATGTTCAAAATTCTGGTGATCCAGACGCTCAACAATCTGTCTGATGAGCGGACAGAATATCTGATCAACGATCGCCTCTCCTTTATGCGTTTCCTTGGTCTGGGACTTTCAGATCGGGTGCCTGATGCCAAAACGGTCTGGCTGTTTCGCGAGCGTCTGACCCAGGCGGATGCGATCGATGGGCTGTTCAACCGCTTTGATGCGATCCTGCGCCACGCAGGCTATCTGCCGATGTCAGGCCAGATCCTGGATGCCACATTGGTGGCTGCTCCCAAGCAGCGCAATACGAACGCTGAGAAAGCGGATCTGCGAGCAGGGCGTATTCCTGAAGACTGGCAGGACAAGCTATCCAAACTGTCGCACAAGGATCGTCATGCACGATGGACACTGAAGTTCACAAAGGCGAAGCGGCTGGAGGACGGGAGTATGCCCTCCAGCGATCTCGCCATCCCGTTCTTTGGTTATAAATCGCATGTTTCCATCGATCGGAAATACCGGTTTATCCGGAAATGGAAAACAACACATGCTGCCGCCAGTGATGGCGCGCGATTGAGAGAGGGGCTGCTGGATAAAACCAATACGGCCTCAAGTGTCTGGGCAGACACGGCCTATCGCTCAAAAGCCAACGAAGACTTTATGGAAAAACAGGGCTTTGTCTCCAAGGTTCATCGCAAAAAGCCGCATCTCAAACCGATGCCCCGGCATATCCAGAGATCTAATGCAGGGAAGTCGGTGATCCGCTCCCGCGTCGAGCACGTCTTTGCCGATCAGAAATCGCAAATGGGTCTATTCATCCGAACTGTCGGTATCACCCGGGCCACCATGAGGATCGGTCTGGCCAATATCGTCTACAACATGCGCCGCTTCCTCTTCCTGGAGCGGATAAACGCCGCCGCGTAGCCATCCAGAGGGTAACACCCACTGATCCGCTCAAAACGCAGATCAAAACCGACCCAAAGAACCGTCAATCAAAGCGCCAAAAACCAGAAATTACTCGCCAAGCACATCAATCAACGGTTCTTCGATCCCTCCAAGTCGTGGTTTTCCAGTGACCGTGCGGCACACCGGCGCGGCAACGTTCCCCGCGCAAGGCACGCCCGCGCAGACGGGCCATCTTCGTGGAGAGGCTGGTTTCGTCAATGAACACCAGACGTTGCGGATCAAGGTCAGGCTGGAGATCAAACCAGTCCTGTCGTGCTTCAGGACGTCTTCACGCTCCTGCTCCAGTGCATGAGCGGTCTTTTTTTGAATGTCCATCCGTGTTGCTGCAACCAGCGACTGAGCATGCTGCGACCGATCCCGACGGCCCGTTCGCTTTCCAGACGCGCCATCATTTCGTGAAGCGTGATGTCTTTTTGCGCTTCGATCATGCCGGCAATGAACGCTTCATGCGCGTCCAGCCGTGATCCGCGCGGTTTGCCCTGACGACGGGGCGTCCGCTCGCCGCTCTCACGTTCCCGACGCAACCAGCGGATCGCCGTCGAAATACCAACACCAAACCGCGCCGCAATCGAGCGGGCCGATGCTCCCGCAGCTCCAGCCTCCAGAACCCGCTTCCGAAGATCATCACTCAATGCTCGTGCCATCACCCTCTCCATCAGGAAAAACGGTGAATCACAAGACGCCTTCAGTGTCACCTCTCGATTCAGGATTCAGTGGAACTGCTCTAGGGCCTGTTAGGCCTTGATATAGTCTGCTGTAGCGGCGATGAGGATGACGGAAAGAAAGGATGCGGCTGTTTTTTCGTATCGGGTCGCGACAGCCCGCCACTCCTTGAGCCTTGCCCACAGGTTTTCGACCAGATGTCGGTGTCTGTAAGCCCATTTTGGACAGGCGACTTCTGCATCATTCCTCCTTGGCGGGATTGACGTGCCCCCTTTTTTGTATCCACTTAAAAGGAGAGTTCCCGTTTTTTATGGCTTGGGGTTGATGGAATGACAAGGGTCTCGGGGGCATGCCCCCGAGACCCTTGTCTGGCGATCTGATCCGGTGTCCTGCCATCCAGCTGGGAATGGGGACGCACCGTATTGTAGTCTTCCCGCCAGTCAGCCAGAACCTGTCGGGCATGGCTGAGAGACGTGAACAGCGTCTCGTTGAGGCATTCATCCCTCAAC
>NZ_JACRVR010000055.1:0-11582 GCF_018811975.1 Acetobacter sp. P1H12_c | reverse complement strand
AGATCAGGTTATCGCTTGCAGAACGCAATATCACAGCCTGTATTCCGCCGAAGAAGAACCGGAAATCAAAGCCACCTTACAATTGGCATCTGTATAAAAAGCGCCATCTGATCGAAAACATGTTCGCAAAGCTGAAAGACTGGCGACGTGTTGCGACCAGATACGACCGCTGCGCTCATACATTCATGTCCGCAATCCACATCGCAGCAAGCTTCATCTTCTATCTTAAAGAATGAGTCCTGAGCCTAGTTTTAATCTCTTTGCTTCTGCTTATTAAAAATTTGTTTGGCTTATTTTATAAAGATCAGGGAAAATTTCAGGCATGCGCAATTTTTTGAGCAATGAGTTTTTCCTGAGTATCCGTAAATCACCTCGCAAGCTGACTCTTCTTGCAGCGCTTTGTATTCTGTCCGACCTGATCCTGCCGTCCGTGCACAATGTCCATTCCCAGTTTTTCCATACAACATCGTATAGTTTCACAGCACACAGGATTTGTGGCAAGAAATACTATCTGGCTGTTATCGCCTTTTGTTGCTCTGCCTACGCACGATATAACCGGGATTTTGCACGCTACCTCAACCTGTCAGACGGCGCGTCTTTTCTGACCTACGCCTACTGCCTATTGTCCTTTGTCACGCAGGTTTACGGTAGTCATTCGGTTGAATATCACACTTATGACGACTCACTTTTTGGGACATTTTTAGCCCTCGGCGCATCATCCAATGATGATGTGTCGGCAAGCTTTGGAATTGTGTTTGTGATCGCGGCACCTGTGCTGCTCTACCTTGCACGCAAGCCTTACCGCGACCACACATAACCACGCCTCAGAAATCCGCCTGCGCACTGATGGAAAAGGAGCGGGGTGCCCCGAGCATCACCTGCCCGGCGTAGCCCGTATCCGCCCACTGGATAAACCGCTTGTTGCCGATATTATCAATGCGGCCATAGACCGTAATGTTTTTATAGGCATGCCAGCCTGCAAAAACATTGACCAGCGCGTAGTCTTTCAGGGAGAGCGTGTTGGCGTAATCCCCCTTACGGGCTGAGACATAGCGCATCCCTGCCCCCAGATCGAGCGGCAGATCCCCCACGCGGGACCAGATAGCCCACAGATTTGCCGTGACCGCAGGGACATCAGGCACCTGATTGCCAGAGGCATCCACCGAGGCACTGGGGTGGAAAGAGCCGTAACGGGAATAGGTATACGCCACATTGCCAGACAGGCTCCAGTGGCGGTTGAGAAMAAGATCCCCCTGCCATTCGACCCCGCGTGATTTCTGGACACCCGCCGTTGCCACCGTATCCGGCCCGGTTGAAACCAGCATCCGCGTCCGGCGAATATCATACAGCGCCAGAGTGGTGGTCAAACGCCCGTCCCACAGGCTGGCCTTCACACCAATTTCGCCCTGCCGGGAATGGCTGAGTTTTGTAAACTGCCCCCGGTTGGCCAGAAACAGGTTGGAGCCCGGAGGGTCTTCCCCCGTGGTATATACCCCGTAAAGGCTGACATTTTTTGTCAGATCAAACACCGGACCGATACGGAAATTATCCGGGTTGTAGTGGCCCTTAAAACTGGTTGCGGCGTTAAACTGCCCATTCTGCCGGTAGTTTTGCCGGTCCAGTGCGAGCCAGTCATACCGGAAGCCGCCCACAAGACGCAGATTATCCCGGATGGTCAGAACGTCCTCTAGAAACAGGCCCGCCTGCACCATCGTGGTGGGGGATTTCATATACGGGTATTCCCCGGAAAACGCCCCAAGTGGCGTGGCGTCCGGGCTGACAAGAGAGACGCTGTCCGCATAGTCCGCAGCCGGAAAACCCCGGTTGCGGATGAAGCGCAGATAGTAGGCGTCGCCTCCCAGCACAAAACGGTTCTTCATGCCGAAAATGGAAAAATCAAACTGCCCGTGCAGCGTATCCCCAACCTGATGCTGGTTCTGATACACATAAAACCGGTCCCGGCTGATGCTGCCGGGGGCAATGGCATTGCCTGCGGCATCCGTCTGGCCGGGGGCGCTGATGTAAGTCAGGCTTTCCGCGTTGTTCCAGCGTCGTTTAGAATAAATGAAATAGCTGCTGTTATGAAACAGAACATGGCTGTTCACCCGCCAGTCCAGATGCAGTGTGGGCGTCGCGTTGACAGACCCGGCCTTGCCATCCCGCACGTTATAGTACCGCCACAGGGACGCACGGGTAAGGCCCAGCCCTTTGCTGGAACTGAGCAGACCACCCACACGTCCGCCTGTTTGCGAGAGATCCACCAGCGGCGTGCCGTAATAAGTGGAAAGCCGGTCCGTCAGATAATCCATGCTCAGCCGCGCGGTGAACTTTTCCGTCGGCTTCCACAGCAAGGTTGTCGTAAAATCATCCGAGTGCGGGTCGGCTCCTTTTACAAATCCGTCAGACGATGTCCGGCTGAAATCCGTGCGCAAAGCCAGCGTTTGCGTAATCGGCACGGAACCGCCAACCCCGGCGTTCCACGTATTAAAACTGCCGTAGGATACAAGTGCGTTGGCATGCGGGCCATCAAACGTGGGCGTACGGCTACGCATATCCACCGTGCCGCCCACGGCCCCCTGCCCATACAACACGGAGGACGGGCCTTTAAGCACCTGCACACTTTCCAGATTGAAGGTGTTCTGAGGCCGGTTGACCATGGTGGTCGGGCCAAAATACTGGCCATCATGCAGCACCAGAATCTGGTTGCCGGTAAAGCCGCGCATCATCAGCTGCGCGGGCGACCCCGGAGACCCGCCAGAGGAAACACCCGGCGCGCTGTCTGCCGCGGCCTCAGCCTGGGCATAACCGCGCTGCATCATCAGATCATGCGAGACCACATTGAGTGTGCCCGGCGTGTGCTGGATGGACAGGCCAAGTTTCCCACCGACTGCGGGTGTCATCTGGAGAGGGGCGGTTTTACCATAAGCCGTGATATATTCAGGGCCTGCCACCTTTCTGGCCGGGGGTACTGCTGTCCGTTTTTTATACGGATGGGCAGCACTGGCTTTCGGGTCTGAGGGATCAGGGGTGGCCGCATAGGCGGCGGGCACGCAACTGATGCCGAACAGAAGACTGAGGGCATAAGAGACTGGACGCACGGGTTCGCTCCAAAACAACGTCACCGCGATGGAGGCACTGAGCAAACCGTGCCTCGCCGCCACATCACCCCGTATGGCAGCTCCGTCCGTGACTTTGGCGCAATGGCAGGTCTCCTGGCTTGCTGGTCCTCGGGTCCTGCGGCTGCCTTCCCCCCTGTGGATGACACAGAAAGTGGCATGAACGCCGCAAGCCCTCTCAGCTTACAGTTGCGGGGGCAGCATCGGCTTGGACCGATTTCCCTCTTAGCCTTCTGGCCGCGCACGCAGCCACAAAGCACCATTGCTGCGTGCAGCGTAAACAGGGTCTGAAAAACCTTGTCAACGAACGTGCAGCTTTATACCCCATAAAAAACGGCTCTAAGGCACAGGCCGTGCCGCACGTTGCACACCGGCCTGTTGCGCAAAACCGGCATTTGCGTACAGTCTCTCCCTGTCAGTCAACAGCCCCGCGCAGGCGGGTTAAAAGGGAAGACCGTATGCCGTGCCGCACGGCTCAGTCGGTCGCTGCTCCCGCAACTGTAGGCGGTTTGTCCGTGTCTTTTTGCCGCAAGGCACGCCACTGGTGCACAACCGGGAAGGCGGGAGACGGACGTTTAACCGTGAGCCAGGAGACCTGCTGTTGTCGTTCAGACCACGCCGCCGGGCGGGATGTACCGGAAGGCAGGAGTATACCAGTGGGACCGTTTTCCCCCTTCCCCCGGCCTTTTCAACCAGAAGAGGCGTATCATCCGGCTTTTGCCCGCCTGCTCAGCGCCTGCCCGTCCCGCGCTCATGCCTTGCAGGCCGCGCATCTGGCGCACCTGCCGCCCCCTGAGCAGGAGGAGGTCATTGCCCAGAACGGCCACGCGCTCTTCCTCAAGCTGGTCCCGTCCCTGCCTGCCCCCCACCGGGAGCGGGGCGCTGTGCTGGAAGAGGCTTTCCGGCCGCTGCTCCTCACCGCCTCTGACTATCTTGAAGCCATGCCAGCCCTCAGGATGGACATGCCGCCCGCTGCCGCGCAGCGCATTGTGCGGGCCTATGTGGCCGTCCACTGGACGCGCGGCGCCCAGAACGCCGCCATGGCGCTGTATAACAGCCCCGCATGAAGGCCTTCCGCCGGACGCTGTATCTGACCCACCGATGGCTGGGTATTGGCATGGGCCTGCTGATGGCAGGCTGGTGCGCCTCCGGCCTTGTCATGCTCTGGCACACATGGCCTCAGCCGGAGGAAGACGCCTTGCGCCGTGTTCCGACGGAAATCCACTGGCCCGCCATACTTCCGGAATTGGCTAAACTGGGCAGCACAAAACGCTTTCAGGCTTTTCAGATCAATATGGTAGGGCACGAACCGGTTCTGACGCTCACGCCACAGGAAGGCCCACCTTTTGCGCTGGACCTGCGCACCGGCCATGCGGGGCGCATCACCCCGGAAGATGCCGCTACCAGCGCCACCCGATATGCGCGGGCCACCGGTGCACAGGGCCGCCCCGTCTTTGATGGCCTGACCACAGACGACCAGTGGATTCTGGATACTCATGGCCGGGAAAATGGCTTTTATCGCTTTCTGTTTCCCGATGCGGCGCGCACGCAGATTTACGTCTCCTCCCTGACCGGAGAGGTCATGCAGGCCACAACACGCTCCACCCGCCTCTGGGCATGGGTTGGGGCTATTCCACACTGGCTTTACCCGGCGGTGCTGCGCAAGCACCCGGCGCTTTGGAGCGACGTCGTTATTCTTTTGTCTGGCACGGGAGTTTTTCTCACCGTTACCGGGCTGTGGATTGGCGTTTTGCGCCTGCGCCGCGCAGCCCCCTTTACCCCTTATAAAGGGTGGCATGGGGTCCATCATCTCTGTGGCGCGGTGTTTGGTGTGCTGGCCCTTTTATGGGTTACAACCGGACTGCTTACCATGTCTCCCGCAGGCCTGTTTCAAAGCAATCCAAACGCGACCCGTCCCCTGCGCGTGACTGGCACGGCGACCGGCGCGGAGATCCATCAGGTTCTCTCACGGTTGATAAGTGCCGCACCACCCGGATGCACCGGCATAAAAACGGCTTTTCTAAACAGCAAAGTTTTTATGCAGATCACGGAGCAAACCGCTACCGGACCCAAGAGCCGGAGACTGGATGAAGCCCTGACTCCAGCGCCTCTCACCCCAGAGCAGATCAGCCTGATGCTTAAGCCAGCGGGCCTGCTGAAAACGCCGGACGACCTGACTTTTCTAACGCAGGCGGATGCCTATTACTTCAGCCGCCCCACGCATCAACGCCATTTTCCCGTCTGGCGGGCACAGGCGACCGATGGCACCCTGACCTATCTGGACGGACAGTCCGGCGCTGTGCAGACCATTCTGGACGGCCCTGCCCGCCAATCCCGCTGGCTGGTGTACGGGTTTCATGATCTGGACTTTCAGGCCGGACTGCGCAGAACCCTGATGCACCGGAGCATTGCCGTTCCATTATTGTGTGGCGTGTTCTGCGTTTTTCTGTCCGGCGTTCTTATCGGCATCAGGCGGCTGCGCCGCACCAGCCTGCGTGCAGCGGGCCGCTCTTAGTGATGCGGCTCCTCATGCACCATATCCAGATCCGCAAAACGTGTGAACTCTCCTTCAAAGAACAGATGCACGACGCCAGTGGGGCCGTGACGCTGTTTTTCCAGAATGAGTTCGGCCTTATTATGCACAAGGCTCATTTTACGTTGCCAGTCATCCAGCGCGGCTGAGTATTTTTCCATGGAATCAAACGCTGTTTCCTTGGGCATACGCTGCTGGAGATAATATTCGTCACGATACACAAACATCACGGAATCCGCGTCCTGCTCAATGGACCCGGATTCACGCAGATCCGAGAGCATCGGGCGTTTATCTTCACGGCTTTCCACCTGACGGGAGAGCTGGGAGAGCGCGATAACCGGCACTTCCAGTTCCTTCGCAATCGCCTTTAACCCCTGTGTAATCATGGAGATTTCCAGAACGCGGCTTTCCGGGCGTGTGCCAACGGAGGGACGCATAAGCTGGAGGTAATCCACCACCACAAGGCTCAGCCCGCGCGTGCGCTTCAGGCGGCGGCAGCGGGTCCGCATGGCGGAAAGTGAGATCGCCGGGGTATCGTCAATCACCAGAGGCAGGCGGGAGAGTTCACGGCTGACGCGCACAAAGCGGTCAAACTCTTTCTGCCCGATATCCCCACGACGGATTTTTTCACCGGACACTTCCGCCTGCTCGGACAGAATACGGGTGGCCAGCTGCTCGGCCGACATTTCCAGAGAGAAAATAGCCACCGTGCCGGTTGGCTCCACGCCCGGCCCTTTCTCTTCCGCCTCAATCATCAGCGCACGCGCGGCGGAGAAGGCAATTTTGGTCGCCAGCGCGGTTTTACCCATGGCGGGACGCCCCGCCAGAATCATCAGATCCGACGGGTGCAGCCCACCGGTTTTCTTGTCCAGATCCCGCAGGCCAGAGGTCAGACCGGACACGTGCCCTTCCCGCTTGAAGGCCAGCTCCGCTGTTTTAATGGCGTCCGTCAGGGCGCGGTCAAACACCACAAAGCCGCCGTCCTGCCCTTTTTCAGTCGCGAGGCGGAACAGAGCCTCTTCCCCCGCGGCAATCTGGTCCGGGCCGGACAGATCAGAAATTGTGCCAAACGCGCTGTTCACCACGGTCTCGCCAATATCAATCAGCTGGCGGCGGATCCACGCATCATGAATGGCGCGACCATAATCCCCGGCGTTGATAATGCCGACCATGGAGGTCAGCAGTTTGGCCAGATAGGCCATACCACCGACATCATTCAGGATTCCGGAATTTTCCAGCTCGGCCCGCAGCGTAACAGGGTCCGCAAGCTGGCCGTTTTCAATCCGGCGGGCAATGGCATCATAAATCCGACCATTGACCTGGTTGGCAAAATGCGCGCCCGTCAGAAAGTCGGAAACACGGTCATACGCCCGGTTGTTTGTCAGCAGCGCGCCCAGAAGGGCCTGCTCTGCTTCAAGGTTGGCAGGAGGATGGCGAAGGGAGAGCGACAGAAGCGTTTCTTCTTCCTGCCGCGCGGGTTGGGTCTGGGTCATACTCACGCCGTTTCGTTTATCAGGTCCTGACACATCCGTCTTCCGGCTTTAACCGAAAAACGCCCATGCCTTACAGCTTTGGCAAAACGGGCTTTGTGGCCTGCTTTGCCGCCAGATCCAGCGCATCAAACGCCGTGATGATGTGGTAGAGGGAACTGGTCGGGATTTTGGTTACAGCCGGCGCGCCCGCCGCATCCAGCTGGTCCACCCATGTGCCAACCGGGCAGCCGGTAAAATAATGGTCCAGCAGATTTTCCGCCAGCCGGACGGCAATCCCCCGGCTATCCAGCCTGTCACGGCTCAGGATACCGCGCAGGGCTTCCCCCTGCACCCACAGGCGGGAGCCGCCGCGCAGAACAGACCCGTCGCGCGTCAGAACATCCCGAACCCGGCCCGTCTCCGGCTCAAGGCCAAAGCGGGTGGCAAAGCTGGCCAGCCGCATGGCAGGTTCGGACGTCTCCACGCCCGTCAGGCGCTGATATTCCCCCAGCAGCCACACCCATTCAAAATGATGCCCCGGCTCCACCCACTGCCCGGCCTCACCGGGGGCAGGCTGCCAGTCTTTTGCAAAGAACTCGCCCAGCGTGCCCGTAACAGGGTCCATAAAGCGGTTCCGGAACAACTCATATAACGTATGGGCCAGAGCCAGATCGGCCTCATGATGCGTGGTACCATACAGAGCCAGTGCGGCTTCAAGCAGATGCATATGCGGGTTCTGCTGCCTGGGGGCACCATCATCGGGCAGCCAGTTCAGAAAGCCACCATTCGGCGTGGCCATATTCTGCTGCACCCAGCCCAGAGTGTCCCGCGCCAGTTTTTCCGCCCGGCCGGAGCCTTCCAGCCGCCCATACCAGGCCAGAGCAAACACAACAAACGCGATATCATACAGGTCAGCCGTGGCATCCTTCACCGCGCCTTCACGGGTTAAGATGCGCGCCCAGCCCCCGTCCTCCCGGTGGGCATGCAGCATAAACCGGAAAATGCCGTGCGCACGGGACACACCCTCTTCCCACCCCTGCAACGCAGCCCATGAGAACGCAAACAACTGCCGCGCCTGCACCCGCACCCGCTTGAACGGCGGCAAAGCGGGCTCACCCTCCAGCGTGAGATGTTCCTGCGCACCCAGCAGAGCCAGCTCATGCGGGGTGCCGTCACACCCCGTTGTGGCCCAGAACGGCAGAGCCTTCTGGAACAGCCAGTCCGAAAACCGGTCCCGCACGGCAACCAGAGGCAGCGGTGCGCCGTCGGTCTGGGCATCTGTCAGAGGGTTGGGGGGCAATGTGCGACTCATGATTGCTGAATCCGTCCAATCGTAGCCGTTGTGGAATGCCCTGCGGCCAGCGTGGCCAGCACAAGCTCGCCCCCATTACCCACCACAAGGTCAGCACCCACAACCTGCTCCGGTTTATAGTCCGCACCTTTAATCAGCACGTCCGGCATCAGGGTGCGGATCGTCTCCAGCGGGGTATCTTCATCAAAAGACACCACGGCGTCCACATACCGGATGGCGGCCATCACGCGAGCGCGGGATTCCAGCGTGTTGACGGGCCGGGCCGGGCCTTTCAGGTGGCTGACGCTGGCATCCGTATTGAGGGCCACCACCAGCCGGTCACACGCGGCGCGGGCCTCTGCCAGCAGCCCAACGTGGCCGGGGTGAATGATATCAAAACACCCGTTGGTAAAACCGACCTTCAGCCCCTGCGCCTGCCAGCGCTGCACCTGCGCGCAGGCGGCGGAGAGCGGAAGCAGATGCGGCATCTGGTCCGGGCCGGACTGTTCTTCCAGCTCGTGCAGCACTTCCTGAATATCCGCCGTGGCCGTGCCCAGCTTGCCCACCACAACACCGGCTGCGGCATTGGCCACGCGCATGGCCTGCTCGAACGTCATGCTGGCGCCCACACCCAGCGCCATAGTGGCAATCACGGTATCCCCCGCGCCGGACACATCAAACACTTCCCGCGCTCGGGCGGGCACGGAGAGCACCGGCCCATCCCGCCGCACCAGCATCATGCCTTTTTCTGACCGTGTGGCGAGAATAGCCGCAGCATCCGCATGGGCCATTACAGTGCGGGCCGCCAGTTCCGCCTGCTCTTCCGTCACGACCGGCATACCGGAGGCCAGCGCGAGTTCCTTCGCGTTGGGCGTGATGCACGTCGCCCCGCGATACTGGGTATAATCCGCCGTTTTGGGGTCCACAAATACCGGAATGCTCCGCGCACGGGCCATGGCGAACACATGCGTCAGCACGGCGGGGCTGCACACGCCCTTGCCGTAGTCAGACACCACAACGGCCTGAACCTGATCAATCTGCGCATCAATGGCGCGGCACAGAGCCTCGGCCTCTTCCGGCTGGAGCGGCACCCGGCTTTCTTCATCCGCACGCACCACCTGCTGATGCACGGCAATAAACCGGGTCTTGCAGATGGTCGGGCGCGCAGTGGTGCGGACCGTGGCATCCACCACCCGCTCCTGCTGGCTCAGCGCCTCCCGCAGCACTGCTCCGGCCTCATCCTGCCCCACAAGCCCGACCAGAATGGCGCGCCCGCCCAGAGAAATGATGTTGTTGGCGACATTCCCTGCCCCGCCGGGCATTTCCCGCCGGGACTCCAGCAGCAGCACCGGCACCGGGGCCTCAGGAGAAATGCGCTCCATAGTGCCGTACAGAAACCGGTCCAGCATCACATCCCCCAGACAGAGGACAGAAACCGAGGAAAAATCCATGCCCGTCAGGCTCCGAATGTCTGAACAAACTCCGCCAGCCCGGTCTGCCGCCGCGTAAGCAGGCGTCCGGCTGTCAGCACCGCGCGGGCTTCAAAAATGGCGCGGTCCAGCTCCGTATTCACCACCACATGATCAAACTCCCGCCAATGGGAAATTTCATCCCGTGCAGCCGCCATACGCCGGGCAATTTCATCCGGGTGGTCAGAGGCGCGGGAATTCAGGCGGCGCTCCAGTTCGGCCAGAGACGGCGGCAGCACAAACAGGCTCACCACATCATCAGGCAGGGCGGCGCGAATCTGCTGGTGGCCCTGCCAGTCTATATCAAACACCATATCGTGTCCGGCGTTCAGCGCCTCTTCCACCGGCGCACGGGGGGTGCCGTAGCCCCGGCCAAACACCGTGGCCCATTCCAGCAGGTCTCCCTGCGCAGCCATCTCTTCAAACTGCTCCATGGTGCGGAAGTGGTAATGCACGCCCTCCTTCTCACCGGGGCGCGGCTGGCGTGTGGTGACGGAAACAGAGTGCCGCAGCCTGGGGTCAGACGCCCGCAGCGCGTTCGCAATGGTCGATTTTCCGGCCCCTGACGGCGCGGAAATAACAAAGCACACCCCCCGCCGCTTGATGGCCTTACCCTGATCAGACACTGCGTTCGACATCCCGGACTTTCCCACTCTTGACGTGTTTTCAACGCACACTCCACCCGGCGTCTCTGCCACAAGTGCCGTCGGGGTGCCATAATGGGGAGATCTTCTAACAGTCTCAGGTTAAGAGGGCGACATGAAACACGATACCGTTCTGATTACCGGCGCTTCCTCCGGACTGGGGCGCTCGCTGGCTCTGACACTGGCCCGCCCTGGCCGCAGACTTTTTCTGGGCGGCCGCAACAGCCAGCGGCTGACGGACACAGCCCGCCAGTGTATCTCCCGCGGGGCTGCGGCAGACATCCGGCTGTGTGACGTAACGGACCGGCTCGCCATGGAAGAATGGATTCACACGACCGGCCATCTGGACATGGTTCTGGCCTGCGCGGGCATTACCGGCGGCACCCGGCGCGCACCCGGCCCGGATGATGCGCCGTATGAGCCCGACGCCCAGATCCGCCGGATGATCACCACCAATGTGGAGGGGGTTCTGAACACGCTGCTGCCAGCCCTGCAGATCATGCGGCGCCAGCCAAAGGCGGCGGACGGTATGCGCGGGCGACTCTGCGCCATTTCATCTGTCGCAGGAGTTGTATCCTATCCCGGAACACCCTCATATAGTGCATCCAAGGCGGCGGTAGATCGCTTTATGGTTGCAACGGGCGGCAACATGAAGCAGGCGGGCATTCTGATGACATCCGTTGTCTGCGGCTTTCTCAACACACCCATGGTGGCCCGCAACCGCTTCCCCATGCCGGGGCTGACGGATGTGGATCACGCAAGCCGCCGTATTCTGCGTGGACTCCGGCGTAATGAACGGCGCATTATCTTCCCACGCTGGCTGGTGGCCGGGTCCCGCTTTATGGACCTGCTGCCCATCCGTCTGGCGGAAGCCTATTACAACCACCAGCCCACCGGGGCCGCGGGCAGCATGCCGGAACCGGACCTGTCCTGACCGTCCAGCCTCTGCCGCCCGGCCCCGTTCCCGGCTCTTTTTATCAGTCCCTTTCCATGCAGCCCTGCCTGCTTTTCAGGCCATCCCGCTTCAGGACCCGCCCGGCATGACCCAGCCCCCCAC
>NZ_JACRVR010000054.1:0-12237 GCF_018811975.1 Acetobacter sp. P1H12_c | reverse complement strand
GAAACTGACGGTTCCCCCCAACATCACTCTCCTACCGCTTCCACCACGGTCACCTGAACTGAACCCGGTGGAAAACGTCTGGCAGTTCATGCGTAATACATGGCTCTCAAACAGAATCTTCAAAACCTATGACGATATCGTCGATATCGCCTGCCATGCGTGGAACCAGCTCACCGACCAGCCATGGCGCATTATGTCTCTCGGATTGCGCGACTGGGCTCATGGGTCATAGCAAAAGCAAATTGGTATCAGATCCCAGGAAAACCCAAGAAAATCATCTCCGGTCAGACCCAGCATGCCGGAGAAATCATTCTCGTTCATGGTCTCAATGGGCGTGAAGCCATTAGGTTTGACTTCCGGCAGAACACTCGGCAGACGGAAATTCTCATATGTTTCACCATGCCGGTGCGCGTATGTAATCAGACCATAGCCTTTCACGCCACTGAACAAGGTCTTACCGAATTTGATACTCAGGCTCTCACGCGTTTCTTCAGGCGTGCTGATCACCTTATTGGAATTGGACGGAAAACTATATCCCGCATAACCAAGCCGCCCCGGCTGTGAACGATAATCAACAGTGCGCGGATACATATGGTCCGTGTGATACATGGACCCGCTAATGTGGACGTAGCCGTCATCGCCGAATTTTAGTCCGCCATCCACATTGACCTGATAATTCCAGCCATTACCGGCATAGGCATTTGCCCCCGTCTGCCCACTGATATGCAGACCATGATCGGTCTTTTTGAGGATGATATTGACAACACCTGCAATTGCGTCCGACCCGTACATGGCCGCCGCGCCATCGCGCAGAATTTCGATATGATCAATAGCGCTGGGCGGGATCATATTCAGATCAACCGGCGTACCACCCTGCTGC
This sequence comes from Acetobacter sp. P1H12_c, assembly GCF_018811975.1. NCBI lineage: Bacteria > Pseudomonadati > Pseudomonadota > Alphaproteobacteria > Acetobacterales > Acetobacteraceae > Acetobacter > Acetobacter sp. P1H12_c. The sequence goes on along the minus strand of NZ_JACRVR010000054.1, from coordinate 11,357 downwards.
GGACCGTTATCCGCATAGATATTTGCTGTGGTGTGACGTCTTTTTCCATCCACAAGCACAAGAACCTCATTCGGGTTCAGACCACGCATACGGATGGAAGACGTCAGTGCACCAGCATCCCCACCCACTGCCTGCATGGTAATAGAAGGATCAAGACGGGTGATGGCATCTGCAATATTCATCTGGCCGGTCTGGCGCAACTGCGCACCGGTAATAATAGAAATCGGAGAGGTGGAATCACGGGCACGGCGATTGAACGCGTGCGTTCCCGTAATAATCATCGTCTCCGCAGAACTGGCTGGCACCGCACTGGAAGCCGCTCGCACACTGCGCCCGCGGGCCTGACGCACTGCCGCAGCATTCGTTGCTTTAGACCCCGGTTTAACCAGCGACGACCGGCGATCTTTCGCCTTGTCGACATTCTCATCATCCTGCACGGCGGCATAAGCATTCATTCCGCCCAACCCGATCTGGAACGAAACAATGGCTGTGCAAATAACCGTTCTAGTCCTGTTCATACCCTCACTCCATTGTTCAGCATTAGGCGTTGACGACAAAACGGCGTAATTTTTAGAAAAAATCTATTTATTTAAGTATTCCATATAAATATTCTGAATTTTTTTTGTTTCTTTAGAAGAATAGGTTTTAGATTTTCCTTCGAGTTCCAGTTCAACAACCGGAACAACAAGATAAGTCGAACTGGTAAGAAATATTTCTTTTGCCTGAAGCAGATCATCACGCGTGATCGGGCGTTCAGTAACGGTCATACCGTTCTGTTCCGTGAGCTCAATCACGGTATTCCGCGTGCAGCCTGACAGGATCTGATGCGATACAGGCCGCGTGACAAGTTCACCCTCGTTTGTCACCATAAAAACATTTGAGGAACTGCCTTCTGTAATCCCGAGATCGTCATAAAAGATTACATCGTCAAAACCCGCATCCAGAGCGGCACGTTTAGCCATGACCTGCGGCATGAGCATGGTCGTTTTGATATCACGCCGCCCCCAGCGAATGTCGGGAATAACCTGGACACGCATGCCGTGTTTGAAGGCATTGCTCTCCTCAAGTGGTGTCGGACCGGTGCTCATGAGGAGCGTCGAGCGTTCCGTTGGAGATGCGATAAAATTACGGACAGTTTTACCGGGCGTGACCTGAATATAGATGAACCCGTTTTTGATACCATTTCTCTCAAGAAGATCATGCATCAGGCCCGGCATCAGGCTTCTTTCCGGCGGCAGAGTGATCCCCGCGGCGTTCAGAGACCGGTCCAGACGGGCCAGATGCTCTTCCAGATCAATGATCTTTCCCGCGACGGAAATACAAACTTCGTAAACGCCTTCTCCGAAGGTAAAACCCCGGTCAAAGGGCGAAATCATTGCTTCATCCTCATTGATGAAACGACCATTCAGGAAGACAACCGTCACCTTTTATCCTTTTCGAAACACCAAAAAACCTCAAAGATAAAAAGCAAGCCTTCTTATTTTCCAGCCAACTTTTAAGAGACTTTTTGCTTTTTGTTCTCGTTTCGATATGAATACGGTATAAGCGGCTACCCAAGCCAATGCTAATTCAGCATATTCCATGCGTCATATGCATAAAATAGCCACGGAGCTTTCTCGGGCTGATCATAAAGCATCTACAGAATAGTCGCAGTCGATCTGATAGCATGCTTTGAGGGGATCAAAATTATGGAGGCAGAGTATAGAGAAGGGCTACCGCCCACCTCCCCTGTGATCGCTGACCGGCCCCATGGTCATGGAGAAGCTCGGAAGTTCTCCATTGCGGTTGGTCACGCCATGAGGGTTCGTATTATACTGTCATTGGTCCGACCGGTCCGACGCCAAGCGCCTCCCTTTTTTATCCACAGTCTCGTCGCCGTACGGTGCGTTCAGATAAAAGATATCAATCACAACTCTCTGCCGTCTGTTTTTTAGGAAGACCACCAGTCCATCCATCATCCGGACGCAAACACTCATGGCCCCCAACGTTTCCAGCAGTTCTAAAGCGTCTTGTGCGGCTATATGTCTTCAAGGCATTCGTCAGCCCTCGTCATTTTGGTTGCCGAAGATGATCCCGCTCATTACGCGGCAGTCACACACTGTACGCTGACGTCTGCCTCTTAGGGAAAAACGATTAAAGAGGCATCACCTGCTCGCCCGTCAGCCAATATAGATCACTTATTCTACAGTCTCTTCACAGAAGTCTGAAACAGGCGTCTCACCTCAAGTCAATGAGACATCATCATAAGAACTGGCAATAAAAACGTGCTGCAAACAAACCAGCCTCAGACAAGCTCCCATAAAAAAATGAGGGAGCCTCTGGCTCCCTCACTTCTTTCAGACCGCCCTCCGCAGTTAATTCTTAGAAATGTGCTCCGAGATTGAGCTGGAAAGATCGGCCAATCAGAGCTTCATAATAACGGGTTACGCTGACGGTGCCGGGATATTTCGGCAGAGCATTTGTGATATTATTAATCATGAAATTGGCGTCAAAGTTTTTCGTGATTTCATACCCAAAGGTTGCGTTGAAGTAAGCAAAGCTCGGACGGTCATTATGTTCATAAGCCGTTTTGGCAACCTGAACCGCGTATTGTGACTTCCCGTAGAAAATAGTCTGCCACTGCACAGAAAGAGGCCCGCGGGTATAGTTGAGGTTCAGAGTGAACAAATCATTCGGGCTACCTGTCGTCCCTACCTGATAATATGTATTTCCCAGATAAGTCTGCGAATTTTTCACATAATGCGTGTAGTTACCGTTAACAGCTACAGTCCCCGCATTTTCTGACAAACCAACACGATACAGAGGCAGAACGTAGCTCAGCGCGCCCTGCAAAGCCTGCATGTGCTGGTTGGCAATGTTAAAATACCCATCCGTGAAACCCGTAATCTGGTGTGTGGAAGAGTCACGCGTAAACGTGTTGCAGTAAGCGTTTGACGGGTAGGACGATGAATCGTAGCACGCCTGAATCAGATTTTCTGCGCTGAGAGAGGTAATCTCGTTATTGATTTTGACATCAACAAACGAACCCTTCAGATCAAATCCCCTGATAAAGTGCGGACGAAATTCCAAAGAACCTGTGTAACTATGAGAGGTTTCGTTCTGCAGGCCACGATTACCACCCGTTGTTCCTTTGACAGTTCCGTTAGTGATGTTGGAAACAAAGCCGCTCGGCACATGCGCCTTGGCGCAGTTCAGAGCGCGGACAGTGGGGTTCGGGCCTGAGTTAACATAAGCTGCATCGCACGGATCATCAGCAGTTTCATAAGACGTGCTCTGCGGTGAGAACAGTTCCGTAACAGACGGGTTCCGAACAGACTGTGCATAATTCCCGGACAAACCAAGATCCTGCGTTGGCCACCAAGCGCCACCAAACATATACGTCCAGTAGCTTCCTGTCATACTGTTGCGAATGTATCGACCGTTTGCCGTAGCAGAAAGGCTGTACACTCCCGGAACATTCATCGCAGGAGAGACAAGCGGCACATCAAGCTCTCCAAACGCTTCGTGCGTGTAATAAGAACCTGATGTGTATGGCATAGCTGTGACGTTACCATACTGCCTGCGGGAACCATCCGCCAGTTCTTCACCCGCGAAGAAACTACCCGGATTGAAGGTATAACCTTCACGGCGATGTTCATACCCCAGATCCCACCGAACATCACCCGCCGGAAGCTTCAGGACCGTACTGTTGATTTCCGCCTGAAAATCGCGCTGTGCATTGCTGTTTTTATAATGTGCATCAGAGATAATGTAATTCTTTGCGCCAAGCGTGAGCTGGTCCGTTCCAAACGGATTGAATGGAGCACAGGTTTCGCTCCGGGTTGCAGCGGGAGAATTCTGATATCCGGGCGCACAGACAATGTTACCGCTCGCATCCCGTGTGCTGTTGAGCGCATTGATCAGGTTCTGGGTGTTGATCATGGGCTGCCATGTATCGCTCATATATTTGCTATACTGCCCCCGCAAAGACCAGTTGAAATGCCGCCCCAGTGCGTTGAAATCCCCTGCAAGACCGCCCTGAAAACGGAACATCTGCATGTCCGTGCGATACATTCCGCCATCAAGATCCTGATTCAGACGGGAAAGATAGAACTTGTCCGTCGGCAGGCCATTGGCAGCGAGTGCATTTTTGATCGTCGTCCGTTCGGCATCTGTCAGATATGGATTTTCGGTGCTCAGCGTATAGGCACCGTTTACGTTATGATAGCCTGCTCCATAAGACCCGTCTGTGTTCAGATAGCTGTCCATGTCCAGAGGGCCGTCACCAAAATAGGGTGTTGTCCATGTCCCCTGCCCGACCTGACTACTGGCGCGGCTGCGGGCGTACCAGCCTTGCCATGTTGCGTGCAGATGGTCCGCAAAATCATAATGACCAAGAGTGGTCAGGTTAAGCTGGCTGGAAGGAGCGTAAAGCTGGTTATAGTCACGGGTCGCCAGACCATTGCCGCCCGAAGCATTATAGCCTGTTTTTGTAAGATAATTCCATGTGACAGGAACAAGAGATTTCCCATCCTGACTGAACATCAGTGGCTGGCCAGCCGCGTTGGCAATTCCGTCATTTACACCTTTGTAGATAGGGATATCCGTGCCCGTCAGCCCCGGAATACCGGTAACAGACGCCCAAAGGTTTCTGGCTGAAGGTTCCAGCATATAAGTATAAGGTGTGCTGACACCCAGCGGGCCACGCTGATACGATGTAGCGTTTGAACCCAGTGTATTCGGCAGGTCGTTATACACAACGCCACCGGCATTACGATATTCAATATCCAGTACGGCACCACCTTTATCATGGTCAAACGTATGGCCATATTTGAATGTAATTTTTTCAGATGGCGCAATCAGACTTTGTGTCCAGCCACCCTGAGCCGTCATATCCACGCCTGTAAAGTGATCATCAAGCTGATAATTCACGACACCTGCCACGGCATCAGCACCGTAAGCAGCACCCGCGCCCCCAATGCGGGTATCCATGCTTTTGATAAGGGAAGTCGGAATAGCCGACACGTCAACCTGAGAGCCCGACCCTGCCCCGTAAACAGACGCTGAGGCACCCCCTACCATACGCATCCCGTCAATCAGGGTCAGGGTACGTTGTGAGCCCAGACCAAGCAGAGAGACAAAGGACTGCCCAGCCCCCAGTCCCTCCCACCGATAGGAGACTGGTCTCCAAGAGAAAAGGCCGTGTTTTCACGTAGCAGCGCCAGTCCAAGGTCGGTATAGCCCCGCTTACGCACCTGATCGGCACCAACCGTCACACCGGCCATCACGTTTGTTAGGCGGCTTTGGGACAAACGCGTGCCTGTTACAGTCAGGGTCTCTGTAGAAGAGTTGCCGCTTTTCTGGACAGCCGCGACTGTTTTTTCCAAATCTTTCTGCTTTTTTGTCTTCTTGTCTTTTTTGACGTGTTCAGACGGTTTTACAATTTCAGGCACTGTTTCAGCGCGCAGAAGAGGCGAAAAAAGGAGCGTGGACATAGCCATGGGAAGCGCCAGCCTGAAGCCGGTTGAGCGGACACGTCTTATGGATTGAGGAATAAAAAACTCCTGCCTAGAAAAATTCATATTTCACTCTATTGATTAGTGTTATGTTTATATCGCAAAATTATATCCGTGTTTTCTGCTACTACACGATTCTTAGTGAGCAAATATAAATTTGGAGGACTTCATCATTGCGGACCTGCACTGTGTTTTTACGGCAACAGTCGCCTCTGGCATCCCAGACAAAACCGGAACGAGAGCACTATCTCAAAGATACCTCACTGGTATTTCGAGAGGATTTTGCGGCTCTCCGTCATGGAAAGGAGTGTTTTAGTGCTCCTGATCATAAACACGCGCAGACGGGTGCAATTTGATTATGCTCGTGATCATCTCAATAATGAGCATCTCATGAAGCCTCTAAAAGGCTTTAAAATCATTCCTACGGCCAGCGTTGCCCCATGGTGGAGAAGACGGCTTACATGTGAGCATGGTGAGAATAATTTTAGAGAGAGCCCAACAATTTGTTGTTGAAACATCAGAACAACATGATACGGCTGTGACAGGAAAAATTACAGCACAGTTCACTTTGTACAAGGCGCTGGATACATAAACACATGACAACTATTCAAAAGCTTTCCAATCGTTCAAGATATTTTCTTTTCTCATGCAGCTCATGGGTATGCCTTACGCTCCCATTTCAGGCGGTTGCAGCGACTGGCTATGCAAGAGAACCGTCCATTGCCGGGCAGACCGTTTTGTTCAACGCTGAACAATCCATCTGGACCGCTCCACTTGCGGGGGGAAAGGCGCAACGCCTCACAAGTCCTCCGCGTGCCCCACATGACATTGATCCGCACCCCATTCTCTCGCCGGATGGTACACAGATCGCATTTCTGGCTAATTTTGATGGCCCGTCAGAAATTTATACCATGCCGACAACAGGTGGCGTTCCGCGCAGAGTAACTTATGAAAATGGCCGGATCCGCCTGATCGGATGGGACAGGAATGCAGGAATTTTATTCTCATTTCCTGCTGTAACCGGACCCTACTATTTTTATAACGTCGCCTCGGTTCATCCAGAAAACGGTAAAAAAATACTTTATCCTCTGGCCAATGCCAATGATGCGGCATTGAGTGATGATGGCCACTGGATCTATTTCACCCGTTTTGGGCTTGCCATGACGCGCGACAACATGCGTGCTTACCGGGGTGGCGGTATATCCCAGCTCTGGCGGTTTGACCTCAAAGGCGGAAAAGAAGCCGAGCGTATCGGGTCTCATGAAGTTAATCTGAACCGCCCCATGCCCTGGCATGACCGCCTGATTGTGCTTTCAGATGAAAATGAACGGTATAATCTATGGAGCCTTGCTACAGATGGATCTGATGCAAAACAGTTGACCCATTTTACGGATTACAGCGTTCTGGAAGCCAGTATTTCCGGAGACCATATCATTTTCCGCAAAGGGGCTGATTTATATCAGTATGACCTGACAACAAATCAAGTAAAGCCTGTCCCGCTTGATCTGGTCTCGGACAATACCCCCCGCACGCCCTACTGGCTGGCAAAGCCTGCCAAGTTTTTAACGGATACAAATCTCTCTGCCAAAGGGGACGCAGTGGTCTTCACCATGCGCGGGCATGCTGTTGTAGCGGCGCCCTCCCCCCGCAGGCAGGTTATTATCGCAACGCCGGATACGGTACGTTTACGGCATGCTCGTCTGAGCCCTGACGGCAAATCAGTCATTGCCTTTAGTGATGTTAAGGGCGAATCAAGCATCTGGCGTTTCTCTGCGGACGGGAGCGGCGCGGGAGAACAGCTTAATGAAGCTGTTGCTGCGGAACCTGTTGATCTGTCCGTCTCCCCTGATGGCAAACAGATTGCTCATACCGATCTGGCCGGCCGTTTGTGGCTTCTGGATATCCCAACCAAAAAAGACCGCATTATTGATACCGCCACAACGGACGGCACCAGCAGTTTTGACAGTTTATCCTGGTCTGCGGATGGTAAAATACTCGCTTTTGTGCGCACGCGCGGCTCAAACCTCCGTCGCCAGATTGCTTTTTTTGATACAAGTTCCAGCCGTCTGGAATGGGTGACTGACGGCCGTTATGAGTCCTTCACACCTGTTTTCTCACCCGATGGAAAATGGTTGTGGTTTTTATCAGACCGTAATTTTTCACTGGGAAACAACTCCCCATGGGGTGACAGAAACCTTGGACCGGCCTTCCCGCACAGAACCGGAATTTATGCGCTTGCTCTGCAAAAAAAGACCCATTTTCTGTTCCAGCCTGCAACGGAGCTGGATGATCCAGAAGATCATAAAGACGACGATAAAAAGAAGGATGATAAAAGCAAATCTGAACCGAAAAAGCCTCTGCCTGCTGTAGAATGGGACGGTCTGGCAACACGCCTTTACAAGGTCCCTGTTGCGGCGGCTGATTATCGGGGGCTCGGCGCAACAGAGGAGTTCCTCTACACCCTTGAAACGTCTGAAGAAACAGGCCCCCTCAAATCCATTCATATTGACAACAATGAACATAAAACAGAGATTTTCGCTCCTAAAGCCAGTGATTTTCAAGTAACCGCTGACGGGAAGAAAATTCTTGTTCTCACCAGTGATCCTAAAAAAGATGCGCCTGATCTGTTTATTGCTCCCACAACAGCCAAAAAACCTGATGATCTGACCGGGAAAACAATCGACATTTCAGAGATCCGGCTAAGAATTGACCCTGTGCAGGAATGGAACGAAGAATTTCTTGATGCATGGCGCATTCATCGCGACCATTACTATGACCACGCCTTGCAGGGTATAGACTGGCCCGGAATTCGCAAACATTTTGAACCTCTGCTGGCGCGTGCGGGTGATCGTTCGGACCTTGACGATGTGCTTGCCCAGATGGTGGCGGAAATCGGGGCAATGCATTCCCAGATCATTCCTGCAAAAAGTACTGAAAAACCAGCGACCTCGCTTGTTGCAAGTCTGGGCGCTCACTTGGTCCGGGAGAAAAACGGCTTTCGGATAGACCATATTTATCAGGGTGACAAAGATTTGCCTGACCAGCAGTCTCCTTTGGCAGCACCCGGTGTGGATGCGCAAAATGGCGATATTATTTCTGCGGTTAACGGGCAATCCACCGTCAATGCCCCTGATCTGTCTGTCCTGCTGGCGGATCAGGCAAACAAGCAGGTCCTCCTGACACTGTCCCGCAATGGCAAAGAACACAAAGTTATTGTCAAAGCTGTCAGCGCCAGCGATGAGCGAGATCTGCGCACACGCGACTGGGAAATTAACCGCGCTGAAGCCGTGGAAAAAGCCAGTAAAGGCGCGATTGGCTATCTGCACTTAGGCGGTATGACGGGTGAAGACATGGAATCCTTTACCCGCGAATTTTACGCCAACATTGATAAAAAGGGCCTTGTTATTGATGTCAGAGGCAATAACGGCGGGAATATTGATAGTTGGGTTCTGACACAACTTATGCGGCGGCCGTGGATGTTCTGGGCGCGTTATGGCAATGCGCCTTCGGTAAACTTCCAGCAGGCCTTTCAGGGCCCTATTGCTGTCGTGACGGATGAACGCACCTATTCAGACGGCGAGGCCTTTGCTCAGGGTATTGAAGCGTTGCACATCGCTCCCGTTATCGGGGAACGCACAGCAGGCGCAGGGGTGTGGCTTTCTGATGGAACACGTCTGATGGACATGGGCAGTGCACGGACCGCTGAAAACCCCTACTTCGACATGCAAGGGCGCTGGCTTGTTGAAAACAAAGGGGTGAAACCGGATATCGAGGTAGAAAACATGCCAGTTGCAACCTTCAACGGGCAGGACCAGCAACTTGATGCAGCACTTGGCTATTTACAGAAGCAAATGGCCACGCACCCGCTCCCTGCCCTCAAACCTGAGCCCTTTGAACATCCTGTTTCAACAGGACAGTAACGCAACGACGTATCGTCAGTTGACTGATGATTGGACGTGTCACGGTTTAGTTTCAGCCCCTTAAACCGACGAGGTTCATGAAGGAGACGTGAAAGGAGGCGCATGGATCTACCGTCTGGTTGGTGTCAGTGACCTGAGTTTAAGGGACTGCCACCACGCCCAGTCTATGCTCGCAGAAGAAAGAAGTATCCTGAGGGTGCCTATCCGCCCCCCTCAAGCGCAGTTATATCGTCCCGCATAATAGAGGAATTCCGGGCATCCTATTCCCTGCCGAGCATCGTCACGTTGGAGGGGTGATGTGCAAAAATGATATTCCTGTTGTCAGGACAGGACACTTCAGAGTGGCGACCCGCAGCGCTCATAATCATGCTATTACACCTCCCTGCTGGGACAAAATTTCTCAGCAGCGGAGGATCAGACCAGTTGTCGGTTCATCCCCGCATTTGCGGGGAACACGAGAAACTGACTCCTGCCTTACAGACTAATCTGGCCATGTTGCCAGAAGCACTGAGGGAAGCATTGTTTCAATAAAAGTGCTGACTGGATCTGATGTATCCAATAATACAGCAGGTCGCCCTTCTATTAGCATATGTGCCAGTCCGTGTGCGGTTGCCATCGCACTGGCCATATGTGGACGGAAGACCCGCCTGTGCAGATCTGGTGGCTCTTGCCCGAAATAAGCCGCTGCTGCCTTTGCATATCGTGTTAACGCATCAAAGGAAGCCTGAATGAGATCCGGATCTTTGAAGTCAACCAGATCTACGCGGCAGATCAGGCGGAATAGCCCGGGATTATGCGCAGCAAACGTCACGTAGCCCAAAGCCTGCATCCTGAGATCCTGAGCCGCAATATCGGAGAATGGTAAAGCATTCAGTTCTGCTTCAAGACGTTTGAAAACTCGAATGGCGACAGCCGTCAAAAGGCCTTTTGTACCGTTGAAATGATGTGAGGGGGCTCCTGGGGATACTCCCGCCGCTTTGGCAGCTTTCCTGAGGGTAAACCCTTCAACACCTTCCTCGCGGATGATGTCCTCTGAGGCTTCAATCAGCGCTGTTTTCAGATCCCCGTGATGGTACTTCTCCCGCTCTTGATCCACCATGTCTTCTCCTTCTTCACGATATGAACAGTGTTTAGATTGATGCAATCCCTAATCTATGCAATGTTCAGATAGAGAAAGCCACCTCTATGGGAATGACGATATATGACACAGCGCGCATTAATTGTCGGTCTTGGTATTGGCGGCATGTCGGCTGCCATAGCATTAAAGCGTCAGGGCTGGATGCCAGTGATTATCGAAAGAGCCGCAGAACGACGAAAAGGCGGTTATTTCATAGGTTTGCGTGAGGAAGGCAAAAACGCTGCCGCCGCTCTGGGGGTGCTGGATATCATGGAAAAGAGAACTCCAGACCACATTCAGTTCTGGGATGTACGCAAGGATGGCACCCGCAAACGTATTGCCGACCTGACGCAGGAGACAAATGCGCCGATTGCCGTATTGCGAGGCGATATTGAAGAGGCGCTTTGGCACGGGATTGAGGGAAAGGTGGAAGTCCGGTTCGGCACTGTCCCTGTGGCAATCATCAATGGCGCAACACAGACTCATGTCACACTGCAAAGCGATGATGGTCAGGAAACGACGGAAACTTATGACCTTGTAATTGGAGCCGACGGAGTGCGTTCGACCGTTCGAAAGCTAGCACTACAGTTGCATTTTGTGTTGAGTTCTGACTCTATGGATACCCATGATTCAGGATATGATGACCGGTGGTGCGTCTGTTGAAGAGACGCTGGAATTATGGGTGCGTTCGCTTCGATCAGCCAAGGAGCGGATTGCTCCACTGTTTACGCAAAAGCGTGTCGCGGATTCAGCGTGTTCTTTCCTTGATGTTTTAATTGGCAATGATCCACGCAAGACAGGTTGGATGCGGGCAGAAGCCGCAGG